>JAAYRF010000082.1 GCA_012518905.1 Bacillota bacterium | reverse complement strand
TGGGGTCTGTATGAGCCCACAGAGAGGTAGCCAGCAACTGAAGGCCATATCTTGCTTGCAACCGCTCCCACTTCGCATAATATATCTTCTGCGAAGTGAATGTGGTTCACTAGACAGGGAATGACCGCTTTGTCTGGAATATAGATCAGTACGCTGTTTTTACGCAGCACCTGGTTTTTGCACGGCCCTTACCCCCTTGGGCCATGCCATCACTATCCGGATGGCTAGTATTACTAGTATTAGATGATAAGATACATGGAGGGCCCTCCCATGCTAGATTTTGATTTACAGGTAGAGAGATTTATCGCGGTGCTTGGGATTAACAAGAGCATAAATACTGCTAAAGCATATCGGTCCGACCTACGGCTCCTAAAATTGCATCTTGTCCTGGCCTGCTGTGACTGCGTTATTCCACCACAAGACCAGACTGCTTATGCCCAACTCGAAGCTATCTTGCAGGCCGATGAAAACCGCCTGCGACCGGCATCTCAGCGCTTGCTGGACAGCTTCACAGTGGACCTAGAAGCTATCACATCAGATGATTTGGTCGGATACTTTCTCTTTTTGAAGGAAACCTTAGGATATGCTCAAACCACCCTCAATCGCAAAATCGTTGCCGTCAGACGCTTTTTCAACTACCTTCTTGACCACCGATTGCTCGCTGATCCCGCGATTATTAACGATCTAGAGACTAAAGCCATACCCCGCAACGAGGCGCCATTGCACCTCACCGCAGAAGAGGCTTTTCATTTCCTTGACACGGTGCGCCGCCATGGCTCTGAACGGGACTATGCAATGTTTCTTATTATGTTGAGCATGGGACTCAGAATCAGTGAAGTCATCCAGATGAATGTAGACTCCATCGGGCCAGATACCGAGTTCTACCACGTTGTCGATGGGAAAGGTGGTAAAAGCCGGCCCGTACCAGTACCGGAAGCTGTGCGGGAAGCTGTTCTTGCTTACCTTCGAGTCCGGCCTGGAGAAAAAGCTAAGGGACAGCATCGCATGGCGCTCTTTCTTGGCAATAGGTATACCAGGATTACGCCCCGAGCTGTACAGCAGAGTCTGAAGGACTATACCGCTTTGACTGACCTGCCTGAAAGCAAGAAGGTTATGTTAACACCCCATAAGCTGAGACATACGTTTGCCACGGCTCTCTACATCAATGGAGAGGATTTGCGGACCCTTATGCGCCTTCTAGGCCACGAGAACATCGCCACCACCACCATCTATACCCATGTAGACAAGGAGAAGCTGATAGCTTCTTTAGATAAGAATCCCTTTGCCAAAAGTCAAGAGCTTTAGGCTCTGTTGGAGTCTAGTAGCAGCTGGAGCTAGCTTCAATCAGGTCCAAACAGGTGCGAAGAACTTGACAGGAACCGCCCACCCACCTATACTAGAGCTACGGAAGGCATCTGTTGGCCTTCTTATCACCGCCGGCTTGCCCGCTTGAGGTAAGGAGGCGGTTTTCTTCATGGTGTCGTCCCCCGTGACTAGATATCCCAATAGACCCACCCAGCAAGGGCTATTAACCCTTGTGCTCATGTCAGCTATACTGCTGGGCATAGCTACTTTGGTCAGTGGCTGTTTCGGTGGGCTGGGTCAGTCTATATCATATCCATCCTCTCCCCCTAAAGGTCCCACCGGTGGCGTAGCTGTCCGGGCACTGGTTGCCAAGGGCTTAGAGCAAGAACATCCAATCGTTCGGATTGCTGCAACACTACAACGAGGCAACCACCGGATCAGCCAGGACCTTGTTTTTGATCCAGATACCATGACAGCATCCGGGACATTAAACGGAGTGCTTATCGGCAGCTGGCAACTGCGGATAGATGCTTACAGCCGAGGTGACAAGCTTCTCTATTCAGGGTTTGCCTCAATCTTGGTTGAGGAAGGCAGAACGGTTAGCTCCAAAATAGTTCTAACGGCTGCCCCCGGTACACTTGTTGTAGAAATGGACCTACGGAAGTTTGCACATCACGGGTTCGTCAAAGGCAAACTCATTTTCGGCACCGATTCCCCGCCCAATATTGTGAAAGAGTTCGGGGTCCCAGAAAGCTTTCAGACCACTGTCACCATCGATGAACTGCCTTCCCGCACCCACGATCTGAGAGTAGAACTCTATGAAAATACCTACCACCAGCATAATCGCATATATGAAGGACCTTGGCAGACCGTAAGTATCACGCCCGGTGAAGTGACCCAGGTATCCTGGAGTCCTGCCTGGGGCATAGTGGAAATCATCGGAACCATAGATGTCCCTCCCCCTTCCCCTACTCAGGTACATGCCAGCGTGGAGGATGATGGCATACTGCTTCGTTGGGCGCCGGTTGAGCCACCGGAAGGTGATCTAGCGGGCTATCTCGTATATGTCCAGCTAGATGCATTTGTAGGATATCAGTTGGTAGCCGAACTACCGACCACCAAGACCAGCTATTTGTATCGGCCCGAGCCTTTTCCCGATAATGGCAGGGATGATAGGGTACTCATTCAATTCGCGGTATCTAGCTTTGACAGAGGCGGCCATGAGAGCCTCCGCAGCTCACCCGTGAGCATATCATGGTCTCGATGAAATAGTCCTAACTGGGCAAGGAAATAATGCAGGTCTGCCTGATCGCTTTGGGAAAATCTCCCGGCTGGGCAGGCCTTTTCCTTCTCAATCTCGAATCCTTAGGATGGAAACGACGGGAGGTTAGACAATGGCAACCCGTATTGGGATTCCCAGAGCATTAGCATACTACTCCTTCTACCCGCAATGGCGCACATACCTTGAAGAACTTGGGATGGAGGTAATCTTGAGTCCTCCTACTACAAAAGACATCCTAGATATGGGAATACGAGATACGGTGACTGATGCTTGCATTCCCATCAAAGTCTTCCATGGCCACGTGGCTGCCTTGATAGGCGAGGTAGATTGGATCCTCATACCACGCCTGGTCAGTATTGATGGTGATGCCACCTTCTGCCCTAAATTTCTCGGACTTCCAGACATGATCGAAGCTTCCGTACAGGGTGCCATTCCGCCCCTGTTGACTCCCCGAATAGATATTCGCGACGGGAGATTTGCCCCCCTCAGAGCATGGCTACAGGTGGCAAAGATACTGAGTGTACCGCGATACAGGGCCCTGGTCGCATATCAGAAGGCTACACAGGTGGGAGCCTACTATGAATCACTACTAACCCACGGCATACTGCCAGAGGACGCTATGGCTATGGTAAACAAGTGGTGGTCATCTCTTCAAGACAATAGCCTCTTGGCCTTGGCTAAAGCCAAAAATAGCTTGCTTCGGACTGCAAATAGCATAGAGAGTTCCACTCAGCGCGTTCGTTTAGCTGTGGTTGGTTATCCCTATGCCATTTATGATGATTACATCAGTTGTAACCTACTCGCTAGCCTTCGTCGCCTCGGTGTGACTGTCATAACGCCAGATATGGTACCTAGTAAATCCCGCAAGGCTCAAGCCAAAAGACAACCCAAATATCTCTTCTGGCATTACAGTAATCAGGTGATCAGAGCAACCTATCATTTCTTCCAGGAGCAGATGGTTGATGGTGTAATTCATGTGACTGCCTTTGCTTGTGGTCCCGACGCCATGGTTGGCAAGCTCCTAGAGCTCGATTGTCGCAAGAATAATAGAATGCCTTTCCTGTCTTTGTGCCTGGATGAGCATACGGGAGTTGCTGGGGTTATGACCCGCATCGAAGCTTTTGTAGATATGTTAGTGCGCAGAAAGGAGGCTCAAACATCATGAAAATTACCTTTCCCCGCATGGGTACCTCATGGATCGGTCTTAAAGCGCTGTTTGAAGGGCTTGGTCATGAAACTGTGCTTCCTCCCCCTCCGAGCAAGCACACATTGGATTTGGGGACGAAGTATGCACCGGAGTTCGCCTGTCTTCCTTTTAAAGTTCTTCTAGGTAGCTATTTGGAAGCCCTAGAGATGGGAGCTGATACTATAGTCTCCTCCGGTGGTGTCGGCCCATGTCGAGCAGGATATTATACACAGCTCCAGAAACGAATCCTCCGTGAACAACTAAGCTATGACGTGAGAGTTATCACCTTTGAGCCCCTCAATCGCAACTGGCGTGGTACGTACCTCATTTTAAAAGACCTGGTTGAGGTTGGCTTCGGTGATTTTCTTGGGGCGCTCTGGCTAACGTGGCAAAAGCTATTAGCTCTAGATGCATTGGAGAAGGAAAGCCATCGCATTCGCCCACTAGAAAGGCACATCGGTACCACCAGTCGAGTAGTAAAAGACGCCTTTGCTGACATAGATGCAGCACAATCAGTTGACGAGGTCAGGGCAAGGACAGCAGTTAGGCTAGAAGAGCTGCGTGCCATACCCCAGGATCTTGCAAGAGAACCCCTACGAGTCGGCGTGATCGGTGAGATCTATGTAGTTTTAGAACCCTTCGTTAACCAGGATGTAGTCGAGACTTTAGGGCATATGGGTGTCTATGTTCATCGCTCCATCTTCCTCACTGATTGGACTAAAGACAATGCTATCCTCGACGCTTTTCGCATCCCAGGCGAGATGAACATTAAACGAGCTGCTCAGCCTTACCTGCCGGAGATGGTCGGAGGCCATGGTCAAAACAGCATTGGAGAAACGATTCTCTACGCGAAACGCGGTTTCGATGGCGTTGTACAATTGGCTCCTTTCACGTGTATTCCAGAGATAGTTGCCAAGAGCATCATACCCAAGGTGAGTGAAGACTATAACTTGCCAGTTCTAACGCTGATGCTTGATGAACAGACAGGAAAAGCCGGGGTAAGTACCCGCCTCGAAGCGTTCGTTGATCTTCTAACTATGCGACGTCAAAGATTAAGAGGTGAAACAGCTTGAAGGCTTATCTGGGAGTTGATGTAGGTTCAGTCAGTACTAACTTTGTGCTTATGGATGAAACCGGGCACGTTTTGGAGAGCCTGTATATTCGTACCATGGGTCAACCCATTCAGGCAATCCAAGATGGACTTAAAAAACTGGGACAAGGCCTTCCCCCCTCCCTTCGTATACTCGGGGCAGGTACTACGGGGTCCGCACGGCAGTTGAGCGGAGTCATTATCGGGGCGGACATCGTCAAGAATGAGATTACCGCCCACGCTGTAGCTGCTTTGCATTGTATCCCTGATGTACAAACAGTGATGGAAATCGGTGGACAGGACTCCAAGCTAATAGTCATCAGAGATGGCATCGTGGTAGATTTCGCCATGAACACTGTTTGCTCTGCTGGCACCGGTTCATTCCTCGACCAACAAGCAGGACGTTTAGGCATTCCCATTGAGGAATTTGGCGCCCTTGCTCTAAAAAGCAAGCATCCGGTACGTATAGCCGGTCGTTGCTCAGTTTTCGCCGAATCAGACATGATTCACAAGCAGCAAATGGGCCACTCCACCAGCGATATCGTCGCGGGCCTTTGTGACGCTCTGGTGAGGAACTACCTGAATAACGTGGGCAAAGGCAAATCCATAGCTGCTCCGGTGATCTTTCAAGGTGGTGTGGCGGCCAATCTGGGTATTCGCAACGCCTTTGAGAAAGAGCTACAGCTTCCCATCACAGTCCCAGAACACTTCGATGTCATGGGTGCTTTGGGGATGGCGATTTTGGCTAAAGAGGCTGTGGCACGGAGTGGCAAAACCAGCTTTCGTGGCTTCGCCGCCAGCGAGTTAGAGTTCACATCGACCAGCTTTGAATGCAGTGGCTGTGCCAATCGATGCGAAATAGTCGAGATCAAGCAAAGCAAAGCGATCCTAGCACGCTGGGGCGATCGGTGTCGGAAATGGCAGGACGCCACCACCAGCAGCGAGGTGGTCGCGGGCTAACGGCGGCCTAAGAAAGCCGCTTACCAACAGAGTGGCGGCAGGCTATACTATCTAGGGGTCTGATAGGCAGTGCTGCCTTCCGGACCTTCTTCATAATTGAGGACATAGAAACCGTAAGCATTGATTACGTATGTGTCGCCAACCTTAGTGACCCTTTCTTGACTGCGCCCGTAGTTTAGATGGGTGTGGCCGTGGAAGAAATACTTGGGGTTATGCTTTTCGATGATCTTCCGAAAGGTATTAAACCCAGCATGGGTGACGTTCTCCATGTCGTGGATGCCCTTGGGCGGTGCGTGGGTGATGACTATATCCACCCCACCCACACGCCAAAGCCGTAGCCGCGTCAATAGATAGGCCCGGTACATCTCCCGTTCAGTATACTGCACTGCATCCCTTGTATATACCTGACTGCCCTCAAATCCCATTATTCGAACGCCTTTATAAGTAATAATTCGTCCATGGATGCTCTCTCCCCCATCGGGTGGCTCTACAGCGTAGGATGTGTCGTGGTTGCCCCTCACATAGTAGAGCGGCGCATTGAAGGTGGACATCAAATATGATAGATACCACTGCTTTAGATCGCCACAGGCCAAAATCAGGTCAATATTCGGAAACCGCTCAGGCCTATAGTAGTCATATAGCAATGGATCAATATGATCAGCTACTATGAGAAAATACAAAGGAAACCCCCTCTGCCCTTCCGGAAGGCTCGAAGTCTCTGGCCAAAAAGACGCCTTCACCTGTTCCCTGCCATTATCTTCATCTATGTCCACATTATAGACCATAAATGCTGGCGTACGCAAATGATTAGCGGCCTCTGTTTCACTTGACCTTTCCTGACCTTAATGGTATAGTATAGAAGAAGGTCAAGAAAGGTCAAACATTTCTTGAGGAGGTTGTATCTCATGGCCAATCTTATACCGTTTCGTCGAATGCTAAGAGCACACTGGAGTCCTTGGGATGACTTGATGCAGTTAGCCAGTTTCCCATGGGATGAAACCTTGGCAACAGGCGTATTGTACCCCGCCATTGACGTTGAAGAGACGGCAGATGCATATATTGTCAAAGCCGACGTTCCAGGATACCGTAAGGGGGATCTGGAGGTTGAGCTTAACGGCAATACCGTCACCATTAGGGGTAAGACCATGGAGGCAAAAAGGACAGAAGACGACGATAATATCATCTATCAAGAGCGTAGAGCAGGAGAGTTTCGTAGAGCCTTTACAATGCCCAAAGATATCAGCTCAGATGGAGCCGAAGCTACCTTCCACGACGGAGTACTGCAGATTCGTCTGCCCAAAGTAGAAGGCGAGGGACGGCGACTCTCCATCAATTAAAGTTGGCTGGAGTCGATATCCTGGATCCTTGCTGGGGCTTAGCCGTATATGGGGGCCATCCTTTCGCTATGGGAAGATGGCCCCTACTTTTTCCTGTCTCCATAAGCGATGGTACTATTACCCACCTAGAGCACGCCACCCGATATCCTTTCGGTAATACATCCCCGAAAAATCGATTTTACCTATCGCTTCATAGGCTAGGTCACGGGCCGAGCGTATGTCACTACCCAAGGCTGAAACACCGAGTACTCGCCCTCCTGCCGTCACCAGCTGACCATCATGGATGGCGGTCCCGGCATGAAAGACAAGAACATCCCGTTGATCCTCCACTTCTTCTAGTCCCCTGATGGGAAAACCCGTCTCATATGAACCGGGATACCCTTTAGATGCAGCAACGATGCAGATACACGCCCGAGAGTCCCACTCTATTGGACCCAAAGCATCCAAGCTCCCGTGGCAGGTAGACAGAAGCAGCTCTGCTAGATCTGTCTTTAGCCTTGGCAGAATTGCCTGGGTCTCCGGATCACCGAACCGGCAGTTGAACTCAATCACCTTAGGTCCGGATTCAGTAAGCATCAGTCCAGCATACAGAACTCCAGTGTACTCCATACCTTCGCATCGCAAGGCCCTTAACGTTGGGCTCAAGATAGAGGTAAAGATCTGCTCCCGAAGAGCTTCATCTACCACTGGTACAGGGCTATAGGCTCCCATCCCACCAGTATTTGGCCCCCGATCTCCATCACCGATGGCCTTATGGTCTTGGCTGGGCGTTAAAGGCAGACACGTCTTTCCATCACAAAGGGCCAGAATAGATAGCTCTTGGCCCGACAAGAATTCCTCTACAACTATACGGCGACCGGCTTCCCCTACCTTTTGGCCGGATAGGGTGCTCCTTGCAGCCTCCAAGGCAGTAGCAATATCGTGGGCCACTGTGACACCTTTGCCTGCTGCTAGGCCATCCGCCTTGATCACAATGGGAGCTCCGACCCGCTCTATATAGGCTTGCGCTTCGCCAAAATCGGTGAAAACTCGATGGTGGGCAGTGGGTATCCCGTGTTTTTGCATCAAGTCCTTAGCGAATATCTTGCTGCTTTCCAGTTGAGCAGCGGCCTGCGTTGGTCCGAAGATAGTCAGATCTTCGGCACGGAAAGCATCGACTATGCCGTCAGCTAGGTAATTTTCCGGTCCCACCACGGTAAGATCGATTCCATTGGCATTGGCAAAGCTTACCAGCTCCTCTATGCTAGAAGAAGATAGAGGCGGGATCTTAGCTATGTCAGCAATACCAGCATTCCCAGGGTAACACCATATTGATTCAACCAGTGAGCTCTCGGCAAGCTTCTTGACAAGAGCGTGCTCCCTACCTCCGCTACCGATTACTAATGCTCGCATATTACCCGTCTCCCCTGTATTCTCCAGTTGCCTGCCAGTACCATCTGCACAGCTTCTGGTAAAGCAACATGCTCCTCTGCCAATATTCGCTGGGCTAAGGTATCTTCAGTATCATGGGAATATACCGGTACAGCCCTCTGAATGAGTATTGGTCCAGTGTCCACCCCTTCATCAACAAAATGTACAGTGCATCCTGCCAGCTTGACCCCATACTTCAAAGCTTGTCTTTGCGCCCTCATCCCCGAGAACGCTGGTAGAAGAGAAGGGTGGATATTGATTATCTTGTTGGGAAATTCTCGAATAATGTTCCGAGAGAGCACCCGCATAAATCCAGCCAATACAATCAGATCTATCTTCTCGTCATGTAGAACTTGAGCCATGGCTTCAAAGTATGACTCTCGATGTTCATCTCCCTGCCAGGGCAAAACCCGGGTACGAATACCGGCTTTTTCTGCTCGGGCCAAGCCCAATATATCGGGCCGATCACTGATCACCACTGCTATTTCCGCATCCAAAATGCCTCTCTCAATGGCATCGATCAAGGCCTGAAGATTCGAACCTCGGCCGGAAATCAGTATAGCCAATCGCCCCACCTATCTTCCTCCTCACCGGAAAACCACTTCTCCTTGACCTGAAATCAACTCGCCAATGGCGTAAGCTTTGATCCCATGCCGGGCTAGTTCTTCTATAGCTCCATCGACTTGATTGGGCCCCAATATGGTTGCCATACCGATCCCCATGTTAAATGTGTTGTACATCTCCACTTCGTCCACATTACCGATTCGCTGGAGAATGCCAAAGATGGGATGGATAGGCCAGCTACCTTTCTTAATGACAGCATCGAGATGGCCAGGCATAGATCGGGGCAGGTTTTCTGGTAGACCTCCTCCGCTGATATTGGCTATACCAACAACATTTAGTTTACTTAAAAGACTCAGGATGGGCTTTACATAGATCAGGGTAGGCTCCAGCAGTTCCTCCCCTAGGCTGCGGCCCAGTTCATCAAAGTGGTGTGTAACTTGGTAATCATGATCGTGGAAAAACACCTTGCGCACAAGGGAATAGCCGCTGCTTTGCAGACCACTGGAGGCAAGTCCTAAGATAACATCTCCAGCTTCCGCTCCCTGACCCGTCAACGAGCGGTCTTTTTCCACCACTCCTACGACAAACCCCGCCAGGTCGTACTCATCTTCTGGGTAGAAACCTGGCATTTCTGCAGTTTCCCCGCCGACTAGGGCACAACCTGCTTGTCGGCATCCTTCTGCTATGCCCGCGACGATCTCCTCGATTTTCTCCGGGCGGGTCTTACCCACCGCCAAGTAATCGAGGAAAAACAATGGCTCTGCTCCTTGGCAGATTATGTCATTCACGCAATAGGCTACAACATCCATTCCGATTGTATCATGCTTATCCATCATAAAAGCTATCTTTAGCTTAGTCCCAACCCCATCGGTTCCTGCCACCAGGACAGGTTCCCGGTACTTGGTGGTATCCAAGGCAAAGAAGGACCCGAAACTACCAATGTCTCCTAGAACCTCGGGACGAAAAGTGGACTCGGTATGCTTGCGAATCCGGCGGACGACCTCATAACCCGCATGAATATCCACTCCCGCCGCCTTGTATGTGCTTTTATTCATTGCTTTCTTCTCAACCACGTTCTCACCTCCGTCAGTTGACGCCACAATCTGATATAGGGTACTCACCGGTAAAACAGGCTAGACATAGCTGGTCCCCGGATATACCTATGGCCCTAACAAGTCCCTCCAAGGAAATATACTGCAACGAATCAGCTCCGATCAATTTCCGAAGCTCCTCCAAAGATCGACCTCGGGCCACTAACTCACTTTTCGATGATGGTTCGATACCGTACAAACACGGATGCCGATACGGCGGTGAAGCAACATACATATGGACTTCCTTAGCACCTGCTTCCTTTAGCAAAGCGATTAGCTTACCTGATGTTGTCCCCCGGACAATGGAATCATCGACGACCGCTACGCGTTTGCCCGTTAATACCTCTGTGACAGGATTTAGCTTGATACGTACTGCTAGACTGCGGCGTGCCTGAGTAGGCTGGAGAAAAGCACGCCCCACATAGCGATTCTTGATAATCCCCATCTCGTAGGGTATCCCCGCTGCTTCTGCAAAACCTAGCGCGGGCGCCATACCGGAATCAGGAGCTCCGATGACAACATCGGCTTCAACAGAAGCTTCTAGGGCCAGCTCCCGGCCTATAGCTTTACGTACCAAATAGGCAGTCTTGCCTCCAAGACAGCTATCGGGTCGAGCGAAATAGATGTGCTCAAATGCACAAAAGGCCTGCGTTTGGCCGGGCATCAAGTTGTATGTGCGGGGACCCTGCTCGTCGATGACTAAGAGCTCACCTGGTTGCACTTCGCGAAGGAATTCGCCACCCAGATTACTCACAGCACAAGACTCGGAGGCAACCATATAACCCTCTTCCAGCTTGCCAAGGCAAAGTGGTCGATTACCAAAGGGATCCCTCGCCGCTAGCAGCATGTTTTCTGCGAGAATCACTAGAGCATAGGCACCTTCAAGTAAGGTAAGGATCTTCGCCACCGCGCTTGGAAGGTCTTTTTCCTTGCTTTTGGCAATGAGATTCAAGACAATCTCGGAATCAGTTTCGGTGAGAAGCACCGCACCTTCCTCAAGCAAACCTTGTCTAAGCTTCTCAGCGTTGACCAGGCTCCCGTTTTGGGCAATCGCCAGATTGCCAAACCCGGACCGCACTAGAAGGGGTTGGGTGTTAACCACATGCTGATCAGCCTCTGTAGCCAACCGCACGTGGCCAATAGCAGCAAAGCCCGGCAGTGCTGCGATACTTTCCTGATCGAAAACATCTGGTACTAATCCCGGTCCTTTAGTCAACCACAGACGCTTTCCATCCGATGTGACCATTCCAGCGCTTTCCTGTCCGCGGTGCTGCAAAGCATACAATCCCAGATAGCAAAGTGGAGCGACCTGCAGATTCTCATGGCTCCCCCATATGCCAACAACACCACAGGCTTCTTGAGGCTTGCCCAAATCACCCTCTAGGGCTCTCATCGGCTCATGTGGCATTTGATTGCCTCCCGCCAGGTACTCTTAAGCTCTTGCACCGATAGATTGATCAGAGTTCTAGCCTTGTCGTCCAAAACACCAGTTATCTCTAGGACATCGTTTTCTACATGACCAAGAAGCTCCCACGGAACACCATGCTGATCAGCCAATTCTTGTAGCCTATCCAGGTTTTCTTGCTTAGTGGAAACCACTATCCGACTATGGCTCTCTCCGTACAGCAACTCTCGGGCGGACATGGTTTGATCTAGTCTCACCTTAGCGCCTAGTTCACCCAATATGCAGCATTCAGCCAAAGCTGCAGCCAAACCACCTTCACTGCAGTCATGGGCTGAACGGACTAGCCCCTCCCTGATAGCCTGCAAGCACATATCTTGTACTCGCTTTTCCAGGTGTAAGTCAAGCTCCGGCGGACAGCCAGTAGCAAGCCCATGGATCACCTGCAAGTATTCACTTCCACCTAGCTCGCCCTTATTGGCACCTAGTAGAATAATCAGATCCCCCGCCTCTTTGAAATCCTGGGTACAGACGTGCTTGATATCTTCAATCAGGCCCAGCATACCGATAACGGGGGTCGGGTAAATCGCTTGACCTTTGCTTTCATTATAGAAGGAGACGTTGCCGCCCACCACAGGCGTATCGAGCACGGTACAGGCTTCCGCTATCCCATCGATAGACTCAGCGAATTGCCAGTAAATCTCTGGCTTCTCAGGGTTTCCGAAATTGAGACCATCGGTTACTGCAAGCGGTTTTGCACCACTACAGACAAGATTACGGGCTGCTTCGGCTACCGCGGCAGCTGCACCGGATTTGGGGTCAAGATAACAGAGACGGGAATTGCAGTCTACACTCAGCCCAATAGCTTTGTTGGTACCCTTGATTCTGATAATCCCCGCACCACTAAGGCCCGGAGGCACCATTGTACACCCACCAGCGGAGTAATCAAATTGCTGGATAGCCCATTCTTTGCTTGCAATGTTGGGCGAGGCAAGCAATTGCAGGAGTATATCATTATGGTTTTCGGGATGGGGAAGGCTATCAATGTTGAAGTTAGCTGTCTTTTTGAGATAAGCTGGGCGACGGGCTTCCGTTTGGTAGGTCGGTGCACTAGCTAAGGCCTTAGCAGGCACCTCGGCTAGCACTACATCCCCTTGTTTGAGACGAAACAGTCCATCGTCAGTGACTTTACCTACTACCGCCACAGGAATGTCCCATCTGGAGAAAATAGCTTCTACTGCTGATTCCTTGCCCGCTTCCACGACGAACAGCATACGCTCTTGGGTCTCCGACAACATGATCTCGTATGGCGTCATCCCATCTTCGCAAACCGGAACCAGATTCATATCTAGCTCAATCCCGTGCCCTCCTCGGGCAGCCATTTCACTGGCAGAGCTGGTATAGCCGGCGGCTCCCATATCTTGGATCCCTACCAGATAACCAGACTTAATCGCCTCCAAGGAGGCTTCGATCAAGCGTTTGCCTGTCTCAGGATAGCCCTTGGGTATAGCTGAACGCCGTTCCTGGGATTCCTCCGTCAGCTCACCGGAGGCAAAAGCTGCCCCTTCGATTCCGTCTCTACCTGTAGGCGTGCCGGCAGCCATGACTAGATTACCCACTCCGGTAGCAAGACCCTTGGCTATTGTATCTCCCTTATCTAGAAGTCCCACAGCCATTGCATTGACAAGGCAGTTGCCACTATATGACTCGTCAAAGTATATCTCGCCAGCGATCATGGGTACGCCAACAGTGTTACCATACCCGGCCATGCCGCCCACTGCACCTTCTAGAAGGCTTCTCTGATGGGGATCAGACAAGGGACCAAAACGCAATGAATTCAGACCAGCAATTGGTCGGGCTCCCATGGTAAAGATATCCCTTAGTATGCCCCCAACCCCAGTAGCGGCCCCCGCATATGGCTCAATAGCTGATGGGTGATTATGACTTTCTATCTTCATCACCGCAGCCTGGCCGTCTTGGATGTCTATGACACCGGCGTTTTCCCCAGGCCCCTGGAGCACCTGCCTTCCTTCAGTAGGCAGACGAGACAAAAGTGCCCTTGAGTATTTGTAGCCACAGTGTTCTGACCACATTACAGAGAACAGAGCCAATTCCAGTTCATTAGGCTTACGACCGAGCAAGTCCACTATCAATTCATATTCCGCAGCGGTGATGCCCACATCTTCCCAGTTAACACTGTCATTCCCCACAACTGCCGCCTCCTTCAAATCATACTATTTCCACCAAAAACCACAAAGCGGGTAGGTTACACTATTCTCATGTGAAACCTACCCGCCCAGGCTTTTATCCTTCTAGGGTGTAACACTGCCACTTGGGCCAGTGTCTGCACCACTTGGTCCAGACCCGCCTTGGAGGCGACGGAACCCTAGGTGCACTTTCAGCTTGATCCAGTATTAAATTTTCTTCTTACTAGACTTATTATACCAGTGCCCTTCGGTAGGTGCAACAATCCGCAACGCAGAGCCTCGTATCCATCGAATTAAAGTCAACCATTCCTGTCTACATATCCCTGGTATCCGAGCTCTTGTAACAAAGCGTTCTTATTCAAGACCCCTTCTCTTTGGTCTTGTCGATACACCCTTAGCTTATCCTTGAAGATCGGTATAGTCAAGGCCAGGATCTCTACCGCTAATAATATCCCGTTCGTTGTAGCATTGATCCCTACCGTTGCCACAGGAATCCCCGGAGGCATCTGTACCATGGAGTATAGCGCATCAACACCACCTAACCGACCACTAGCTATAGGAATCCCAATCACAGGTAGCGTTGTATGCGAGGCTAGCACCCCCGGCAGGTGCGCAGCCATACCAGCGGCAGCTACAATCACCCGAATACCGCGATCTGCTGCAGATTTCGCATATTGGGCAGCGTCCTCAGGAGTACGATGGGCAGAGAGAATTTGCACTTCAAAAGGCACTTCCAACGCTCTGAGCAACTCTAGCCCCGGCGCTATTACAGGTAGATCGCTATCACTACCTAGGACTACCCCGATTAAGGGGTTCTCTTCGCTCCTTGCTTGATCAACCATCGGCTCCTGTCCTTTCTTGGTGTAGGCGGCTCTGCTTAGAATCGTCTGCAACTTCGGCAAATGCTCCTCCATGGCTTTCCTGCCTAATTGGATAAACTTTTCGGCTTCCCTAAAGTCAGTGAGTCCTAAATCCTTGACGTCAGGCGTCACAACCAGGTCAGCGTTTTCCAACTGCTTCCCTATGTGGGCCCTTTGGAGGATACTAATGGCTTGCTGCATCGCTTCAATCGGTCGCTCCGGTCTGATATGGTGTAGAAAGGTCCCGTTTAGATTGACAGCTAGAACTACATCCACTTCCATCTGTCGGACTGTCTCCACCGGAACATTCTGGGTAATACCTCCATCTACCAGTAGATGGCCTTCATATTCTACCGGTGCGTAAATACCCGGTACTGAAGCACTTACCCGTGCTGCCCAGGCCACATCGCCTTCAGTGAAGACCACGGTCTCACCGGTAACAATATCCGATGTTATTATTGCCAAAGGTATTCTCAAATCCCGAAAGGTCTTGTCTTCTATGTAGCGTCGCATCCATCTCTCGATTCCACCCGAACCCAAAAGACCGCCTCGCAATGAGATGTCTTTGGCCAAAAACCACCAGTTGCTGGCCCTGGCTATATCTGCCAATTCGTCGGGCGTAACCCCCGACGCTATCATAGCTCCTACCATAGCGCCGGCGCTGGTGCCGGCAATAGCATCGACAACGATGCCATGTTCCCAAAGGACTTGTAGAACCCCGACATGGGCGATTCCTCGAGCTGCACCACCGCCGAGGGCCAGTCCTAGGCGAACTGGCCGCGATTTTCCGCTATCCATACTCTTTCCCCTATCTAGACAACTCCAAGAGCAGCGACCCTATCTCAGCTCCAGACAAGCTATTGAGTCTAAACCACCTATCATAGAGCCACAGAAGTTCTGAGATTTGCAAGAGACTTCCTTTCCAGGCGAGAGACATGCATCTGGGAGATACCCAACATCTCACCGACCATGCTCTGCGATAGACCTTCAACATAGCGAAGATAGAGAATCTGCCGCTCCCTTTCTGCTAGTGTGGCCATGCTATCTCTAAGAAGTATCCGGTTTTCAACTGCATCGTATTCTTCATCGGAGTTACCCAAAAAATCCTCTAGGACCATGTCATCACCGCTGGTCTCCTGCTGAAAAGAGGCAGATACTCGGTTAGGCCCAGCCTCAGAAGCCTCAATCAGCTTCTCTTCGTCGACATTCAACCACTCACTAATGTCTCTTAGAGTGGGAGTGCGGCCTAGCTTGCTGGTGAGATATGCCCTGGCTTCCTCTATCTGATAGTACAGTGTCTTGGCTTGTCGTCCGATTTTTACACTCCAGGTGCTGTCTCGAAGATAGCGCTTAATCTCTCCCACTATGGTAGGCGTTGCATAGGTTACGAATTGGACACCATGGTTGCTATCGAATCTTTGCAACGCTTTGGTGAGGCCGATGCCCCCAACCTGGATCAGATCTTCTCTAAGCTGTGAGTCTTTGGCGAATTTCCCTGCCAGATACTCCACCAATTCCCAGTGGGCTTGCACCAAGATCTCCAGTAACTCAGGTGATCTGTCTTTCTCATAGAGTGCAAGATACTCAGCCACCAGCTCCTTGTCTCGCCTATAAGATAGATTCTGTGGAGCTATCATTTCCAATGCCGGCATCCTATCCCCTCCTTGGTGCTTGACGATTGGGTCCACGCTTAGAGCGGACCGTCATCCAGCCTATATGAGACACTGTTAGGTTCTCTTGTTAGTAATGACTCCGACTACCTATAATATTCCTTTCTCCCAGACAGATTCCTGCAGAGGAAATGTAACACTTATATTAAATTATTATCGTTCCTAATTAGCAACTACTCCCTCCACCACATCAGGTACCGTCTCATGGAAGCAACTGCCTCCAATGAACTCCCTGAGTATGGATGTGGCAGGAATATCGTCTTCTTCGATTGGTAGAAAGTAACTTAGGAATTTGAGCAATCGTTTGGCTTCACTATATCCCGGATCCCAGCGGCCGATGGACTTTAGCAGCGGCTCGGCATGTTGCTTAAGTACCGCCAACTCATAGACAAGGGCAGAGTTGAACATGACATCAGCCTCCTCTTGGAAGGGAAAGATATTTACTCGCTCCCCTTGCCGTACTGAAGGCCAGCGCCTCAGGGTGTTCTCAGCGGAGTGGGACCGGAATTGGTGATCCCTTACCATTCTCCTCAATAACCGCACATCGGTTGTTGGGATCCTGTTGTGATCATCGATGTTTAGTTGCGTCAACGCACTGATGTATATTTTGAATTTGTTGCCACTGGGAATGGCTTCCGTCAAGCGATCGTTTAGCCCATGGATACCCTCAATGATGATGGGCCGATCATGGGATACCTGAAGCCGCCTTCCTGAAGGCTGTCTCTTGCCGGTATGAAAGTCAAATAGTGGCAACTCCACCTCTTGCCCTTGGATGAGGGCTGCCAGATGCGAGTTGAATAACTCTAGGTCAATGGCTTCTATTGATTCGAAGTCATACTCGCCTGCTTCATTACGGGGGGTCCTGTCTCGATCGACAAAATAATCATCGAGGTGGATAGACACGGGCTTGAGACCATTGACCCGCAACTGAATAGACAACCGCTGGGAAAACGTGGTTTTCCCAGAAGAGGATGGTCCGGCTATCAGGATGATCCTCAGGGTCTCCCGTCTATCGGAGATCATGTCGGCAATCTGGGCAATCTTCTTTTCATGCAGCGCCTCGGCAACCCGAATGAGGTCACCGCTTCCCCCTGCGACAATAACATCATTAAGCGCTGCTACCGTGCCTACACCAAGGATATCACCCCAGCGTTCAGCCTCCCGATGGACACTAGCCAATTTTGGTTGTTCTTTATACGGAGGAATCACTTCCGGAGTACGGGAATCTGGAATCTGCAAGATGAACCCAGGCAAGTAGTACTTTAGCCTAAAATACTGTAGGTATCCGCTACTGGGCACCATATAACCGTAGAAATAGTCATGAAACCAGCCTGACCGGTAAATGTTGATAGTGTCACTCTCGCGGTATTTCAAGAGATTGACCTTATCCGATTGTCCATCCTTAAGGAATAGCTCTCTCGCCTTCTCTTTAGGCACAGCCTGTTTCTCGAAGGGCTCATCCCTGGAAACGATCTCCGCCATTCTCTTCTGGATATCCTTTAGGTCCTTTTCTACCACCGCACGGTTATAGTGAATCTCACCATAGAGCCCATTGCTTAGAGAGTGCTCGATGGTGACTCGGCATCCCGGCAGAACCTCTCGGGCTGCCCGAATCAGTAGGAAGGTAGCACTCCTCTGATATATGCGATAGCCGTCCTTAACCTCTAGTCCAATGAAAGAGACCGTACATTCTTGACTAATAGTCCAGGTGAGCTCTCGCAAGTCATTATCCACATAGGCAGCCACTATCCTTCGCCAAGTCTCGGGCCACACTTTCTGTGTAAGCTCCTGTAAGCTAGTTCCTGCTTCGATTTCGTAGTCGCCCACACCCTCGATTTTGACAAAAACACGGGGAATCCTTGCCTCCACGTTAGCACCTCCATGGTATTCAAAATCAACTGTGAGACCAGTAGACCATGTCTGTCCCTACTAGCGCCTCCACCCGGGGCTGCAGATCCCCAGACCTTTGGGAGTTCACCCAGTAGTCTTCCGGCAGGTGCAGATACACCGGCCGCGGCGTGGCAAAATACAGCATGACTGGCGTTTGACCAGAACTTTGCTTTAGTATCCGGCCTAGTCGCCGCAGAGCCTCCTCATCCATGCCATCCGCATGGATAACTAGCTTGTTGGCCTTATTCTGTGCCTCTGCATGTCTTAACCATTCGTCCAGGGAATACAGGGCGTTAACGATGATTTTAGCCCGAAACTCTCTCTCTACCTGGTCTTCCTCACTTTCGATAAGAGCACTGTTGCTGGACTCTTCCACTTCCTCTACGGAAGAGTCGTTACGGCCTTCAACAACCAAGATTGACTCGTCGGAAAGAAGCTGGCGGTATTTAGCATATACTCGAGGGAATACGATGATTTCCATTGAACCGACCTGGTCTTCCAAGGTGACGAAGGCCATCTCTTCATTGCGCTTGGTTAAGATCCTGCGACTATCTACAGCTACCCCGGCCACAGTTACGTTCTCATCGGGCTGACATAGTTCTAAGTCCCGACTGCTGATTACACCCTGCTCCTTCAATTGGTTTACATACTGGTTCAGTGGATGCCCCGACAAGTATACACCGATGAGTTCTCGCTCATATTGCAGGCGTTGGTAATCATCATACTCAGGTATCTTGGCCCCCATCTCGAAGCTCGATCCTGTTGGATCTAGGGTAGTCACATCAAAAAGGCTCGTTTGCCCTTGGTGTTGGCGTCGGCTGTAGGCGGCAGCCATCCCTAATGTCTCGTCAAGCACTGCCTCCCAATACGCCCGACCTTTTCCGAAGCAATCCAGGGCACCTACCCGAATGAGGCTTACCAATGCTTCTCTGTTCGGACGAGCACGGATGCAAATGTCGAGAAGTGACTTGTACGGGCCGGCCTTCCTGGCTTCGACTATGGACTGTGCTGCATTCTCGCCCACATTCTTGATGGCCGTCAGTCCGAACCTTATAACGGGCCCTGGTTCCGGTATGAAGGTAACCTGGCTGGTGTTAATGTCCGGTGGCTCCACGTTAATGCCCATGGCTCTGCATTCTTCCAGGTATTCACCTAGTTTGATGTTCTTGTCCCTGCCCATGACGCTAGTGAGCAAAGCGGCCATAAATTCGGTGGGGTAATGAGTCTTGAGATAGGCTGTCTGGTAGGCTATGAGAGCATAGGCGCACGCATGACTCTTGTTGAATCCATAGCCGGCAAATTTCTCAATATCATCGTAGATTGCCCGGGCAAGCTCAGGGGAGTAACCATTCCCTATAGCTCCCTGGATGAATTTTTCCCGTTCGTCATCGATAATCTCCTGCTTTTTCTTGCTCATGGCGCGCCGCAATATATCTGCTTCACCTAGGGAAAATCCGGCAAAATGATGGGCCACAGCCATGACCTGCTCTTGATAGGCCATAATACCATATGTTTCCTTGAGCAGATCCTCGAGATCCGGATGAGGCCAAGTTACTTCTTCCTGTCCTAAACGTCGCCGTATAACGGTAGGTATATACTGCATGGGACCAGGCCTATACATGGCATTGAGGAGCGTCAAGTGATCTAGATTCTCCGGCTGGAAATCCTGCAGGAGCCGACGCATGCCATCTGATTCAAACTGAAAGATGCCGCCTGTTAGACCCTTGTGAAAGACCGATCGGTATGTCTTCTCGTCATCTAGAGGTAGGGCATCCAGATCCAGGGCTTTTTCATGGTTTTTCTCAACCCATTCCACAGCCTCCTGAATGACTGAAAGGTTTCTCAGTGCAAGAAAATCGACCTTGATAAACTTCATGTCTTCCAGAATGCCCATTGGGTACTGAGTCGTAAATGGTGTCACCACTTTATCGCTTTCCGATCGCTGTAAAGGCATATCAAGCTCCAGAGGACGGGGGGCGACAACCACTCCAGCTGCGTGGGTTGAAGCATGCCGAGGAAAGCCTTCAATAAACCGAGCTATGTCCAAGACTCTCTGGGACTCAGGATCGTCTTTATAGATACTTTTCAAATCAGCTGCTGTATTGAGGGCTTCTGTCAAAGAAGCCCCAAAGGGTATGGCCTTGGCCAAAGTATCGGCTTTTCTTAAAGGTACACCTAGCACCCTCGCTACATCCCGTACTGCTGCCCTGGCTCGGAGAGTACCAAAGGTGATAATCTGGGCTGTGCGATCAGCACCATATTTCTTCACGACGTATTCTATGACTTCGTTACGTCGATGGTAACAGAAATCCATGTCCACATCGGGCAGTGTCACTCTGTTGGGGTTCAGAAAGCGTTCAAACAGTAGGCCGTATCGCAAGGGATCAATATTGGTTATCCTCAGGCAATAGGCTACCAAAGACCCGGCTGCACTTCCGCGCCCCGGTCCCACAGCTATCCTCTGTTCCCTGGCAAACCGCACAAAATCCCATACGATAAGGAAATAGTCCGAATAACCCATCCCATGGATGGTCTCCAATTCATACTCTAGTCGCTCCCTGATAGCTTCGCTGATCTCGCCAAAACGTTGGCTGGCTCCTTCATATGTCAGGTGGCGAAGATACTCGCTGGCCGTAGCAAACCCTGCCGGCAGGTCAAATCGGGGTAAGTGGATCGTGTCAAAATCCAACTCAACCTGGCAGCGCTCCATTATCTCTACGGTATTGGACAATGCCCCTCTGTGATCAGGGAAGAGTTCCAACATCTCCTGCGGACTTTTTAGATAGGCATTGGTCCCATCAAATTGTAATCGATTCTCATCGGTCAGCTGTTTACCAGTTTGGATGCAAACCACTACATCATGGATAAAAGCATGTTCCGGCTCCACGTAATGGTAATCATTGGAGGCAATAAGTGGGATGCCTGTCTCTTTGTGGAGGCGCAAAAGGCCTCGATTGACCAATCGCTGCTCCTCTAAACCATGATCTTGAAGCTCAAGGAAAAAACCGTCTTCACCGAGTATGTCGCGGTACCAAACCGCGGCGTTCTTCGCCTCGGAGTAATTATCAGCTAAGAGGTGTTGATTGATCTCTGAAGCGAGGCAAGCGGAACTGCCGGCGATATGTCCCTGTCCGCATTCGTCCACTAATTCCGTCACTAACGCCTTGTCAATACGGGGTCTATAGTAAAGCTCTGAACGGGAGACTAGCCGATAGAGCATAGAAAGGCCAACATTATCTAGGGCCCACAGTACAAGATGCCAGTTGGCATCATCGCCTTTACTCTTCTCTTTATCGAAGCGACTACGGGGTGCCACATATGCCTCTACACCGGGTATGAAGCGAAAAGGCCTGTCCATCTCATTAGATATGTTCTGGGCTATCCGGTAGCACTCGGCAGTTCCATACATTACTCCATGGTCGGTAACGGCTATGCCAGGCATGCCTAAAGAGGCGGCTCGACGCAAGAGACTCTCGGGAGGAGCCGCTCCATCTAACAAAGACCAATAGCTGTGACCATGTAAATGCACAAACACTAGCCCATCACCTATCCTCCATTACCACGGTATAGCTGCTTTCATCAGTCCACGGGTTGGGTCGGTGATGATCAAAAAGAACCCAATTGGGACTTCCAGCACTATCCCCGACAATCTGAGGTTCCTGCCACATTCCTCCAACAGCCCTTTGCACTAAAAATTCAACAAACTCCGGTGAAAACCTGCCAACACGCACATACCTGGCCAAGTCACGGGGTGGTAGGCTGATGGTGGCAGGATGCATTCTAGCCAATACGTCTGAGTCTTGAAGCAATTGGTGCCGCACCCGTCTATGATTACTACCCAGCTTGTCCGGCATCCAGGCGCGCAAAGGCCTGTGGGCCTCAGTTCGAAGGAAATCGAATTTCAGTGTCTCAGCGGTCAGGGGAGCAATCTCGCTGTGCTGCGCCCGCACATACCCGTATAAAATATCATAAAGGGTCAAAGGACTATGGGAGACTTGGTGCAACTTATGGCTACGGAAGTATTTGGCCAAGTCCTCCAGAAATCTAAAGGGCGATCCGTCATACACCTCTTGACTGAGAAGCTCCATTGTCACGGAAAATCTGTGGCTATTGTGATACTGCTCTAGGAGGTTCTCAATCTCCTTTAACTGAACTAACTCCAGCGGGCCTAAGGTAGGGGTAGAGATGATCTCGTAGGGTGGATAAGGATCAAAGACAAGGCCCAGCTCGCTACTGCGACATCTAAGCCCCGATCCCTTCAACAGTTTTAGGAAGCCTAACTGAATCCTATGTCCCTTTAGCCCATAGACATCATCGAAGGATTTACCAAAGCTTTCATATGTCTCATGGGGAAGCCCCGCTATGAGATCTAAATGCAGGTGGATATTGCCCGGCTTTGACAGAGCCTCGATGGTATCCCGCAAGGTAGACCAGTCACTCTTTCGGCTGATCTCTTCTAAGACCTTAGGGGTCGTAGATTGAATGCCGATCTCAAACTGAAACAACCCCGATGGTACTGTGCGGAGATAGGATAAAAGCTCCTCTGTCAATATGTCCGCACTGATCTCAAAATGGAAGACAGTGGGAGGTTTAGGCCCCTCGAAGGCCCCTCGCTTCTCGCTTTCCCTAACAAGAAACTGAAATATGTCCATGGCCCACTTAGGATTGGCATTAAAAGTCCGATCGATGAACTTGATCTGGGGAAATCCCCCATCCATCAGCTTGGTGAGCTCTTTCTCTACCTTGTCCTTGGGGAAATACCTCACACCCCGGGTATTGGCAGACAAGCAGTACTGGCAAGCAAAGGGGCACCCTCTGGATGTCTCCACATAGACAAGCTTGTTGCAGTACCTCTCCTTGAGATTGACCGGATAGGGGGATGGTAATCTTCCAAGGTCAACTGCTTGACCCTGGATAATGCGTTCTTCCATCTTGGTAGCAACCGGCTGCATTCTTTCGCCTGTTACGGAGCAATGGTTTTCACCGATCAGGCGGGAAAGCAAAGCGGCAAAGCTCTCCTCGCCCTCCCCGACGATACAATAATCAATTTCGGGGTGCTCTAGAAGAATTCGCTCTGGCTCGTAGGAAACCTCAGGGCCGCCGATGATCACTATCGTCTCTGGTTTGGCTAGCTTTAGCCTGGTGATAACCTGGAGAGTTGGCGTTATATTCCAAATATAGCAGGAAAATCCCACGACATCTATATCCAAAGACAATATCTCACCGACGATATAATCAACTGGTTGGTTGATGTGAAATTCCACGGTCTGAATAAAGGCAGGGACGTCCTTCGCTTCGCAGTAGGCTCGTAAATAGTCTATGGCAAGATTGGAGTGAATAAACTTGGCATTTAAACTTACTAAAGCTACTGGCGTTCCTTCTATGTGCTTCATTGACTCATCATCCTTTATCTACTACACGGCCCCGCTCCAATCGAGTCTCAATCTGGGGTCTATTGATCACCTTACTAAAGGGTGGCAGACTCTCCGTTATCCACACATTACCACCGACTACCGAGCCTCGGCCAATGACAGTGTCTCCTCCCAAGATGGTAGCTCCAGCATAGATGGTTACATCGTCTTCTATGGTGGGATGGCGACGGTTACCCCTTATGAGCTTGCCCTTGGCATCTTTAGGAAAACTCAGAGCACCTAGCGTAACTCCTTGATAAACCTTGACGTTATTGCCAATCACGCAAGTCTCTCCTATGACTACTCCGGTACCGTGGTCAATGAAAAAGCTCTCGCCGATCTT
>JAAYRF010000081.1 GCA_012518905.1 Bacillota bacterium | reverse complement strand
TATTGCATAGGCATCCTCCTGTTTACAGCTTTCACTAGCACCTTAGCGCTTCCGTGCTTAGCCTAACCCAGAAGTATCGCATCCATGTACACGCTTTTCCCATGCCGAGCGTTCTGCCACAAGCTGATCCCACGACAAATCCATCGGGTATATATACCATATCCTTTCTGCATCGGGGGCTATACATAAAATGGCCACTGGCCGCATATGGCCACTGACCATTTGACTCTTGTCTAGAGAATATGCATAGAGCATGTTTTCTACCACGGGAACAAAAAGAGTCTCCTTAACGAACAAAGGAGGACCAAGAAAAATTTCCTGACGACAGTGATCTGCGGAAGTGGACATCCATCTCCCTCCGATGTTGGAGCTCCCCGTCTAATGCCGCAAGCTTAATCTATCACCTGCTGATCAAAATCATACATCGTGGGAGACTTTATCGGTTGTCTGGTGGTGATCTTGTGTCACTGATTTCTTCCGCGCAAACCCGAATGACATCAATATTCCGCCTACCAGTAGGTTGAGATAATAGGTGAATACTCGCCACACCGTAACAAAGAGGCCGATTAAGCCTTGGGGCACGACACTGCTGAACAAGACGCCGAAACCGAGCTCTGCAGCTCCGCTTGAGCCTGGTGTAGGAGCATAGGCAGCAGCTAAATAGAAGAGCAGGGTAATACCCATCACCCTGATAAATCGAGGTCGCATGCCCAAACCCACTAAGATCACCGCCGGGACAATGGTTATTGTAATCCACCATGCGTAGCTTAGGGCCATCACCGTCCAGAGTGTGGATCTTTTGTTATCTATGAAATCCTGCAACGCGAGCCCAAACTCCAACAGCTCGTGCTCTATTCGGGCCAGTACAGTATCTAGAGTTTCAACCTTAAACAGTCTTGAGGTGAATCTGTTGCGAACCATGGGCACTACCATTATACTGATCTTCTCGGGATGGGAAACCAAGTATACAGAAAAAACAAACACCGCAAAATACAGAAGGATCCCGAAGCTAAGAAAGTAATACATCCCCCTCGGGACGCTCCAGAAGTCAGCTAGGCAAAAAAGCCATATGGATGCAGCTACACCCAAGGTGAACCGGGCCAAGGCATTGCACAAAGTCTTCACAGCAATCACAGCTGAAGACTGCCCGGCATTTAAACCTATTTCCGTCAGAAGATATGCCTGTACCGGCTCTCCCCCTGAATCAAAAGGAGTCACACTGGAGACGAAAGCACCCATGATAGAGATCCGCATACCGCCCAGAACACTTAAATCACCGCCCAGAGAGCGGATAAGAGCTCTCATGCGCAGAGAATCCAGTAGCCAAGTGATCACCACAAGTCCACACGCAACCCCAAGCATCATGGGATCGATCCTGGCTAAATCTTGCCAAGATTGGTACCCCCCAGTAAGCTTCAAAACCACATATAGCCCAATTATGCTGAAAACGACGCCAATGGCCGCACTGCGCCGAAGCTGAGCCGGGCTTCTGCGGGTAGGCTGTTGCTCTTCACCCACAGGGTGAGCACCTCCCTATCTAATGATGGGATCGCAAAACACACTATATTATATCATACCTACCCATGGCAAGCCACCGATATGCGCACCTGCGATTTTGCTGACTGACATTGCATTCCACAACTGAACGTGATAAACTAAATTGTGCTGTAAGCAGGGAACGGGGGTGAACTAGATTGGCGAATATACTATCTGCCAAGAAAAGAGTTGGCCTGACAAGACGGCAGACTGCCCGTAACCGGGCGATCCGCTCAACTTATCGGAACGCCATCAGGCAGTTTGAGCAGGCCTTGGCAGCTGAAGATATTGAAAAAGCCCGGGAGTTGCTACAAGTAGCCATCTCCGAGATTGATCGCGCCGCAAGCAAGGGTGTTATCCACAAGAACCAGGCTGCTCGCCGCAAGTCCCGCCTTACCAAGCGGCTCAATAAAGCATCATAAGCTGTAGCCGCCATATATGTTTGCCAATACGATATGTACCCCCCTGCAGGCCCGGGGGGTCTTACCTTCTATGGGTCTCATCTATACTAGCCGTTAAGCGAACCACCAAGAGCTCTAGGGCATTGCCCGGCTCATGAAAGCCGCTCTTGATTTCCCTATCTGCCTGGAAAGTAGCCAGCAACGCCCCTCGAATACCGGTAGCCCCCATCCTCTGCCCTTGGGACAAAGCTCTTTGTACAACAAACCCAGGGACTTTGAGCTCCCGACTAATTTCCTGAAATGATATTCCAACTCTAGCTCCTTCCACAGCAAAGGCGATTATCCGCAATTGCCTGGCGATCATGGTCAGTATAGAGAGGGGCTCCCTTCCACTTAAGAGAAGCTCCTGCAAAAGGGCCATGGCTCCTTTTCTATCGCCTACAGCAACAGCATCTGTGAATTTGAAGATGGTATTGTCGGCGACCTCCCGTCCGGTGATCACCAGAGCTGCCACATCCGCCTCGGTCACCACTGTATCATCAGGATCCTTATAACAAGCCAGCTTCTCCAGCTCCTTATCTAGCTGCCATAGGGAAAGTCCAACTTGGTCGACCATGGCCCGGGCTACTCTCGGACTAAAGCGAAGGCCTAGTTCTCTGCCCCTATCCATGAGCCAGGCTGCTGCTTCCGGAGCGTCCAGGGGAGATACATCCACTATCTGGCCCCGAGCTTGAGCAAACCGGTAGAACTTCGTCCGTCTATCGATACTGCGGGCTCTTGCGATCAAGTAGGCATAATCAGGCATATCTTCCAGCAAGGGAAAGAGACTCTCAGTATCGGCGACTTTCCATTGATCAAAATCATGAATGATGGCAACCCTTCTGGACCCAACGATGGGCAGAGTACACAGAAAGGCGACAAGTTCATCGCCGTTGCTTTCTTTTCCATGGAACTCCGCTAGGTTCCAGCTTTCCTCATCCGGAGATAAAAGGGCCCTTTTCAATGCCAATATGCCGTTGTTGGCTAAGAACCCCTCCTCTCCCAGAAACAAGTAGATCGGTGCGTAGTTCTCCTGAGCCACATCAGCCAAAAGGTTTTTGTAGCCATATCCTTTTTGTCTTGTTTTGTTCATTGTGTCCTCCAGAAAACCACATGTCCTCACATGTGTTTTCGAGGAATTCAAGGACAAACCCTGCAAACCCATTGCCTCAACCTTGCTTCCCATTGCCTAACATACGGCCAAGTGCCTACAACCCAGGGTGCCTTACTATGGTATCCTTGAATACTGATTCTTCTGCCTCTGATTCTTACCCTGATGCTCCCCACTTCATCAGTCCGCCACGGCGCCTCTCCCGTTACTAGTTCTAGCGCATGCAGGAACTCCGGTGCAGGGTGGCCAAAGGGGTTTGAGCCTACGGAGATAAACCCATGAGTCGGTGACACTGCCTGCAAGAACGAATATACCAGCGCTTCTCGAGAACCATGATGCGGTACTTTCAAGAGATCGGCCCTCAGACCGAATCGCTTTATATCAACGTCTGTCGATGATGCGTCTGCTTTCCAGCCCTCCCGTCCTCGGAGCAAAGATTCTAGACGCACCAGATCTAGCTGAGCTAGCTTATCAATATCGCCGGTCAAGAGAATACTATGCTGGGCTGTCTGGATCTTGAGAACTACTGAGTTATTATTTTGATCTAGGATATCGGAAGTGACAAGATCTTCGGGCTCCCCTAGCGGATAAAGTACCATAACCTCCACTCCTGAGCCTAAGTCGAAGTAGTGACCCCGACGCAACACGACTCTTTCCAGTCCTTTTGATATCTGGACCTCCCGGAGTACCCGCTGGTATTGGCGGCTTGCGAACCCACCGTCAAGAAGGCCGTTATCAGCCAACATCCCTACGGGCATCCTTTCAAGAACCGCACCTAAACCTTGTGTATGGTCATTGTGCATATGACTGGCTATCACCAGATCTAGCCGGCGCACCCCTCGATGCCGCAAAAAAGGCAGTACGATATCCTTACCCACATCAAAAGAGCTGCCTGTCGAAGATTGAGGTCGCCCCCCTCCATCGATGAGCACAGTACGACCCTGAGGGGTACTTACAAAAATGGCATCACCCTGACCTACATCCAGAAAGACAATCTCCAGGGGGCGCCAACACTGCACTAACAACGGGTAGTAAACCACGGTTAGCATCCCCATTAGGATTCCACAAACCCACCGTTTGCCTGACTGCAAAGTCTTTGTGATCGGGCAACTTAGTCGCCGGTAAATGGCTTGCCTGTTAAGCTTATGGACCATTAGCGTAAGCACCAGATAATACCCTATCCAGATTCCGGGATAGCCCGCCGGAACATGGATCCGTACCCCCGGCCAAGATGCGCACCGCTCAATAACAAAGTCCATGGTTCTTAAGAGCCAGCGCAACGGAACCGCGAGCAAAGGAGTAATACTTTTCCATTGGCCCATAAGACTGCCAAGAAGACCAAAGGGGACTATCAGGCTCGCCAAAGGAATAGTAACAAGGCTTAGAAAGATGCCTATCCAGGTGAACTCATGGAAGTAATAGGAGATAATCGGAAAGAGCACCAACTGAGCACTTAAGGATAAAACCATGATGTCAATCCCACGGGTTACTAGCCTAGAGGGCCTTTTCCATTGCCCGCAGATGGACGATATTGCCTCCCGCAAGCTTGGTGCAATATTGATAATTCCCAACAGGGCTCCGTAGGATAACTGAAAGCTTGCATCAAAAACTAAGCTGGGGTTCAATGATAATTGCAGCAATGCTGCCCAACCTGTAGCCTCCCGCCGATGATAGCCCCGACCCAATATCCCGGCACCGAGATAAAATGTTAAGGTAGTAGCCGCCCTGACCACGGGTAGATTCCACCCCGTGATCAATGCATAGACCCAGGCAATTGCAGCGGTCAGGACGGAGCTAGGTGCTTCGCCTAGCCGCAAGAGCCGCAGCACATACCAGGCTGCCGCGGCCACAAATCCAATATGCAGACCGGATACAGAAAGCAAGTGGGCCTGTCCCGTATGGCTAAAGGCCTCCTGGACCTCCGGAACTAGCAAGCTCTTTTCCCCCAAAACCATGGCTGCTAGGATGCCCCAAGATCGGAGTGATAGATGATCCCGAAAGGTGTTTATCAAAGCTCGACGGCACCCATCAGCCCAGCGAAGCAAGGTCATGATCGAGCTCCCTATGGTCCGATTCATGATACCGTCTAGTGCCGGTTCCGTCTTTATGATTGGGCTATTGCCTTCGACATAGGCTAGAGCTCCTATTCCCCGCCGGAGAAGGTAATGGCCATAGTCAAATTGACCGGGGTTACCCGCCCTGGGCGGTGACCTAAATCGCGCAGTAACGACTATCTGATCTCCCGGCCGTAGATCATCTGCCAACTCCTCGTCGGGCAAAGCCCTCTGGGTGATTTGGGCCAAACCCTTAGTTATTCGAAGTCCATCTGGCTGCCGAATTCCCTGAACTTCTACCACCAAAGTTCGTTGTTGCTCTTTGGAAACAACTTCCCTTATCCTACCCACAACCTGTAGAACGTCGCCGAAATCAACTAGGGGAGCAAGGCTGGTCTCCACCCTCGACCAATAGATGCTGAAGTTAGCTGCACCCACTGCCAAGAGAAGAATAGCCAAAACATGGTAGCCAACGCCTTTGGGCCTTTTTCTTTGCGTAACTAAACAAACCACCCAAATAACGAAGGCACTTACCCACGTCAAGTACGGGGTAAGCTCCAGTTCTTTGCTTAAGAAACTTCCCAGCCCCAACCACAATATACACCGCCAAGCCAGGGATGTATCCAACCAAAGGGCAATGATTCTGTTTGCGAATTTGTGGACTGCCCTTTGAGCCGTTCTCACGCCTTGGCCAGCGTGTCTTGCGCGAGGCAGTATCAACCGATTCTCCTACCAATCATGGCTGTAGATTCACTCCGTTTCCTCATGGATAGTGACCAGGGGCAGTAATTTTTCCAATGTCTTTCTTCCGATCCCTTTCACCTCTAGAAGCTGCTCTTCATGGAGGAAGCGCCCTTGTTCATTGCGATAGTCAATGATCCTGCCAGCCAAAACCGGGCCAATGCCCGGCAGTGATATCAATTCCTCTGCCGATGCCGTATTGATATTGATCTTGCGCACAATCACAGAACTAGCCTTGTCTTCCGTCGATGCCTGTTCAGCCCGTTCCACTGACCCGGAACTGGAACTAATATCTTTGTTTGCACTAAGATCAGTCGCATCCATCTTGTGAGCCTCGACTTCATCACCATCATGATTAGCCTCCGCCCAGATCACCGGATCTACCTCTAAGACCAACTCGCCCTTTCCATACCACAGCTGGAATCCACCACCGATCAATATGAGGCAAGCTACTATTAAGATGAATATTTGCTCTGCCTTGTTAAGGCATCGCGCACTCACTATCATCCCCTCCTTTACTATCTCCTCGGGGGAGTACAGTACGATTTAACTATTCTGCCTCGCTTTCGGATCTCCTGCTTTATGAGGGCATCAAAAAGAGCCACCCCATAAAGGATGGCTCTCATGGCGCCCGTCCTGTAGACCTAGCCGATAATGGCTGGTCAAGCTATTTTACAACAATATTCACTAACTTATCAGGTACTACCACGGTCTTTACAATTGTCTTGCCCCCTACATAAGCCTGCACCCGAGGTTCAGCAAGGGCATGTGTCTTAATATACTTCTCATCGCTACCCACTGGAACCACTATGCGCTCTCGGACCTTACCGTTAACCTGGATCACAATGGTGACTTCTTCAGCCCTAGCAGCTTCCTCATCGTAAGTAGGCCATTTCTGACTATGGACACTCTCACTCTGGCCTAAGCGATGCCAAAGCTCCTCGGCAACATGGGGTGCAAAGGGAGCCAACACCAAAAGCAGAAGCTCCAATGCCTCTCGCACCACTGCCAATTCCTGTTCTTCTTTAGGCAGCTCTTTATATTGATACAACTCGTTGACCATTTCCATGATAGCGCTGATAGCAGTGTTAAAGCTAAATCTACTGTCAATATCAGTGGTTATCTTCTTGACGCTGCCATGGACAATCCGCCGCAACTCCCGTTCTCGGGTACCAAGATCTTTGGGAATATTCCTGGATACATCCCGAATATCGTCGACATACTCCATAGCCAGCCGCCAAACCCTGTTAATAAACCGATAGGACCCCTCCACACCCTCATCGCTCCACTCCAGATCCCTCTCCGGGGGTGAGGCGAATAGAATAAATAGGCGGGCAGTATCGGCTCCATATTGATCGATTATGCGGTCAGGATCTACCACATTGCCCTTGGACTTAGACATTTTTGCTCCATCCCGCAGTACCATACCTTGGGTCAGTAGATTGCGGAAGGGTATGTCGGCCTCTGCAAGACCGAAGTCCGATACAACCATCTGGAAAAACCGGCAGTACATCAGGTGCAAAATGGCATGCTCAATACCACCGACATATTGATCTACCGGCATCCACCTATCAACCTTCTCCTTGGCAAAGGGAAGCTCAGCGTTATGTGGATCGGCATATCTTAGGAAATACCAAGAGGAATCGATAAACGTATCCATAGTATCGGTTTCCCGCCTGGCGGGCCCTCCACACTCAGGGCATTTGGTTTCGACGAACTCCTTACAGTGCTGCAAGGGCGATTCACCTGTGGATGTAGACTCAATGTCAGTTGGCAAAACCACCGGCAGGTCCTTCTCCGGCACCGGTACAATGCCACACTTATCACAGTACACGATGGGGATCGGTGTGCCCCAATACCGCTGCCTGGAGATTAGCCAGTCTCGCAAGCGATAATTAGTCTGCTCCCCGCCCTTACCTATTGCCTCTAGATGTGCGGTTATCCTATTTCTAGCTTCTTCACTGGTAAGACCGCTAAAATCACCGGAGTTGATTAAGATGCCATCCTCGAAATACCCCTCGTCAAGAGGCTCCGTTCTATCCTCACCCGGGGGTCTTACCACCGCCTTGATACTCAGATCGTATTTCTTCGCAAAGGCATAGTCCCTCTCATCATGGGCCGGTACTCCCATAACCGCACCGGTTCCGTAACCGCCTAAAACATAATTGCCTATGAGAATGGGAATCCGCTGGCCGCTCAATGGATTGATGGCATATCTACCAGTGAAAACCCCCTTCTTCTCTGTATCTTCAGCTGTCCGGGTGATCTCATCTTCCGCCAAAACTGATTTGATAAAAGCTCGGACTTCGGAGACATGTGGCTGTCCGTCTATGAGTTTTTCGACTAGGGGATGCTCCGGGGCCACCACCATATAGGTCGCCCCGAACACTGTATCAGCTCGGGTGGTGAACACTGGCAGTTCCTCCGACAACCCCTCAACTGCAAAGACAATCTCTGTGCCTTCACTGCGGCCTATCCAATTGGCCTGCATCGACTTGACTTTCTCCGGCCAACCCTCCAATTCATCTAGGCCATCCAACAAGCGGTCGGCATAATCTGTGATTTTGAAAAACCACTGCTCTAGATCGGTTTTCTCTACCACTGTATCACAGCGTTCACAAAGACCTGCCACCACCTGTTCATTGGCTAAGACCGTAGCACAAGACGGACACCAATTGACTGCTGCCTTCTTGCGGTAGGCTAAACCATGCTTGTACAAAAGCAAAAACAGCCACTGGGTCCATTTGTAATAGCTGGGTTCACAAGTAGCATACTCACGGCTCCAGTCATAGCTTAGCCCCATTCGTTTTAGCTCGTCCCGCATATGCTCAATATTGCGCCAGGTCCACTCGTGGGGATGAACATTGCGCTGAATAGCAGCATTCTCCGCCGGCAGACCAAAAGCATCCCACCCCATAGGGTGCAGCACATCATAGCCTTGCATTCGCTTGAATCTGGCTATCACGTCACCGATAGAGTATACACGAACATGCCCCATATGCAAACGTCCCGAAGGGTAGGGGAACATCTCTAGGCAATAATACCGCGGGCGGCTATCATCGTCTAGCGATGCATAGAGCCCATCCTGCTCCCAACGCTTTTGCCATTTGCTTTCGATCTCATGGAAATTGTACCTGTCAACCATACAATACCCCCGTTCGTCGCCTAGTGTTCCTCATCTCTTGATCAAAAAACCCCGTCCCCTAAGGGACGGGATCCTAATCACCCGCGTTACCACCCTTGTTGATGACCCAAAACAAGATGTTTTCTATCCTGCCACTTAGCCCTTATGGGCCATCCACTCATCAGCAAGTTAACGTCTGCCATCCGGAATCGGTTACTGGAATTCACCGATTCATCTCCGAGGCGAGATTCAACTGGCTTTGGTACCGGCTCACACCTCATCCGGCTCTCTAGAACCAACAGCTCAGCCTACTACTCCTCATCATAGATATAGTCTATGGTTTTGTATACACACATTATATGCAATCAAATAGGAAAGATCAACCGCTGGTTGGGAAGCCGCACCTGCGCACACTTTAGAATAATCCCTTTACGTTCCATTCATACTATGGGAAGACTGTAAATGGGGGTGTAATAGCTTGGACAAGGCCACTCACGATTTACACGATAGCTATCAGCAAATGGTCAAGGTCGCCACACCCAAGCCAAATTACGTGAAGAATATCGCCCTCGCCTTCCTAGCAGGCGGCGGTATATGTGTCATCGGGCAATTGGTGTATAACCTCGTTGATCCCGTCGAACCCACTTCCGCAGAGACTGCTGCCATCACATTGGCCACCATGATCGCTCTGGGCGCCCTAGCTACAGGTTTGGGAGTCTATGATTGGCTAGCAGAGCGGGTAGGTATGGGAGCAGCAGTGCCAATCACCGGGTTCTCCAACACTGTTACCGCCGCCGCCATGGAATTCAAACGGGAAGGATATTTATTGGGTATGGGGGCCAAAATGTTTGTTATAGCTGGGCCTGTCTTAGTCTACGGCATATTAAGCGGTTTTGCCATCACCCTGCTCCGAGCAGTTTTCACTGGCATGCTGTTCTAGGTCACAAGGAGGTGCCCCATGGCAAGAAAGCTTCAGGGACTACAGACAATCGCCTTTGACCTATCGCCTAAGATCGTGGGTTCCGCTACTATTGCCGGCCCTAAGGAGAAGAAGGGCAATCTAGCTCCTTATATAGATAACCTGGTACCTGACCCCATGCTGGGCGAGCAAACCCCGGAAAAAGCGGAACGCAAGCTCTTGTACCAGACCTGTCAAGAAGCCCTGGCCAGAGCAAAGCTAACAGAACACGACATGGATTTCTTTTTGGGCGGCGATCTACTGAACCAGATCATTTCTTCGAGTTTCTGTGCCAGAGACTTGGGTATTCCCTTCATCGGCATTTATGGTGCTTGTTCCAGCATAGTCGAAGGGCTAGGTCTAGGCGCCATGTTGGTCGATGGCGAGTACGCTGATCAGGTCCTCATCGCCACCTCTAGCCATTACCAAGCCAGTGAGCGGCAGTTCCGCTATCCCATCGAGCTGAACATCCAGCATAAAGGTACTAGCCAGTGGACTGTTACCGGCGCAGGAGCAGCCGTCTTGAGTACCCAAGGAGAAGGTCCCAGAATCACCTGCGTCACCTTTGGTCGCGTCACAGATTATGGCATTAAGAGCCCAGATATAATGGGTGCCGCCATGGCCCCCGCTGCCAACGATACGCTCTGCAGACATTTTCAAGATACGAACACTTCACCGGGTGATTACGATCTTGTCCTCACCGGAGATCTCGGTAACATGGGCCAAAAGCTTTTTATGGATTTGGCGAAAGAGGCAGGACACACCCTAGGCACCAAGCATATGGATGTGGGCGCAACTATCTATAAACCCCAGCAAAGAGCCGGTGCTGGAGGCAGCGGGTGCGCCTGTGCCGCTCTGGGGATATTGGGCTATGTTATAAAGGAGATGTACCAAGGAAGGTACCGTCGAGTACTAGCCTTGGCTACCGGAGCCCTTTTCAGTCCCCTATCCTATCAACAGGGAGATAGTATTGCCGGCATCGCCCATGCTATAGTTATGGAAAACCCGTAAGAGCAGCATGAAGAAGGTGATCCCTTTGGATTATCTCAAGGCTTTTCTAGTTGGAGGAGCCATCTGTGCCATAGCCCAGATCATCCACGACAACACTGAGCTGAGCCCCGCCCATATTCTGGTTGGATTAGTCATGGTCGGTGCCGTCTTAGGCGGGTTGGGGGTGTATGATCTCCTCGTTGATTTCGCCGGTGCCGGCGCCCTTGTCCCGGTCAGCGGATTCGGCAATGCTATTGTCAACGGTATGCTCAATGAAGTCAAACGCTTAGGCTGGGAAGGCCTATTTACCGGCGCCTTCGAGATCACTGGCCTGGGAGTAACAACTGCCATCATCTTTGGAGCCCTCATGGCGGTACTCTTTCGACCCAAAGGTTGACAATCAGTACGGCTTACCAAGTGACTTCTTAAGAGAGGAGCGGTTTGCGGCAAATGAAAGTAATCCGCTCTGTCACCGGTGTAGGCAATGCCCGGGTGAGATCACCATAATGGCCCAGAAGCTCCAGGCCAGCATCCACAAGCAACTGGCTTATAGTACGCTGTGAAAAGGCTCTTTGTATATGGCTTTCCATTCGCTTCTCGTACAGTCCGGAAGGCTTACTTTGTTTGCACTCCAGGGGGCCATAGGCTGGGAGAAAAAACGTCAGATCCATATAACACATCTGTGACTCAGGATCATACGTATTTTCCCATATATACGCATATTCACCCTCATCGCCAGCGTAGGTATGATTACCATAGACAGTGGCTAGCTTGTGGGCAGTATTTACATCGAAGACGAAATACCCGCCTGGCTTGAGAATCTTCCCTACGCTATCAAAAGTGGCTGCCCAATCGGATAGTTCCAGGAGGTAATTCAAGCTATCGCATAGGCAAAGTACCACATCATATTCACCAGTTAGGTTCAAGCAGCGCATATCCTGTCTAGCGAATTGCACCACCAGACCATGCCTGCGAGTCTTGGCTTCTGCTATAGATAACATCTCTGAAGAGATATCTAATGCTGTTACCCGATAACCTTGCTTTGCCAAGCGATAGCTAAACTCGCCGGTCCCACAGGCTAGATCAAGTATCCTGCCACGACCAACGTCTATATTACTCCCCAAAGGGAGAGCACCAGCTATCTCGGCATCCTTCACTAGCCCTAGCACATAATCGCACCAAGCTCCGTAATCGACTTCAGCCATCAGCTCATCATAGTACCTGGCCAATATGCCATAGGCTTCAGCAGAATCTAGTGGACTATCTACCATCATACTCTCCCATTGCTATGTGGGAACTCCTCCCACTACTTGGCCTCACTCACCTTACTGCACCACTTCGCGGCCGATTTCAAGCTCGGCTTCCCAATCCACTCTATGAGCATCGCCCCAGAGACTGTCCAGATCATAAAACTCCCGTTCTGCATGGTGAAACACATGGGCAATAACATCTCCAAGATCGATTAGTACCCACCGGGCTTCGTTGGAGCCTTCCCGGCGTTTGATCTTTAGATCCTCATCTTTAACCTCATCAAGTATAGCCTCAGCAATAGCCCCCAAATGCACCATTGATTCGGCACTACAGATCACAAAGTAATCTGCTATTAGGGTCACTGTTCGCACATCTAATACGTTTACATCTTGCGCCCTACGGTCTGAGGCTGCCTGAGCCACCCGCAACGCTAGGTTTCTAATATCCAGTACCATCTCTCCTTTCGTGCTCCACATACCACGGCTAAAACTGCGGCACTGAAAAGTTCTCACCTACGATAACCATCACATCGTAGCCGTTATCTCCCCAGGCTACAGTATTTGAACCGTCATCATCAATGATTTTTGCACCAAACAGTTCGGCAATCTGTGTACCCACATCCCGGCGGGCAGGATTGACTATTACCTCTGTCTCCCGATAACCAAACCGGTGGGCATCCCTGACATCTACCACTTGATAACCCTGCTCTCTTAGCCGAGCAGCGGCATATCCTGCTGCTCCCGCTGCACCACTCCCGTTAAGCACTTGAATAGTGACAGGCTCCACACCCCAGATCAATCGATCTACCATCACCTGAGTAGCATCTGAGTTAGCAACCCAATAGCTAACGCCCCCTATTATCTCTCCTCTGCCCGGCACTAGAGCTGTGACGACCGAGTCGCTGGTAATATCACGCATGGCCAGACCCAGATTGATCATCCGAGTCAATGATAGATTTGTGGCCACACAGTCCCAAAGCTGCAGACTTAGGGCAGGTAACTTAGCGATAGTAGATGGCTTGAGGGCCTCCTTGGCAAAGGCCTGCATGAATTTCTGCTGCCGATGAATGCGACCCCCATACTCGCCTTTGGCCGGATCCAGCAAAGAGATGTCCCCTAAGCCATCGGCACGGAAGCGAACATAGCCCAACGCGTCTGACCCACTTAATCGCTGCAGACCAGGGTATAGGTTAATGTGCAGATCCTGGGCAAAATCATCATATTTCATACGTCGCTCCACATCGATCTCTACTCCACCCAGGATATCCACCAGTCGCTCAAACCCCTCGAAATCCACTTTAACATAGTACCTAACTGGCACACCGAGGAATTGCGACACGGTGTTCATCGCCAACCGGGGCCCACCATAGGCATGGGCAGCATTTACTCTATCATACCCCTTGCGCCCCGGAATCTGAACCCTGGTATCACGGGGAATAGAGATCAGTGCGACTTGCCCCTTGGTAGGATCCACACTGGCCAAGATCATCGTATCAGTTCGGCGCGAGTCATGGGGGCCTCCGTCTATGCCCATTATCAGTACGTTCACACGTTCCGCCAAGTCACGCTGTGTCCTCTGGACATTGGGATCAACCGGGTCTCTATCAATGTGATAAGAGAAACCCATGCCTTTGTTATACGTATAGTACGCAGTCCCCACAGCCAAAATGATAGCAATAATAATGATAATACCGTAATAAACCAGCCGCAATTTCCTGCGCCGCCGCTTGAGTCGGCGCTTTTCCTCAAGCTCCTGACGCTTGAGCTCCAGCTCTTCCGGTGTCAGCACCTCCATGACCTCCCTCCTCTGAAATGTACGTCAACCTCCCTCAAGATCTCTATGGACCTAGTGCCCTCGCTTCCCTTAGTAGCCAATTTCGGGCAGACACTGTTCGGGGATGGATGGGCAACCCCCGCTCTATGACATGGATCAGCGCAATATCCATGCTCCGAACGAGGGCAGCGGTAAGATCTGTAAAGGCCAGTTCCCTTAGCTCGTCCGCTCCCGGATAGCACCGTTCAGGCTCTACATAGTCGGCCAAATAAATTATCTTTTCTAATAATGACATCCAGACTCTGCCTGTCGTATGATAGCGGATAGCCAACAGAATTTCTTCATCTTCCACACCGAACTCACGGCGAGCAAGTTCAGCACTGACTGGCCCATGTAGTAAGCCGATGGCTACCTTCTCAATCTCATCCCTAACTATACCAAATTCTAACACCCTGTTCAACAGGGTATTATTGGACGGACTTTTGCCACAATCATGCAGCAGGCCAGCTAGTTCCGCCTTCTCCCTGTCAGCGCCATGCTGTGCCGCGAGCTTGCCTGCAACAGCAGCCACCCCAAGGGAATGCGTATAACGTTCTGGTGAGATCATAGATTGCAGCCGCTCTTGGATCATCTCCCGCGGCATACTGCTGATATGCAGCCTTATCAACCCCTTTCTCCAGTCCCGTAGAGACCTTCACTATAGATATACGTGGCTACTGTCTCTGGAACTAAGTACCTTATGGATCTACCCGTCTTCAACCGGCGACGCAAATCCGTTGAGGAAATCCCCATGGGTGGCACTTCTAAGATATGAATCCTATCTTTGAAGGGGACGTACAAAGGTCCTAAGGCCATAGCCAGTCTTTCTAAGCCATAGCCAGGGCGGGTGACCGCTATAAATTCTGCTAGGGCCAACACTTGATCTGGTGCTTTCCAGGTTAGAATCTCCAAGATTGCATCGGCCCCGGTGATAAAATACATCGTTGCATCAGGATACTCCGTTCTCAAATCTGTGAGAGTGTCCACTGTATAAGTCACTCCACCACGGTCAAGATCAACCCGGGAGACCGCAAAATTCGGGTTCGCCATAACCGCCAAAAGGGTCATCAAGTACCGGTGACGAGGGGACGTCACCTGTCCCTGTACTTTGTGAGGCGGTATACCCGCGGGGACAAAAATGACCTTCTCTAGGTCAAACGCCTCCCGAGCCTCTTCAGCAGCCATCAGGTGACCGTAATGAATCGGATCGAAGGTCCCCCCCATGATCCCGATGACTTCAGCCATTAAGTATCACCTTCATGTTCTTGTCTGTCCACTGCCATAGATGACGAACTTCGTCGAGGTAAGCTCTTCCAGACCCATTGGCCCTCGGGCATGAAGCTTCTGAGTGGAGATACCCATCTCAGCTCCCAGGCCAAACTGGTGCCCATCGGTAAAGCGTGTGGATGCATTAACATATACCGCTGCGGAATCGACCTTTTCCAGAAACTCTCGGGCATTATTATAGTCATTGGTCAAAATGGCTTCTGAGTGGCCGGTGCCATACTTGTCAATATGGTCGATCGCTTCTGCCAAACTATCTACCACTTTGATGGCCAATACCAAGTCTAGGTACTCTGTCTCCCAATCGGCCTCCTGGGCCGCTTCGAGCTCAGGGACAATCTCTCTAGATCGCTCACAGCCTCTTGAGTGCACGTTCCTCTCCGCTAGGCTTGCCGCAATTGCCGGCAAGAATCTATCGGCAATGCCCTGGTGGATCAAAAGAGTCTCCACGGCATTGCAGACACCTGGCCGTTGGCATTTGGCATTGAGCACAATCCGACTGGCCGCATCCAAAGGAGCACTCTCATCCACAAATATGTGACAGTTACCTTCTCCTGTTTCAATGATCGGTACTGTAGCATTCTCTAAAACGGTGCGGATCAGACCACGTCCCCCCCGGGGAATTAAGACGTCTACAAGACCTGTCTGTCGCATAAGAGCTAGCGTAGCAGCCCGATCCGTATCACGGATAGCTTGTACAGAAGCGGGAGGCAAGCCGGTCCTTTCTAAAGCAGCATTCATAGCCTCTACAATTGCCATATTAGAACGAAAGGCTTCAGACCCACCCCGCAAAATCACGGCATTGCCTGCCTTTAGGCAAAGGCCCGCGGCATCTACTGTGACATTGGGTCTAGCTTCATAAATGATCCCGACAACGCCTAAAGGAACCCGTATCCGCCCTACCTCCAAACCGTTGGGTCGGCGAGTCATTGATACAGTAGCCCCGACGGGATCCGGTAGAGCAGCGACTTCTCTAAGACCATGGGCTGCCGCGGACAATCGTTCTTCATTCAGTGTCAGTCTGTCAATTAGAGCACTGGAGATACCCTTGGCTTTGGCGGCAGCTATGTCCGCAGCATTGGCTGCCAAGATTTTGTCACTGCTATGCCCTAAGGCATTTGCCATGGCCAAAAGAGCGGTGTTCTTCTCGGTAGTCGAAGCGCTACGCAACTGCCGTGCGGCCGCTTTGGCCGCCAGAGCTTGACTCTTGACCTTATTCTCTATATCAACTGCGTTCATGGATATCGAGCCACTCCAGATTCCGCATCCTCTAAGAACACGGAAGCAGCCCTGCACCTCCTTGGCACACGTACTCTTACTCCTCAGCAAACAACACCAGATTATCTCGGTGGATGACCTCGTCATAATCCTTATGATCTAGCAATTGGCTTATGGCATCGGAACGCCGTCCTTTGATCAGTTCTACCTCATCGGAGGTATAGTTAGTGAGTCCTCTCCCTATCTCGGCGCCTTCCTTATCGATGACGCTGAGTAGATCCCCCGCGTCAAACGTTCCCTCTACCTTGGTAATGCCAATGGGAAGCAAACTCTTCCCCGCCTGCAGCAAAGCTCGCTTTGCACCGTCATCGACATATACCTGTCCTTGGGGCCTGTGGTAAAAAGCAAGCCATTGTTTTCTGCTTTTGAGGCGATCTGTCTCCGGCAAGAACAAGGTGCCTACCTGATCGCCCTCTACTGCTTCGTGGATTACCCCTGTACGGCCTCCATGGGCGATAATCATAGGTATTCCCGACCGACAAGCAATCCGGGCAGCCTGGAATTTAGTCTGCATGCCCCCAGTGCCACGAGTGCTGCCAGCTCCTCCCGCTACCCCAGCTACTTCATCTATCTTAGTGATCGTCTCCAATAACTGGGCATCGGGATTTTGACGGGGATCGGCCGTATATACCCCGTCTACATCGGATAGAACCAAAAGCAGGTCAGCACCAACCAAGGCAGCTACCAATGCAGACAGCGTGTCATTATCACCAAATTTGATCTCATCAACGGCCACAGTATCATTTTCGTTGACGATGGGAACTACACGGTACCTTAAAAGCTCCAATAGTGTATGTCGCGAATTCAGGTACCGACCGCGGCTACTCAAATCCTCCCAGGTCAGAAGCACCTGAGCCACTACCTGTCCATACTCAGAGAAGAGTTTCTCATATACCTGCATCAACAACCCTTGCCCAACCGCGGCGACCGCTTGTTTGGCAGGCAAAGTAATAGGCCGTTGACTAAAACCAAGCCTGCTCATGCCGGCCCCGATGGCGCCGGAAGTAACCAGAACCACTTCCATGCCCCGATTGTTTAGATCGGCAATCTCACGCACCAAGGACTCTAATCTCTGTAGGTTCAGGCGATAGGTGGGATAGGTAATGCTGCTGGTGCCAACCTTGATTACGACTCGGCTAACTCTCTGGAAGACACTCGCTTCGCATCATAGATCAGCAATGCCCCCTTTGTTTGGATTCCCCTCGGAATGGCGGTACAAGACAACTACATTGCCTATTGTCTGTATCACTTCTGCACTTGTTAAGTTCGCCAAGGTCTTGGCAAGCTCCTTGGGTTCTCCGTCAACATTCTGCAACAACCGAATCTTAATCAGCTCACGGGCCTCGAGGGCCTCCTCAATCTGTGTTACGAGATTATCCGTTATGCCACCCTTGCCTACCTGGATGATTACCGGCAGTTCATTGGCCAAACCCCGCAAATGTGCCCTCTCCTTACTATTCAACCCCATCTGTTTCGCTCCCTTACCTCAAGTATTCAAACTCCCATTGTCCGATTTTCACTGTATCACCATCTTCGATCCCCGCTTGCCTTAGCGCTTCTATAACACCTATGTCATCTAGGATCAGAAACAGCCAACGCAACGTAGCGGGATTCTCCACATCGTGCCTTTGTAGCAGGCGCTGAAGACCCGCACCTTCCACTATAAATGCGCCATCTTCTTTTCTAACGGCGAACTCCGACAAAGGCTGCTTTTTGCGGGGAATGGTGATCATCTCTGGCTCCAGCGGAAGTACTGGTTCATCCTGATCCGCTTTGCGATGAAGACTCTGCAGCTCACCCCAGATTCTGTAAATCAGCTCCCTGATTCCCTGATTCGTTGCGGCCGAAACACCCATAACTTTGCCCTCCACCACTTGTGCAAGCCTCTTTAGATTGTCTTCGGCTCCTGGTAGATCCAGCTTATTGCCCACAACAATGTACGGCCTTTCTCCTAGTTCGCTACTAAACAAAGCTAGCTCCTCCCGAACCTGACGGAAATCATCCACAGGGTCACGACCTTCCATGCCAGAACAGTCCACCACCTGTACCAAAAGTCTCGTCCTTTCCACATGGCGGAGAAAGTCATGCCCCAAGCCGACGCCGGCGTGGGCCCCTTCGATAAGACCGGGTAGGTCTGCCACAACAAAGCTCTTCCCAATATCCACTTTGACAACGCCTAAGTTAGGAGCGAGGGTAGTAAAGGGATAGGCTGCAACTTTGGGCTTAGCTGCGGATATCACTGAAAGCAAAGTGGATTTGCCGGCATTAGGATAACCCACTAACCCCACATCGGCGATGACTTTAAGTTCCAGCCTCAGCCAGCGGGACTCGCCGGGCTCCCCTTTTTCGGCAAAGGTTGGCGCCTGCCTAGTAGGAGTGGCAAACACAGCATTTCCCCGCCCTCCCTTGCCTCCGCGAGCCGCCAGCAAACGTTGGCCAGGAATAGTCAGATCCGCTATTGTGGAACTTGTCTCGTCATCATAGACAACTGTGCCCGGCGGCACGCGGATAATGAGATCCTCTCCGTTCTTACCTTCTTGCTTATTGCCTCTACCGTGCCCTGCTGCTTCAGCCCGGTAATGGGTGCGGTACCTAAAATCCAGCAAAGTAGTCATCGATGGGTCCACTTCCAGAATGACGCTACCTCCAGTACCTCCATTACCTCCATCGGGGCCGCCGGCAGGCACGTATTTCTCACGACGAAAACTCACACTCCCGTTTCCACCATCTCCAGCGTTTACGTAAATTTTCGCCCGGTCTACAAACTGCATACTCACACCTCCCGAGTATGTCAAAGGCCACACCCGCTAGCATCGCACCGGATGTGGCCTCATATACTTGTCCCATCGGCCCATGTGGCTGCCCAATCCCGTGTGTTTCCTATCCAACAGACTGGCAACAAGCCTAGAGCCATCAACTGCTACGCAGTAACTACGCTACTTTCAGGGGAAATGCTAACTTGCCTCTTATTCTTCCCCACCTGTTCAAAGCTTACATACCCATCAATCTTGGCAAACAGGGTGTCATCGCGACCCCGTCCTACATTATAGCCTGGATGGATTCTAGTCCCCCGCTGCCGCACCAGTATGGAACCAGCAGTAACAAATTGACCGTCGCCCCGTTTGACACCTAATCTTTGGGCAGCACTATCACGACCATTACGGGAACTACCCACTCCTTTTTTCTTAGCAAATAACTGCAGATTCATTCGCACTATGCACACCTCCTCCTGTTGCCTTGAAAACCCGAATGTACTAATGGGTTGCACCCAACTAGATTCGCATCTGACATATACTTACAAAAGCCGGGTAATCCGCCTCTATAGCCTGTAAACCAAGCAGCATCGTCTCCAAAATAGCATCCACCTTGATGTTATCGCCGCCGCATCCAGATATTTGACAATCAAGATTACCATCTTCTACCACGACTCCTGGCGCAATCTGGGTCAAACCCTCCAGCCCCAGCACCGCGGTCTGCACAAGCGCCGATACAGCGGCGCAGACAATATCTTCGCCATGGGGAGCATATCCCGAGTGCCCTTGAGCAACAAAGCGACGGATACGTCCTGTCTTGTCTCTGTAAATGCTAATCTGGATCACTGCCAGGCTCCCTTAGGCGTTGATTTTCTCAATCACAAGTTCAGTAAAGGGCTGTCGATGGCCTGTCTTCTTGCGGTAGTTCTTCTTCGCCTTATACTTGAAGACAATGATCTTCCTTGCCTTGGCGTTGCGCTGCACTCGGGCAGTAACGCTGGCTCCGGTAATCAGGGGTTTGCCTATCTTGGTCTCGTCCCCTACAACCATCAGCACTTCATCGAGGGTAACTTCTGCACCTTCCTCCGCCGGTAGCTTCTCGACACGGATGGTATCGCCTTCCCGTACCTTATACTGCTTACCGCCGGTTTGCACTATTGCGTACACTAGCTGTACCTCCTCCATCCTAGACTCGCCGGAATCAGGCGGCTCCAAAGAACACTTACGGCCCATTCCGAGCGGCTTCGGTATCTGAGTATAAAAGGCCCCAGATACCTACATTCCCGAGTTTACCACGGCCGGAAAGGCCTGTCAAGATAGCATCCTTCCCTTGGCAAAGGTTCTAAACACCTTGGTGATCTCCACCTTCAGCTTCTGGCCCACGTGCCTACCTGCCCCTTCAATATCCACTACGTAACCGTGCAGTCGCGAGATCCCATCTTCCGGGTTTGTCAAATGTGGCTCTTCAATTTCCAAATCGATGACGTCCCCTTGCTTTACCGGCACCGCCATGGCTGCCAAGGCTTCCTTACTACCGGCGTAGACGATCTCTACTTCCTCCCAATGACGATAGTCTGAGCCTCGCACATATATAGTCTTGCCCGTGATTGCCTCAAGTTGGGCCAGGTTTGCTCCACCAGCTCCGATTAACATGGAGGCCACCGAGGGGTGCACTTCAATCATCAGAGCCTCCACATCGTGCTCCCGGGCCACTTGCATAATTTCCCTTTCCACACTGAAAGCAAGCGTTTCCTCGGAAAGCACCCGTCCCGTTCCGCCGCAATAAGGACAAGAGCGCTGGAGAAAATCGTTGATATTCTGCCTGGTCTTCTTCCTAGTCATTTCAACCATGCCAAGATTCGTGAATCCCAATACATGGGTCTTGTTTTTCTCTTTTTTCGTTTCTTGCTCAAGGGTGGTCAAAACCTTCTGCTCGTGTTCCGGAGATACCATATCGATAAAATCAATGATGATAATGCCTCCAATGTCCCTAAGGCGCAGTTGTCTGGCTATTTCCTTTGCTGCCTCTAGATTCGTCTTCAGAACTGTATCAGCCAGGTTCTTGCTGCCGGTATACTTGCCGGTATTTACATCAATGCTGGTTAGAGCCTCTGTTTGATCAATGACCAGATAACCTCCGTTATCCAGCCATACCTTGCGCTTTATGGCCCGCTTTAAATCAGCTTCGACTCCATAGAACTCAAATATGGGAATGTTTTCATCGTGATAGTAAAATACCCTGGAGCGGAGATGGGGTGCAATGGTGTCTAGGATTTCCAAAACTTTGGTATATTCTTCCCGGGAATCGACTATAAATCGGTTGAACTCCCTAGAGAAGCAATCCCGTACCAAACGGTAGATGAGATCGTGATCTTTGTATAGTAGCCCTGGGGTCTTGGTGCGTTCCGCGCGCCGCTGCAACTGCTCCCAAACCTTGATGAGGAATTGCGCATCCTGCTCCAACTCGGCTTGACACTGGCCTTCGGCTAAAGTGCGCACAATCAGCCCCATGCCCGGCGGTTTGATGTCCTTGGTCAGCTTTTTCAGCCGTTCTCGCTCCTTTTCATCTTGAATGCGCCGGGATATGCCTATGTGATCCACTGTTGGCATAAGAACCAGATATCGGCCGGGAATAGTCAAATTAGTAACTACCCTAGCCCCCTTGGTTCCGATAGGCTCCTTACTCACTTGCACGATGATCTGCTGTCCTTCTCTGAGGACGTCGTTTATCCTACGGGACTTACGTTTACCATTCTTCGATCTGCCGTCATTGCCCTCGGCTAGCTTGGCGTAATCTCTGGCATCATCGACATACAAGAAAGCATTGCGCTCCAAACCTATATTCACAAAAGCTGCCGACATGCCTGGCAGCACGTTTTCCACTCTACCTCGGTAGATGTTACCGACCACCCTCTGCTGGGTGGCTCTTTCAATATATACCTCTACTACCCGTCGATCTTCCAGGAATGCTGCCCTGGTTTCCCGACGCCCGCAATTAACAATAATATCTTTGCCCATATTGCTCCTCCTAACAATGAGCCACTTCTAGGGGGGAGACCAGATACGGTCCCCGGGCAATAAAGAGGCCGGAACGGTGAATCTTCATCGAATTATGAGCAAAGGGAAGCCGCTCAGCCACTTCCTCAGGCCGTACATTGCCTTGACTGCCAGTTTGCACCAATAAGGCAACACCAATACGCGATGAGTTAACCTCCAAAGCTTCCAATGAATATATCCACGGACGAATATCCACTGTCTTCGTACCTTTCTTGCGTGACCGTTCCACCCAAATGGCCTCACTATCTAATATGTTTCGGACTGCTCGTCCTAAACTTTCACCCTGTCTTTGACTGCCGGTTATTATATAACTCGCCCGATTGATAACAGACATCAGTGTGGGAACTTCCGGGCCAATCTCCACCGCAGCTCCAAATCGAATACCTACAGGCAGGTTTTCATTGAGTATCTTCAGAAAATCATCAGGCCCAATGTCACTGGTCAGTTCCATATCTACATACTCGCCGCTACTCGTTACCCCCACAGCTAGGGCAGAACCGAAAGCTATCTTGGCCCTGGGGCTAAATCCCTGACTGTACGCTATGGGCAGCCTTGCTCGGCGGACTGCCCGCTCAATGGTGCGGGCCAAATCCAAATGGGAGATAAACCTGACTTCTTCACCTTTGGTGAGTCTAGACCTAATCAACATGATTGCCTTCGCCTCCCGTCCAGATATTCCGAACACCAAACTCTGGACAAAGGCCGCAATCGGTGCAGCCTAGACGGCAATCCGGTGTAAGCTGTCCACGCTGTGCTCGAGCCCATTCCAGGGCCAAGTACTCCTTACTGACTCCCGTTTTGATGTGGTCCCATGGCATCGTTTCCTCTAGAGATCGAGCTCTTTGGCTATAGAAATAGGGATCGATACCGGTAGCCTCAAAAGCCTGCAGCCAATGGTCATAATCGAAATGCTCCGACCACGTATCCAATCTACTTCCCCGCTGCCAAGCAGCTAGAATTACCTCAGCAACCCTGCGGTCTCCCCGGGCGATGACAGCCTCCAAGAGACTCTTGTCCACATCGGTCCAGCTAAAGGAGATCGAATGATTCCTTAGCAACTTGCGCAGGTACCTTTGACGCTCCTCCAATTCCTCTTTGGATGCTTGGGGTGCCCACTGAAAAGGAGTATGGCTCTTGGGCACAAAAGAGCCTACGCTGACATTGATCCGCACCCGACCTGCTTGACCTTCACGGCCTCGAATCTGCCTACCCAAACGCAGTACACTGTGGGCCAATTCCGCTATCCCTGCCACATCATCAAGGGTCTCTGTAGGCAAACCGATCATAAAGTAAAGTTTCAGGGAGTCCCAGCCTGCTGTAAAGGCTGCCTCCGCAGCGGTCAGAAGGTCTTCTTCTGTGACGTTCTTGTTGATGACATCCCGTAGTCTTTGCGTCCCCGCCTCGGGAGCAAAGGTAAGCCCCGTGCGGCGCTGGCGTTGGATCTGGTCCGCTAACCCCACAGAAAAAGAATCAAGACGTAAAGAAGGTAAGGACAGAGCTACCCCACAATCTGCATAGCTTACCACAAGATCCTGAATCAGCCCTTGGATCTCGCCATAATCACTGGTGGAAAGGGAAGCCAAAGAGATCTCTTCGTAACCGGTACTGGCAACTAGCTTCTCTGCCTGCTTGAGCAGCGTTTTTCGCCGCCGCTCCCGCACCGGGCGATAGATGATGCCAGCCTGGCAGAATCGGCATCCCCTAGTACAGCCCCGCATGACCTCCAGCATGATGCGATCATGGATAACCTCTACGTAAGGGACCACAAAGCTTTCTGGGTAGACAGCACTATCAAGATCTTGGATCACCCTTTTGTTGACAGTTGCCGGTACCCCAGATCCTTTAGGTTCTATCCTTTTTACCGTGCCATCAGTATGGTACTCAACACGATACAATGATGGTACGTAAACCCCTGGGATAGAGGCCACCTGTGAGAGGAAATCCCCTCGAGTCCCTCGTCCTGCTTTCCACTCTCGGTAAGCATCGACCAAATCATTGATAGCTTCTTCGCCATCACCAATGACAAATAGATCAAAGAAAGCAGCTACAGGCTCTGGATTAAATGCACAGGGCCCACCGCCTACTACGAAGGGATCAAGATCAGATCGGTCCGCAGCCAAAATAGGAATACCACCTAGCTGGAGCATATTCAGGATGGTAGTATAACTCAGTTCATACTGTAAAGTAAAACCCACAAGGTCAAATTCGCGAAGAGCGTGGCGAGTCTCCAGGCTAAACAAGGATAGATCATACTCCCGCATTTTGACCTCCATATCCGCCCAAGGCGCATAAACCCGTTCAGCCAAAGTATCCTCACGGGCGTTGAGCACATGGTATAGAATCTTGTAACCGAGATTACCCATACCTACGTCGTAAATATCTGGAAAGGCCAAAGCAAACTTAACCGAAGTGGTATCCCAATCCTTGCGGACTATATTCAGTTCATTGCCTGTATACCGGCCAGGCTTAGTCACAGAGGGTAGAATAACGTCCAAGAGCTTTGCGTAATCCATAACTACACTTCCTGTTCTCGGGAAAGCAACCAAAATATTTAAAAGTAGTATGGCAAAGACTGACCCTCACCATGCTCCACCAGACTTTCCCATATTGGATAAGTGAGAAACGCCAAAAACGGGTTTCTCGATTCTAACCGGCATGATATCGGTAACGGACAAGGGCGTGTAAGGGTGTATCAATGCCCAGTTCAAAGAAGCTCTTTACCACCTCCATTTCCGTGGTAAAGCCCGCGATATCGCCAGTCTCATCCATCACCAAGATAATGTGATACCGCTTAGGCACAAAATAACGTACAATGTCCCCTACAGGCACGTCGCCATAGGCAACCAACTGCTCTGCAGGGAGTACTCCCATCTCTTCCATCTCCTGTTTCTTCCTGGTCAAATACCGCATAAATACATAACCAGCCATCTTCTCTTCTCGCCCGGCAGCAATGAAAAGAAAGAATCCCAAACCTACAAGGGATACACTACTATAGCCATAGTATAGACCAACACCTCCGGCTAAGCCCATGCAGACCGCCAGGACTTTGCCTATATGGGCTGCCCGCACTGTGGCCCGCCGATAGCCCATTCTCACGGCCAGATATCCTCTCAAAATCCTACCGCCGTCTAAAGGGAGAGCCGGAACAAGATTAAACAAGCCCATTATACAGTTGGCCTTTATCACATAATCACACCAAAAGGATGGTGACACCCCAGAGGAACCCACGGCCAGGGCCAAAAGCGACAAAAAGCCATTAGTGATTGGACCAGCTAACGCTATCATAGCCTCAGCAAGTGGATCGGGGTTTTGAAAACCTTCACTGCGGGCCACGCCACCAAAAGGAAGCAACTCAATAGCACTTAACGGCATCCCATATGCAAAAGCAACAATTGTATGGGCTAGCTCATGGATCAACACTGTGCCAAAGAGGATAGTTCCATGGGGTAAGTAGCCCATCACTCCCAGAAGCAGCATCAATAAAAGAAAAAACGGATTGAGTTCGATCCGTATGCCACCCAGCCGCCCGATCTGCATGCTCCTTGGCCACCGCCTATCCATCCCCGCCCCGTTCTAGTCGTTCTCAATGCCCATGACTAGTATATTATCTTTAGGGCTCTTAGTATTACCGGTGGCCTTTCATCGCTTCGTCAGCGAAATGTGATCTTGTGACGCCGCATATGGACATTGAGAAGCAAACCTATGCCAGCCATATTGGTTATGAGAGAACTGCCCCCATAACTAACAAAAGGCAGAGGAATCCCAGTCACTGGCATCACGCCCAAAGTCATGCCTATATTGATTACTAGATGAAATACGAGCATGGAGACAACCCCTGCCGCCAAGTTGGCGCCAAAATCATCTTTGGCTAGAACCATGATCCTAAGCCCCCGCCAAAGCAAGAGTAAATACAGAGCCAACAGGGTAAAAGCCCCTAGAAATCCCAACTCTTCACCAACAACAGAAAAGATAAAATCGGTATGGTGAGCCGGCAGAAAATTCAGCTGAGCCTGGGTCCCATTAAACAGACCCTTGCCAAAAAGGCCTCCTGAGCCGATGGCGATCATGGACTGGATCACGTTCCAGCCGGCCCCAGTGCGATCAGCATATGGATCAAGAAACACCACGATTCGGCTTACCTGGTGGGGAGCTAAAATCGGCAAGATACCTGCGACACTAAGCCATGTGGCTATACTCAAGGCCCCGACGGCGCTAGCTCCAATAATGGCGAGATGGCGCGGTGATGCCCCCGCCATAAATAGCATGCCCAAAAGCACTCCCCCAAACACCATAGCCGTTCCAAAATCCGGCTGTTTCAGGATGAGAAGCATGGGAAGCCCCACGTGTACGAATGCAGACAGCAAATCAGCGAACCCTTCTAGCTGCTCTTTCTTCTCCAGATGTTTGGCTAGACTAATTACGATACCAATTTTCGCAAATTCTGCCGGTTGTATCCTGGCAGGCCCGATCAAGAACCAGCGCTGGCTTCCGGATACGTTTCTACCAAGAACCAACACTGCAGCCAGGCTCACTAATGTGCCCAAGTAGATAAGCCGGTGATACTGCCCTAAGACATGATAGTCAAAGGAACACATGCCTATCATAACCACTAACCCGGCGAACACCCAAGCTAGTTGCTTCTTCACATAATAGTAAGCATCGCTTGGAGCGGCACCTGTGCCGGCTGTACTAGCACTACACAAGATCATGAGTCCAAAAAGCAACAGAATACCCACCAGTAAGATCAGGGCGAAGTCGATTTTCTGGGCCCATCTTCTCAATCCATCGCCACCATCCCATACCTCTACTGACCCTGATCGATTGCCCGTTTCATACGCTTCACAGGAATATTGGCAATCAACGCCACAGAGTTCTCGGATTTATCCAAGTTTACTTCAAAACCTGTTTCTTCAATCTCCATGTACTTGGAGATAACCTCCAAAAGATCTTCTTTTAGGGCCTCCAGGAGATTTGGGGAAACATTGACGCGATCGTGCACTAGCACTAGGCGCAAACGCTCCTTAGCTATCTGCCTAGATGAATCAGTGTCACGCTGCCAGAACTGTTTAAAAAACTCTATCATAACGGTTCCCCCCTTCAACTATGGCCCATGATGGCCCGTTTGAACCGGGAAATCCAGCTCTCTTCTTCAAGGGACAGGAACGGTACGTCTATGCCTTCCAGCCGACGGACTATGTTGTTGTAGGCCTGTCCAGCCCTACTTCTCCTATCCAGCACCACTGGCTCGCCTCTGTTTGTCGATACGATGATATCCTCATCATCGGGTACGACACCCAAAAGCTCTATAGCCAGAATATCGATAATATCGTCTATGCCCATCATATCGCCTTTTCTTACCATCTGAGGTCGGATGCGATTAATGATCAGGCGGGGGTTATAGAGCTCAGCAGCCTCGAGAAGTCCAATAATCCGATCAGCATCCCTCACAGCTGCGATTTCGGGCGTTGTGACGATAATGGCCTCGTCTGCCCCAGCAATAGCATTCTTAAACCCACGCTCGATGCCCGCAGGACAGTCCACCAGAATATATTCGAACTCCTCCCGCAGTTCAAGGGTGAGTTTACGCATCTGGTCCGGTGCGACAGCATCCTTTTCCTTAGTTTGAGCCGCCGGCAATAAAAAGAGATTCTCTGTCCGCTTATCTCTAATCAAGGCTTGCCGCAAACGGCAACTTCCCTCTACAACATCCGTTAAGTCATAGACGATCCGGTTTTCCAGCCCTAGTACTACATCAAGATTCCGTAGGCCGATATCAGCATCGATCAGGCAGACTGTTCGACCTAGAAGAGCAAGCCCTGCCCCAAGATTGGCAGCTGTAGTGGTTTTACCAACACCGCCTTTCCCACTCGTGACGACGATTACTCTTCCTGCCATCCCACTACCTCCTTAATCCACAATGACTCGGATATGGCTAGTGCAGTGCAAACCACACCCTTCCTACTGCAATCCGAGTCACCCCCAACGTGAACCGATATGCTAAAGATTGTAACTATGAATCATGATCAAATTATTCCTTATTTGTGCCATCTCCGGTCCTTGCGGCTCTGGCATCTCCCCATGATCTGGAGCTCGGGAGATAAAATGCGCTATCCGTAATTGGGTAGGCAAAAGCTTAAAGGCTACCACCACTGCGTTTTCATCGCCCAATGCTCCGGCATGAGCTACACCCCGCAAGGTACCCAGGATAATGATGTCCCCGCCAGCTATCACTTCAGCTCCAGGATTGACATCCCCCAACACAACCACGCTTCCCGCGTGATGAATGCTCTGCCCGGAACGAAGAGTACGTCGTACGATAATCGCAGTGTCCCGGCTCGCTTGGTCAGGTTCACCGG
>JAAYRF010000080.1 GCA_012518905.1 Bacillota bacterium | reverse complement strand
CGTTCAACAGTACCAGAGATATTCACCGCTGCGACAACTCCGGTACCCATCCGACCATAGATAACCGAATATGTGGTGACTCCCAAGGCCCAAAGACCTTCGTTTAGGATAACTGGCAAGGCAGTGCGGAAAAAACCCCCAACAAAGCTAAGCGATAGATCAACCATATCCCGAAGCCGGGCGGCAGCGGGTAGATCGTATCCATAGACCACCCAGAGTACCAAACCAAGCTCTAGAGCACGGGCGATTACCGTAGCCAAGGCTGCACCCCTAACACCCATGGCCGGCAAACCTAGCTTGCCAAAGATAAGTATGTAATTGAAAACAGCATTGGTGACTACAGCGATAGCGCTTAGTATCATGGGGATCTTCGGCTGGGCAGTATTGCGGAGGGCAAAGGCATAGGTATAGGTGATGGCAGTCATAACGTAGCTAAGACCAACGATGCTAAGGTAACTAACGCCCAACTCGATCACGGCTGGATCGCGAGTGAAAACACCTAGGGCTTTTTCTGGCATTGCTAAAGCTACAAAAGTGAATATTCCAGAGATTCCCAGTCCGCAGAAGATGCTCAAACCCAGGACCCGCCGGATATTCTTGATATCACCTTTGCCCCAAAACTGGGCCACAAAAATACCTGTTCCACTGCAGATGCCAAAAAGGAACAGGTTAAGTAGGAAAAACACCTCATTGGCCAGGCCCACCGCTGCTATCTGATTCTCACCTAGTTGCCCGATCATCAGTGTATCAATCATATTCAAAGAGGCAGAAATCAAGTTCTGCAAAGCTATTGGGATAGTAATCCTGAGTAAGGTTGCGTAGAATTCTTTGTCTTTTTCCCAAAAGGGCACGGCGACGATATCTCCTTGAGCAGATACTGTTATTAATTTGCCACAGCTGCATATTGTGTTCCACCTGGATACTATCCCAATCAGGCTAGCATGTCAACCCTTCCGGATGATGCCTTAGGCTTCCATAGCTGAACCACGGATCACCCCTAATAGGGCCCTGGCAGCCAGTTCAGGCCCGGCCACTTCAAAGCCTTTAATACCCAGTTGAGTTCTGAGTTGTCCAACCTTAACACCGTTGCTCATCATCTTCTCCATATACTTTCGAGCTAGCTGATGATGTCTCTCCCGCTTCTGGGGCGCACCAAAGGGATTGGCAAAATAGGTATATACCAGGCCCTCTTCACTGGTGGTCCCCTTGGAGATCCTGGCACCTTGGCTGCATACTCCCAGTGCTTCATCTATCTCATTGAAGAACTGGATATAAGGGTCTTTTCTCGTAACCCGCTCATAGTTGTTGGCATATAAGAAGACGTCTACCGGCCAACCGGCTATTACCTTCCCGTAGGAGGTGATGGGAATTACGATCCGGGCGTTGGTCTTATGGGGATTCATGAAGATACTCCGCTCAACCTCCGCATAGGCATAACCCGGCTGCAAGTCATCCAGGCGGACAAAGGCCCCGATCTCGGTGCCAAGACCGACTACTTCGCCTTCACGTATCTGCAAAGAACCCATGTCATCGAAAACAACGGTAAGATCCCTTAGATGTTCATCGGCCAGTATGCGCAGGGCTTCTAGTGACTCTGATTTACCAGCACCACTGTCCCCCATGAGTACGATATTGGCCGAATGGCCATCCCGTAAGACGACATGGGCCATGGCGCCGTGAATAGGTAAATTGCCTCTTTCTATCTGAATTAGATTATGCAGTGTCAAGGCCATTTTCTTGAGATAGCCGAAATAGTCCACCCGTTCGGACCGACCGATAACTCCCACCATAATCTGATTAGCCGTATCTTCGTAGTAAACGGTCTGGTCACCGCCTAATACTTCGGGCTCTACACCAAAAAGCAATATCGCATCGGGCCTTTTGCCTTCTATTTCATCGGCTTCCGCCATCTCAAAAAGGTTTGAAAGGCTAGTCCCCAAGCTAAGATAGCGCTTATGGAAGTAGATGAACATTAAGAGGCCGCCGACTTTGGCAGGATAGCACGCCCATTCCTCTGGATCGAAGGTGGCTCCTTTAAGGGGGTGCTCAGATACAGCGCTAAACATACCGGAGCGGTAGTTGCGCTGTGGATAATAGACCAAGGGGGGGACAATTACCAGTAGCTGAATAAAGGGTATATCCTTTAGCCCAACATAGACTGGATCCGGTATCTGCCAATCCAATCTAGAAGTTAGGATACCTACACCGGCACCGGCGGGTAGCTGTCTATAAACCATGGGCACCCTACCGGTTAGATTGGCACAGATATTCCGATAAGCCTCAAGAACAAGATCCTTCATAGTCTCATTTACCTGAATGAAGTGCTGGTGCCGCGTGTAGGTATCAGTTCTTGGGCCATAGGCATCTTCATAGATCAAGTAGCGCTCATGGCCTCGCCAAAAATCGTAGAATTCCTCCACAAAGTCGTAGAGCTCCCAGCGCAAGTCCACTGCCGGGGCTAGGGTCGGCATTGCTTCAATAACCTCTTCGAGGGTTTGCATGGAGAGGAACATCAAGAATTTTGTCAAATGCTCCATATCATAGGCTTGATATGAGGACGCAGGAGCTTGATCAGCCACCCGAAAATCCTTGATGGCTTCCAGCAAGGGTGAATCATGCCGCAGAAGGCGGGAGACAAACCGCTGCAGGACTCTTTGAAAAATCTCGCTTTTGAAAAGGTCCGCGGGGACCCGGCAAGGTGTGCGTCCAATTATTATCCGATTACCATTTACCTCGGATATCATAATATTGTGTCCTCCTCATTGTATACAAAGGCCCTCTATGCCAAAACTCCGACCGATCTGCAAGGCACAGAACGAGTCGGAGTCGAAGAACGCATGAGCTCTTCCCCAGTTATTTCTGCTCTATATTAGCACTATTGCCGAGGAAAGTCAAACGCAGAATCGCCTGAAGGTGACCCGCACTGCACTTCTTTCCAGCATCGCCTCGCTAGGGACGCATGATCCTTTGGTGTTTTTCCCGCATTTCTTCCCGACTCGCCATAGGCGGCCAAAGCTCCATGGGGCCCCCTGCTCTCATGACTGCTGCTAGATTAGTATATACAAACTCGTTTTCCCTGGTGAGCTCCCCAATAAGTGCCTTTACCTTCCACCTGTAGGTTTTCCCCTGGAGAGGGCAGCGACTGGGCATAGGCTCATAGGATAATGTGTTGATGAACTTTATGATCTCGCTTTCCCGCATATATACCAAGGGCCGAATCACAGTGAGACCACTCTGGTCTAGATGAGATTTAGGCGAAAATGTCTCCAACTTACCCGAATAAAGCTGACTCATGAGGAAGGTCTCCACCGCATCATCATGATGATGGGCCAAAGCTACCTTGTTGTAGCCGTGGGAGACGGCTACCCGGTTTACCACAGCCCGGCGAAAGTATGCACAGCTGGAGCAAGGATTTTGACTTCCCCTCCCGAGGGCCGTTTCAGCGATTCGGGTTCTTTCTATGTGTAAGGGTATATCCAAATCTCGGCAGAAGCTTTCCAATAGTTGCGTATCCGATGACTCCGCAAAACCTAAGTCTACATGGACTGCTCCCACCGTAAAGGCGAAGGGCGCTTTAGCCTTCAGTGCTTGGAGTCCGTAAAGTAGAAAGGAGCTATCTTTGCCTCCGGAAAACCCTACCAGTACTTGATCTCCCTCCGTCAAGAGCTCGAATTCAATAATAGCTCGCCAGATTCGCCTGGCGTAATCTCGGGGTAATACTACCTGCAAGTTGTTGCCTCCCAACAATCTACCATTAGCCACGGCCCCCTTCAGTCTGCAAAGAATCTTGCCTCTAACATGGCACAGAGGGCATGGTAAATGGGCAAATGAGCTTCCTGGACCAAATGAGTCTCTTTATAAGGGCATTTTAGCAAAACGTCGGCATAGGCCTTTAGAACGCCGCCCCCATCACCGGTAAAAGCCACAATTTGCATGCCTCGGGCCCTGGCCACTATGGCAGCAGCTACTACATTGCGGGAGTTACCGGAGGTAGATAACGCCCAGAGAACATCCCCCGACTGGCCCAGGGCGTTCACCTGCTGCGCAAAGAGCATATCGCCACTGATATCGTTAATGACTGCCGTAGCTAGGGCTGTCTGCGAGACCAGGGAAATCGCTGGCATACCTTGCTGCAGCTGGCTGCCAATAGCTTCCCCCTGGGCACCTCCAACTTCCGCCAAACGCTTATGGAGCGATTCTTCAATGGGCCGCTTCTTTAAGAAACCTTTCATCAGTTCACCCGCTATATGCTCCGCATCACTGGCACTGCCCCCATTGCCACACAAAAGCAACTTGCCTCCAGAAGCATAAGCTGCCTCTGTTTTGGCATAGGCTGCCCAAATGGCATCACCTAGGCTCTTAAGATCTGGTCGGCGATGAAGCAAATCGGCTAAAATCTCTTGAGGACTAGACATCTAGAGTCGACGCAAACCATGGCCCTAGTAACCCAAGGTTTGCGCCTTTCCCCCTCTCTAGCACTGTGTTCTTAACTAGGCACCCATCTTCAGTCTAACCACTTCATAGTACGCTAGTCCTGACGCCTATTCCACTTCTCGTATTGCTTCAAATAGGTTTATCATGGGAAGCCGGAGGATGGCTCCCTCCGGCCGCAAGATAAGCTTATACACCACGGAGATCGTCACTTGCCAGCCAGCATCACAATGGCATCGGCAAATATAGCTGTATTCCGGAGCAGATCGGTGATGGTCGTAAATTCATCTTCCCGGTGGACATTGCGCTCTTCTCCGGGCATGGTAGAGCCAAAAGCAACTGCGTTATCAAAGGCCCGGGCATAAGTACCTCCGCCTATACTCAAAGGACGTGGCCTCTCACCGGTGTGCTTCTCGTATACATTCAAGAGCTGCTGCACCAAGAACCCATCCTCGGGGACATGGAGGCTGTGGTTGCTGTGGCCTTGGGTAATAGTGAGGTTGTACTTGGAAGCCGCGGTCTGAATGGGATTAAGAATATCCTCTTCTTTCTTTGTCACCGGGTAGCGGATGTCAAAGGCGATGCTAACCTGCCCCTCTTCATAGTTTATCAGCCCGACGTTTAGGGTTAGCGCCCCGGATACGTCGTCTTCATAATCGATTCCAAGTGACTTTCCATTGGTCTCCAAACCAACATGTTGGGTGAGGAAATCAATTGTTTCATCTACGGCCTGGGATTCAAAGGTAAGGTTTGCATCCTTCATCGCCTTTAGTGCTTGCATCATGTAGGATATGGCGTTGACCCCAGCATTCGGTGTAGAACCATGACCGGCTAGGCCTTCCATCGTCAAGACTAGCTTGTCTCCCTTTACTATAGCACTAACCTGGGGATATGGATCTCCTTGGAGGCTCTGGGCTATCTCTGCAGCTTGTTTTAGGGTGTCTTCCTCTCCAGCCAAGGTACAGGTGCAAAGCCGGGGGATCATATTGGCCCGATGGCCGCCAGCAAGCTCAAGCACTTGTAGAGTTTTTCCGCCACTAACCTTATTATCCGTAGCTTTATGGGTCAAGTGGACATGGACTATGCCTTTTTCCACATTGATAACAGGATACGAAGCGTCTGGTACAAAGGCCATGGTGGGCGTCTCTTCATTCTGGGTATAGTATCTTATCCCCCGCCAGCCTGATTCCTCATTGGTCCCAAAGATAAGCCGCACCCGACGCTTAAGGGGGACTTTCGCCTCTTTAACAGCCTTTAGAGCGTAGATGGCACTGACGGTAGGCCCTTTGTTATCAGTGGTGCCCCGGCCATAGAGCCGGTCTCTGTCTACGACCCCACCAAAAGGAGGTTTTGTCCAACCTTCCCCGGCAGGCACTACATCCAAGTGGCCTAAGATGCCAACCATTTCCGGTCCATGGCCATATTCGGCATAGCCAACGTAACCATCCAAGTTCTTCGTACGAAAACCCATATTCTGGCAGATATCCAGTACATAGCGAAGGGCCTTGTCCACTTCCGCGCCCATGGGCATTCCCTCTTGTGGATCTCCCTCGATGCTGGGAATTTGTACAAGCTCCTGGGTCGTCTTGATGATCTCGTTCCGATATTTATTAGCATAAATCGTGAAATCCATCTAAATCTCCTTTCCCCGCAACGGCATCCCTTGCTTGAACACGGTGGAGCTCCCACCTCGCCAAATTCGAGCGTCACATCCGAGAGCCTTCGATCTCGGCCACCATGCGGTTCTTGTCAATGACAAAGTCAGAGAACACCGTTGGTACCGCCTCCTGAAGGAGCTCTAGCATCTGTATGCAAATAGTACGGACCTCCCACTGTGCATGGGCCTCACAGCGTACACTGAAAATATGTCTCCACTCCCGGAGGTTAGCGGAAATAACAATCTCACTAGTCACTGCATTGGGTAAGACAAAACGGGCATCTTCCTTGGGGATACCCAATTCTTGAAGCTGGCCATAGCACTTGCGAATCGCTTTCATAACCTCCTGATAGGTACTATAAGCAGCAGGGTTCTCCTTTATAGTATCAGGTATCACATAGTCAAAGTTTGCTTCTGATACATAGCGCTGCGATTGCTGAGAAAACGATGCAATGCGATGGCGAACAATCTGATGGGTAAAGGCCCTCGAACCACCCTTAATCCGAAACGTAGCATAGGCGTGCTCCAATACTGATAGGTGGCTATGACGTAACAGCATGCGGATAAACCTCTCCTCGCTACCGGGCTGGCTGCGATCTTGGGAAAGATAACATGTCCGTCCTGCTAGTTCAATGAGTTTCTCCGCATCGGGAGTGACAGCCAAGAGCTCGACTTCTGCCATTGATTCCTCCCCCTTTCCAGGCATTATAGCCTGCCTTAGTTGATCTCTCCTATGGTATTCCACATATTATCATTAGTTCCTACACCTGATGAGTAGATACCCAGTTGCCTCATAAGGCAAGCCTTCGCTAGATCACAAAAAGGCACAGCCCATAGTCGTAGACTACCTTAGCTGTGCCCCATTAGGCTAAAGATATAGCAGTGCTGTCTAGCCCACTGACTAATGCCCTATCTGGCCGGTACTAGGGAGAGCCCCGATGCTCGGGCATCCCGCATGACCTCTACGTAGAATTCCGTACCTTTCGTGATCACTACATCCTTACCCTTGATAAAGTACGCCCCAGCCAGCCCAATAGGACCGAGGAGAATAACGCCGGCCATACCGGCACCAGCCGCCATCTCCAAAGACTTATTCTTCTCGGTAGCTGTCTCTTCCATTACCAAGGAAACTCTAGTACCATCGATGGCCGGCAGACTCTTAAAATCCACCAACAGCCGACCGTCTACTCCTAACCGTTTGGCCGCGGTAGCCTCCTGGACGGCACCAACACCTTCGGTCCCGGCAGGAATCACCAGGCGGTCCTTAATCATGACATCCTCAATTACTCGATAATGGACCTTATCTCCGACTTTGCTCTTAGCACTATCTAGCTCGGTTAAAAGCTTGATCTTAACTAGGGTCTCCTTGGGCACTGTCACAACATCCACATTGAGCTTGTCTGAGGCCCAAACCATCCGCAAGAGCTCATCAGCCCGCTGCATCACTGGCCCTTGCTGCAAAGACCCGTACATAGCATTCTCCAGGCGCTCAAGCCGTGTGTAGAGGGGCTCACCAACATAAATTTCTTGGTACACCATCCATTCAATGGCATTCAGCTTCAACTGCAGCGAATCTACAGCACCGCCACCTAGCATTAAGTAGGTATTTAGATTCTCGATCCTAACCAAGATGGGGCCCATCTTCTGTTCCCCAAAAACATCTTGTTCTACCCGAGCTAGACGCTCAATTAATGCACCTTCCTGTACCTGCCCGTATAGGGTAACCTCAAGATCTCTCAGGCCCTCTAGGGGCGTGCCAGCTTCAGCCCATACGGGCGTTGCCACAGCCATCAACAGAGAGACTATTACCGCTATAGCCATTGGTTTTCTCATGAACTTCCCCTCTCTCTCCAACACCAGCTATTACCTACCAACCCAGTGTATAATCTAGCTCAAAACCTAATAGATAGCTCAGCAGTGGCGATGTTCTCCTTATCGTCATCAGAAGAGCTTTCAGTATCGGTAAAGTCTATCACCTTATACCCGAAAACCAGGGCGGCCTCCTTTCGATAGTTGTATCCTAGGCTCAAGCTAGTTGTCTTCTTGCCATCATCACCGATGTCTTCTAGAGCCACCCCAGCTTGCAGCACCGATCTCGGATCCCACCACGCTTCATGGGCTACATCAGCGCTAGCCCCAGTTGGCGACAAACGGCCCTTACCTTGCTCCTGCTCGTAGGACAATCCCAAGTTGACACTTCCCTTGGGGGCAACGACTCCCACTCCAATAGTACTTCTACGAGTGCTGCTAGGCTCTACTCCTTCTTCAGCCAACTCATCGATATCAACGTAGCGATAGTCGGCCCTGAGCACTACATCCTGGCCCACCCCATACATAAGACCCAAGGACGTCACAAGCTCCGATTCTGCTTCCTCCCTATCCTTGGCCTTCTGGGTCTCTCGCCCGGTACTTAGGGTCACATCTTTGTACTGAACCGAAACATCGTATCCCGAGGTCTGCTTCCCTTCAAT
>JAAYRF010000079.1 GCA_012518905.1 Bacillota bacterium | reverse complement strand
TTACAGGTAAAATAGAGAGTCTTTCCATAGGCTGCTTGGCATCGCACAGGCTGATACCAAGCAGCCGTTCACTATGTGAACTATCCGGCCAGGGTCAACTATATTCAAGGGGGTAACCAGCAATGTCGAGATTGGTCTCCATTCCCAAACCCACACTGGAAAGGTTGCCAATATACTATCGTGTCCTTTTGCAGTGCCGGGAGGCAGGCATTAAGTACGTATCTTCAGGTGATTTGGGTTTGAGGACGGGATTTGATAATGCCCAGGTGAGAAAAGACCTGAATCACATCTGGAGCGGTGGACGACCGGGTCTGGGGTATGAAGTGGATAGATTGGCTGGCTGCTTAGCGGAGTTTTTAGGGCTGCACAATCACACTGATGCAGTACTAGTAGGGGCGGGTCGCCTTGGCGCAGCATTAGTTGGCTATCCTGGGTTTGCCAGCTACGGATTTGAAATTGTGGCAGTCTTCGATAACGACCCGGAGAAAACGAGCCGTTCTTTATGTGGCCGCCCCATCATGCCTATGTCTCGCTGTGCTGATTTAATTGAACGACTACGCATCAAAATGGGCATTATTACAGTGCCGGCAGAGTCGGCCCAGGCTGTGGCCGATATCCTGGTGGGGGCAGGAGTAAAAGCCATCTGGAGTTTCGCCCCCACCAAACTGGAGGTACCTAAGGATGTTTTGGTGCGCAGCGAAGATCTAGCTGTTGGTCTAGCTACTCTTTCGTACTACATCAAGGAACAGGAAATGCAACACGAACAAACCAACTAGCCGTTCAGTGGAGAAAAGCCGATAGCCCCTATACTTTGGAAGGTTTTTGGGAAGCATCAGGGCTCACCGAGCAGCCGCTGCTCAAAATCTAGGGTGAGGATTTCTGTAAGCCAGATGAGCAACTCTGCCACTTCATCGGAAGTCTTATCTGCTGTCCACCCTGTCTCTTCCAGTGTTCTAAGCACCAGGTTAGCTACATGCTGGGCAAATCGCTCTGCATATGTTTCTGCGAATGACTCTGGAATCACCATATCTACCGAAGTTAGCAAGCGATTATACAGGCGGAATGCCTGAAGATACAGGCGTTCATTGCCTTGCTGCTTAGCTCTCAAGTAGATCTCCCTTAGCTTTGCTAAGGTGGCCTGTTTCACCTCTGCCCGTGAACCATCGAGTGCGTACTCCAAGCGGTTTAGGTTTTCATATATTTGCTCCACAATCTCGTCGGGTTTTGGCATTTCCATGACAGTGCCTCCCTGCTCTGCATAGGCTAACGTAAAATCATGCTTCCCCTATATATTTACAGCGTTCTCGGAGACTCTCCTGCCTATAGCCTTCTGCAGTATGGGAAAAAGGCGAAAGAAAGGGGCATCAGCTCTTATCCTGCACTGAGTTTTCTTCTTGCTCTGCTCCAATAGTAGGGCGGCCATTTAGAAAGAAGCGATCCATTTCCTCCAACAGATCATGGAGCAACTGCAGCTGTTCCTGTTTGAGACGGATGATGCGATTGACCTTTTCGCTGAGCTGGGCAGCCTTGGTGCGGATGGCCAGCTCACGATATTCGTATTGCAGAAGCAGGGTTTCTATCTCGATGAGCTTTGTGGTGATCCTGTCATGCATGGGGACACCTCCAAACTAGCATTTACACCTAACCTTGCGATCAGTGTATGCTGCCGGTCCAAGGAGGGCTACGCTATCTGCAGGGAGGGGATGGGCGGTGCAGGAATTTCGTCATCTCGATAAAGGCTGTACAGTCTTCGCCTTCTCGGCGTATTCCGTTACGAATACCATCGACAAGGGAGGCGACCAGCAGAAGATCGAGGCTTCCGGTTGCTTCTTGTTGGCTAAGGCGAGGATGGGCTTTGATACGTGTGTCGCAATAGCATTTACCCCGGACACCCATGCCAATGGTGATCTCTTGAGGTGCTATTCGAAATGTAGCCTGTAGGGGATGGGGCTCAAGGTGGCGGTAGGAAAAATAGATCAGGTAACGGCCAGCTTCAGTTAGGGCTACTTTGTAGCTGGTTGTGTCACATACGTCTAGTCCCACTTTGCCGAAGACATCACTCAGTACTAGCCGCGGGATGGTGAGATACCGTTCATTGAGAGGAATGAGCAGTTTTATGTCATCTAGCTGATCCAGCGATGCATCGTTGGCCATGGATTTTCCCTCATTTGCACTTTTCTCGGCCTACCGACCCAAACAAGTTTTACCCGATTACCCGTGATTTCAAACAGCTTATTTCTCGATTATCTAGCCGCCCAGCGCGCATACTAACGGTGAGGGGGTGTTAACCTGTATCTGGTTATAATTGGATGTGGGAAGGTTGGTAGTGCGGTCGCTAATCTGTTCTCCCAGGGTAAGCATAACATAGTTGTCGTTGATAAGGATTCGTCTGCCTTTAGGCTTTTGGGAAATACCTTTAACGGGATTACACTCTTGGGTAATGGCATAGATGTGGATGTGCAGAAGAAAGCCGGTGTAGATAAAGCCGATGCCTTCGTGGCTGTAAGCGGCAACGATGCCACGAATCTCATGGCAGCCCAGGTGGCCCGGCGAGTCTACCATGTACCAAAGGTGGTGGCCCGGGTGTCAGATAGTGACAATGAGACACTATATAGATACTTTGGTATTGAGACCATCGCCCCTACCCTTTGGGAAGCTGCTGAGATACAGAACTTGGTTTGTAGTAACTTAATACATCGCTATCTTCTAGTTGAGTCGGCGGGGCTGGAGATTGTTCGGGTCAAGATCAAGCCTGGGGCCGCAGGTAAGGGTGTAAAAGAAGTATCAGTGCCAGGCCAGCTTGCAGTTAGTCTACTCTTTAGGGGCCACCAAGCATTCATACCCACGGAGGACACAGTTCTTGAAAAGAGCGATGAAGTGGTTGTGGTTCTATACTCAAACCATTTACACAGATATGGCAAGTGGCTAGAGATCTAGGGAGTGTCTGAGCATGCACATAGCCATCGCGGGTGGAGGCAAGGTAGGATACTATCTAGCCAAGACTCTTATGGATAACCATCGCATTACCCTTATCGAAAAGGATGAGGCTCTATGTGGTAGGTTGGCAGAAGATCTCGGCATCACCGTGGTGGCTGGCGACGTACTCAAACTACAGGTGCTGGAAGACGCCAGAATTTCCCGATGTGATGTTTTTGTGGCTGCCACTGGCAACGATGAGGTGAATCTGATCTCCAGCCAGATTGTCAAGCACCACTTTCAGATAGCCAAAGTAATCGCTAGAGTCAATAATCCCCGGAATGAACAAGTTTTCAAGGTTATGGACATACCCTTGACAGTTAGCAGCACCACCGTCATCACTCGTCTTATTGAACAAGAGGTCTCCATAGAAGACATTCGCACTTTACTTACCTTTGAAAGGGGCAACTTAGCTGTAATCGAAATCGATCTGGCGGCCGATGCACCGGCGGTTGGTAAGACTGTTGCGACCATTGCTCCGAACCTGCCTAGGGAATGCATATTGATGGCAGTGGTGAGAGAGCCAGAAATAATCATTCCCCGGGGTGACACTATGCTCAGCGTAGAAGATCGGGTGTTGGCCATTACTACACTAGATACTATTGCTTTACTCAAGACTGCTCTGACGGGCCACTGAATCATACTACGTACTGGAAACTGAGTAGGGGGCACCAAGTGATAAGCCATGAGAATCGCCGCATTCTAGCACACCTGGGAATGCTCGTATTAGGGATTGGAGTGCTGACCCTTACACCGCTCTTAGCCGGTCTGCTAATGCCTTTGCACTGGGAAGACGCTTTGCCTTTCTTAGTTACCGGATTAGGTAGTATTGTTGCTGGTTGGAGTCTTTGGCAAGGTTACCGGCTGGAAGCAAACGGGAGTCTTTCTCCACGGGAAGCTGCTGTCATCATGAGTGTTGGCTGGCTTTTGGCTACCGTAGTGGGGGGCTTGCCTTTTCTCATAGGCAAGCAGCTGGTGATTGTGGACAGTCTCTACGAGGCGATTAGTGGCTGGACGGGTACAGGGCTTTCGATGTTTCCCACAACGGAGCCGGTCCCACCCATCTATCTTTTCTGGCGAAGTATCATGTCGTATCTCGGGGGTGCCGGTTTTGCTGTGTTGATGCTTTCCGCTGTCATTGGTCCCCAGGGCATTGGTCTATATCAAGCTGAGGCCCGCAGCGATCATCTGGTTCCCAGCATTTTGGATACTGCTCGCCTCTTCATGAAAATGTACGGCCTGTATCTTGTGGTAGGTACCATCCTATATCAGTTGGTAGGCCTTAGCCTGTTTGATGCCGTAAATCATGCTATGACAGCTCTATCTGCTGCAGGATTCTCCACCCACACTCAGGGCATTGCCTTCTTCAAAAGTTTGCCAGTGGAATTGGTTACAATAATCTTGATGCTGCTGGGCTCGAGCAATTTCTCTCTTCACTATCTGTTTTACACAAAGCGTGATTGGCGGGTGCTAAAGGATAGTGAAGTGTACGCTCTGGCAGTAGTTCTAGGTTTGCTTATTCCCCTTGCCTACATAGGAATTGGCTCTTTGTATGGTGATATACCGCGGGCTTGGCGGATAGCGACCTTTCAGGCAATCTCAGCTAGTACTACCACGGGCTTTGGTACAGCGGATCTATCCAAGTGGCCGGACATATCTTTGTTTGCGCTGACACTTCTAATGATCACTGGCGGGGGTACCGGTGGCACCGCAGGTGGCATTAAGCTTTCCCGCATCGCTGCTCTTTGGCAGGCAGCTGTCTGGACAGTGCGGCATCGGATATACGGGCAAAGGGTGATTGTGCGCCATACAGTCTATCGGCAAGGTGAACTCAAATCCATCTCCGATAGAGAACTATTGGAGGCCGCAGTTATTGTCTTCTTGTACGTGGTGACGTTTCTTTCTGGTACAGTCATATTCATGATTCACGGTGTTCCATTGGCCTGGGCAGGGTTGGAGTTTGCCACAGCCCTTAGCACAGTAGGGCTGTCTGTTGGTATAACAGGTCCTTCTATGCCTCTTGCCTTAAAAATTACCCAGATGCTAGGTATGTGGTTGGGTAGATTGGAGTTTATCGCGGTGATGGTAGCCTTGAGTCTACCGCGGCATATCTGATTGCAGATTGCACACAAGCTTGGAGATTGGTATGGAAATCTATAGGTGGAGTTTAAATATACGACAATGGATGGTCCCAATCAAGGTTCTGAAAGGATGAATATACATAATGGGGAATTATGGGAAAGGTTTGAGAATTATATTCTAGTCAGTTCGACATGGACAACCCCTGCCAGCAAGTATAATTATACTGCTACCATCAGGCGGATATGACAAAAAGAGGGAAGCCCATGGGTAAAAAGCGTGCAGGGTTCAGGAAGTTTAGCAACCGAGGATTGGCTAAGCTGGCTTGCCGTCTTGTGGCTCACTTGTGGAGATTAGCATCGCCTCTGCTTAATGGTGGAGTATTGCTCTTGATGATTCTTGCCTACCTTTTGGGTCGTGCCCCTTTGGTGCCAGGAGTACACCCCTTTGGTATGGCTCTCCTTGCGGTGGTGCTGGCTACCGGTGAGCCGATAGAGGGGCTGGTAGTATTATTTTGCGCTACCCATGGGATGGCTACTCGACTGCCCGGAGCGGTATCTCAATATTGGCTGCTCATAGGTTTTATCACCTGGTGTTTGGCAGGTTTGTCTTTACCCCGCAAAGTCCAGCTGACTCCCAACACTTTGCTTTCTGCCACCGGGGTCTTGGTGGCCGGTGCACTGCTTGTAGTGTCTCCTTGGCTAGTACCGGAGTTTATTATTTGGGTGCCGACAGTTGCCAGTATCTGGGCTTTGGGTAATCTTCTCATGCCTATAGCTGGAATCAGCAAAAGACGCCCTAATAGTTCGTTGACATCCGGTGAGTTAGTAGCTTTGAGTCTGATTCTTGTAGGCGTCTTGCTGGGGCTAACAGATACTTATGCTGGAGATTTCCATTTGCAGGAATTGGTGGCAATCGTGGTATTGATGATCACTGCCTATGTGGGTGGGTTTGCGGCGGCCGTTGTCGGTGGTGTGGCCCTAGGGTTCTTGACGGCACTAACCAGCGGTAACCAGGCTTTGGTGGGCATGTACGGGGTTTTCGGATTGCTAGTAGGTGTAGGGGCGGGGTACAAGAAACTAGGTATTACTTTTGCCTTTGTCATGGCCAATCTGGCTTTGGCGTTTTTTATCGGAGAATCGTCAGAGCTCTTTTCTAGATGGGCCTTGGGGGCGGTGGGAGTCATTCTCTTTGCATCCATTCATAGCAGATTTCTGCGAAGGTTGGCTCGCCTGATTCCCCGAACAGAGGAACACCGACAGCATCAGGCTTTGACCAACCGGCGGCTCAGGGAGATGCTCAACCAAAGACTAGATGACTTTGCACGGGTCTTTGAGGAGCTATCAGCGACCTTCAACCAGATTCCCCGCAGACCGGAAATCCCCGATCGCGGCTATGATCAGTTCCTAATGTTGCTAACCCAAAAAGCTTGCAGCGATTGCACTGGCTTTCGAATTTGCTGGGAGGAAAGATTTCACCAGACCTACTGGGATATGGTGGAGCTGGTGGCCATAGCTGAGAAGAACACTCGCATCGGGTTTCCCGACTTGCCTGCCGAGATAGTCAAGTACTGCATGCAACCCTATCAGCTTACTACTAGCATCAATACCATCATGGAGATGCTTCGTTTAGAAAATACCTGGCAGAGATATTTACAGGAAAGCCAGGAGATCGTATCTAACCAGTTGGAGGGTCTCTCCCACATTATGCGGTCTTTTGCCTCCCAGATGGAGATGGAGGTAGAATTCGACGAAGAGTGGGAGCTGCGGCTAAGGGCAGTATTAGCTCGACAGCATATTCCCATTGATTCTTTGCGGGTACTTCGGACCGCTGGTGGCAAGCCAGAGATCCATATCCGCATGGAGCATTGCGGTGGAGTGTATGCCTGTCGGGAGAAGGTAGCTGCTTTGGTTTCCCGCACTTTAGGGCAAGAGTATTCGGTTTGGACCAAGGAATGCACTGATATAGTACCTCGGGCCCGCTGTCAGTTTGTGTTACTCCCAGATCGGGCCTTTAATGTCCAAATAGAAGCGGTGAAGGTTGCCAAAGATGGCAGCCTGATATCCGGAGATACTCACTCGGAAGTATGGCTAAAAGGTGGCAAACTAGCGGTAGTCATCAGTGATGGCATGGGGCATGGGCCTCGGGCTGCATTGGAAAGTACAGCCACCATAGCTATGCTTAAGCAGCTGATGCAAGCCGGGTTTGACCGTGAATTCGCTGTGCGTACCGTTAATTCGATTCTGCTTTTGCGATCGTCAGATGAGATCTTTGCTACTGTTGATTTGGCTATTATGGATCTTTATACAGGCGAGGTAGAGTTTATTAAGATCGGAGCACCGCCAAGTTTCCTGATCAGAGGTAGCGGTACAGAAGTAATTCGCTCCAATACACTGCCCATTGGCATTTTAAATAGCGTAGAAATGGAGCCGCAAATGCGTATCTGGCGTCATGGCGATATTCTCTTGATGATGACCGACGGAATTCTCAATGGTTATTCAGCTTTGACTGAGGAATGGATCAACCGGATTGTCCAGCGGGTACCTGACCGCGATCTGAAGACCATTGCCAACTTGGTACTGGAAGATGCAAGGGCTGCCGCAGGCGGGGAAATAAGAGACGATATGACTATAGTAGCGATACTTATCTATAGGCGCACCAGTGGTACCGATATACTAGAAACAGGTGTGAAGGAAATTCCCATCTATCATCGACAGTTGGCCTAAGGACCCGCCTTGTCTACCTTAGATGGGCAGGAAACCACTTAGCGATGGGGAATAATAGTAATCAAGCAGGAGATGATAGAATAACTGCCAAGATTGTCATAGGTGCTTCTAGAGCTTGTACCAGCCCGATGGCATCAGTGGTAAGTTGCTAGGGCAATTGTGACCGTGGCAGGTTGGTGAAAAAGGCATGGATAAGGAGCTTTTCGCTGTTTCTGAGTTTGATATTCTTCCCAGTGTGCTAAAGACCATAAGACGATATGATATGTTAAGGCCGGGGGAAGGTGTAGTTGTGGGCGTCTCGGGTGGTATTGACTCGATGGCGCTTTTGCATGTTCTTTGGCGTTTGCAGGAACCATGTCAACTGAACTTACATATTGCCCATCTCAACCATAGTATCCGGGGTGAAGCAGCCGATGGCGATGCTGGTTTTGTGGAGAAGATTGGTCGCGACCTCGGCATCCCTGCCTATATCGAGCAAGTGGACATACCTGCCCAGGCAGAGCGATTGGGGTTGACAGAAGAAGAGGCCGGACGGAAGGCCCGCTATGGTCTATATGAGCGCATAGCGGACCAAGTGGGTGCTACCCGCATCGCTGTAGGGCACCACGGTGATGATCAGGCTGAGACGGTGGTAATGAACCTGGTTCGTGGTGCGGGCTTACGGGGATTGGCAGGTATGCCACCGCTGAGAGGTAGAGTGATCCGGCCTCTTTTTGAGTTGCAAAAGTGGCAGTTAGAGGCATACTGCCGGGAGCAGCAAATACCGTGGCGCGAGGATGCCACGAACCTGAGTATAGCATATCGGCGTAATTATATCCGCTGGGAGATTATGCCCCGCTTGGCGCAGCTCAATCCCGGGGTACTCTCCCGTATAATGCATACCGCTTCTACCTTGAGGGAGGACTGGCAGCTGCTGGAATCCCTGGCCCAAGAGCAGTACCAGCGTGCCCTTGTAGAAAGTACTCCGCAAAGAGTCTCCCTATGTTTGTCTAGGCTTGTAGGTTTGCCGGTTGCTTTGCGCAAGCGGGTTGTTGATTTCGCTTACCAAGAGATAAGCGGTTATGGTGCTAGCTTGCCCGGTGCTAGCTTGGAGCAAATGGAGCAACTCATCGCGGGAGAGGCAGGCGGCAAGGGCCTGACTTTGCCGGAGGCCATTGAAGTATCGTTGATAGATAATGTTTTGATTTTCTCCCCGAGGGTAAAAATCCACCGAGGGGAGGGTTGGTCTCCTCGACCGCTATCTCTAGGCTCCAGTACAATAATCGAAGAATTGAATGTAACCATCTATACAGAGATCTTGACAACAGTATTGGCTTGGTGGGAAGATGCAACCGTACTGCAACCTAGAGATGCCTGGCGGCAAGAGGGGACTTGGTGGGTCGATATGGATTATGGCTCAGTAGAAATGCCCCTTTTGGTGCGAAGTCGTCAACCTGGCGATCGATTGCAGCCCCTAGGTATGGAGGGATCAAAGAAGCTGCAGGATTTGTTTGTCGATGAAAAAATCCCCAAACACCTCAGAGACAAGGTGCCTTGTATCGTCGACGGTCAAGGGATCGTTGCAGTGGTCGGGCTGCACCAGGCACACCGCACTCGTGTGACAGAGGCAACGCAACGAGTATTGCGGGTTACGGTTCAAGGATGTACCTAAGAACCGAATTTCTTAGAAAAGATTGGGCTGAAAACGGAGGTTGATCGAGGTCATGGAAGGGCCTCCACATGGTTGTCATGGTTATGGGCCTATGGTATAATAATATGCTGTGGAGGGGTGGGCTTTCCCGCCTTTTCAGATTATGCAGACTGCTCGGTTGATTAAGGCGAGGGCCGCATCAGCGGGCCCCATTTCTTTATGTTACTACGAGGGGAGGACACGATTTGAACAAATTTCTACGGGGTATCAGTTTATATCTTTTGATCGCAATAATCGCCATATCTATTGTTAGTAGTTTATATCCTAGCATGGAAACCCGGCGCGAGCTAGGTTATGGAGATTTCATCAATCAGGTCGAAAAAGGCTATGTAGAGTCTGCCCAGATGATTGGTGAGCAAAGAATAGAAGGTATCCTAAAGGACGGCAGCAGGTTTGCGACCATCGTACCTATGGGGAAGATGCCGGACTTGGCAGATCTCTTGATGGATCACAATGTAGATCTAAGGGCGGAGACTACCCCACCGACACCCTGGTGGCTTGCCCTACTGCCCAACATCATTACTTTGGTCGTGTTTGTAGGTATCTGGATGTTCATCCTCAACCAGATGCAGGGTGGCAATAACCGGGCTATGTCTTTTGGCAAAAGCCGAGCTAAACTGCATACTGAAGATAAGATAAAGGTCCGATTTTCCGATGTAGCCGGACTGGATGAAGCTAAACAGGAACTGGTGGAAATCGTAGAATTTTTGAAGCATCCTAAGAAGTTCCAGGATGTAGGTGCCGAGGTTCCTAAAGGTGTCCTGCTGGTGGGCCCTCCCGGCACCGGTAAGACTCTTCTGGCTAGGGCTGTGGCTGGGGAGTCCGGTGTGCCTTTCTTTAGTATCAGCGGTTCCGATTTCGTTGAGATGTTTGTGGGGGTCGGGGCCTCCCGAGTTCGGGATATGTTTGATACAGCAAAGAAAAATGCGCCCTGTATCGTCTTCGTCGATGAACTCGATGCTGTTGGCCGTCATCGAGGGGCTGGGTTGGGCGGAGGCCATGATGAAAGAGAACAGACTCTCAACCAGCTGTTGGTAGAGATGGACGGGTTTGAGCCTAATTCGGGTATAATCGTTATGGCAGCTACCAACCGACCGGATGTACTGGATCCGGCGCTTCTGCGGCCCGGACGATTTGACCGCAAGATTGTGGTTGATCGACCTGATGTGATTGGTCGAGAGGAGATCCTCAAGGTCCACAGCCGTAACAAGCCTTTGGCGGAGGATGTGGATTTAAGGGTACTAGCTCGCCGCACTCCTGGGTTTAGTGGTGCCGATCTGGAGAACGTCATGAATGAGGCAGCTATCTTGACTGCCCGAGCCAATCGCCGGAGGATATTGATGGCTGATTGTGAAGAGGCTATTGACCGGATCATCATGGGACCGGAGCGCAGCCGTCGGGTCCTTACGGAGCGGGATAAGAGGGTGTTTGCTTACCATGAGGCAGGTCATGCAGTGGTAGCGAACTATTTACCCCATTCTGATCCGGTGCATAAGGTGAGTGTTGTCGGCAGAGGTATGGCTGGTGGATACACAATGACCTTGCCTACAGAAGATCGCTATGTAGTCACGAAGTCGGAGCTAATGGATGAATTGGTCCATCTGCTCGGGGGAAGAGCCGCGGAGGAACTGGCCTTCAACGAAGTTAGTACCGGTGCCCAAAATGATTTGGAGAGGGCCACCAAACGGGCTCGCCAGATGGTGACGGAGTGGGGCATGAGCGAGGAGCTGGGCCCACTGACCTTTGGTCGACAGCATGAGGAGCAGATTTTCTTGGGGCGGGATATTTCCCGAGAGCGCAACTACAGTGAGGAAGTTGCTGCAGCTATAGACAAAGAAGTGCGCCGATTTGTTGAGGAAGCCTATGAACGAGCCAAGGACATCCTCAGCACCCATAGCAATAAGTTGGAAGATGTAGTAGAGGCGCTACTTGAACATGAAACCTTGGACCGGGATGACTTCCGAGAGCTTATGGGTGATGAGTACCGTCCCTATGCGGTGGACGATGATCGGGTGACTACCGGAACGACCCGAGACAAAGAGCATGAGAAGCAGGTAGCAGCAGTACGTACCACCGATAAACAAGAGTCCAACAAGCAGCGCGGCGAAGGTTCCTTTGACAGGAAACAGGCTAAACCTTTGCCTTCTCTCGAGTAATGTATCTAAAAGGGATGACGCCAGAGGAGTCAAGCTTGCTCCTTTGGCGTTTTCTGTCTGTTTGGGAGGATATGGGGCCTCTGGCGTGTAAGTAGTAAATGTTATGCTTGGGGAGCTGCCACAAAGGATTAACGTACGCGGTTATAGGGGAAGATATAACATACTCCAGTAGATCGGAGCCGGGGAGGTTATTGATTAGTGGACAGGCTGATATTCAAGAACATGGCCTTTTATGGCTACCACGGAGTGTTTGCTGCAGAAAAGGAAGTAGGACAGAAGATCGAGGTAGATCTCGAGCTGCACGGTGATTTTGAAGCAGCAGCCCGGACCGATGATGTCGAGTTGGGAATCAATTACGTAGATGTATACACTATTGTCAAGGACGTAGTGGAGGAGCGGGAGTTCAATCTTCTAGAAGGTATGGCTGTGGCCATTGCCCAAGAAATACTGGATGTTTACGATGTAGAGCAGGTAGTAGTGCGAGTACGTAATCCCCATGCGCCTATTGGTGGTCTACTGGACTATATCGAAGCGGAAATCGTAAAGTCTCGATAAGTAAAAGAGGCGCCCCAGCCCCTGAGTTTCCGGGGTGGAGCACCTCTTTTACTTAGTTAGGGCCTAGAACCCTTCTGGTCGATTACCGATCTCAACGGGGATGAGGGTTGTGCTGTTTTGTCGCATAACGACAAACATGACAGTCTCTCCTGGTTGTAGCTCCTGAACAGCCTGGGAGAAGTCCTCCGCTTTGGTGATAGTCTTGTCCCCGACCTTGCGTATGATGTCATATGTCTGGAGGCCAGCCTTGGCCGCCGGACTGTCTGGGATGACTTCCACGATGATCACACCATTCGTATCCCTCAGACGGAAATACCGGGCTACTTCCGGACTGATCTCATTAAAGTAGACCCCTACCCAAGGTTTGATGGTCTCCTCACGGGCAATTCTCCCGTTTTCGATAAGCTCAGTGACAACATCTTTGGCGGTATTGATGGGTATGGCAAATCCTATGCCTTGTGCCGCGGCATTGACCGCGGTGTTAATGCCGATAACTTCACCTTCGATATTAATCAATGGACCGCCACTATTGCCGGGGTTGATCGCGGCATCAGTTTGCATTAGGTTTTCGTATACTTTGTATTGACGCTTTTCGGTATCGGGTATTGTAATTTGCCTACCCTTAGCGCTCAATACACCGACAGTAACAGTGTGTTCCAGCTGTTCTCCGTAGGGATTGCCGATGGCGACGACCCATTCTCCCGGCCGACTTGTATCGGAGTCACCCAATTTGGCAACGGGTAGTTTAGCCAACTCCTTTGGTCTATCGATCTGGAGGACGGCCAAGTCCAGCTTATAATCGGCACCCAAAAGTTTAGCGTCAACCTCGCCTGAGTACTCCGGAGTCGTTATCCTGACCTTAATCTCTTGATCTTCCCCTAGATCTCCCACTACATGCTGGTTTGTGAGAACATAACCTTTTTCATCGATGATAAACCCAGTACCAGCCGAACGGGGTATTGAATCCCCTGGAGTCAGTGGAAATGGGAAGAAATCACCAAAGAACTGCCGGAAAAACGGATCACTGGCAAAAGGATTCGCTGAGCGCTCTACTGGTGGCCACTCAACTGAGATGAACACTACCGCTGGACTCACGGTTTCGGATATATCGGCTATCAGATAAGGATTCATCCCCGGTAGCAAGCGATTGGGGGATGTTACCGATGCATCGGAAGCATTAGTTGACTCAGTTGCTAGGGGCTCGGCCGACGTAGAGCTCTGCAATCCCGTTGAGGTAGCTACTAATCCACCTAAGAGAAAGGCTGCCATAGCTACTACTATGATACTTAGGGTACGGCGTTTTCGCATCATTCGTTCACACTCCTTGAAAAGAGTAATGTCT
>JAAYRF010000078.1 GCA_012518905.1 Bacillota bacterium | reverse complement strand
CGTCTATTCCCTTCACCCAACTGATCTCGGTAATCCTACGACTACCATCTCTAAATCGCCCTTGGTGAACAATGATATCCAAGGCCGCAGCTATCTGTTCTCGGATAGCTGTTAAGGGCAGCTCTATGCCGCCCATCATCACCATGGTCTCCAGCCGTGAGATGAGATCCTGTGGGGAGTTGGCATGGGCTGTTGTCATGGACCCATCGTGCCCGGTATTCATAGCCTGTAACATATCAAGGGTTTCGGGGCCTCTGACCTCTCCGATTACGATCCGATCCGGTCGCATACGCAACGCGTTGCGCAAAAGCTCTCTAATTCCTACTTCGCCTCTACCTTCGATATTGGCCGGCCGCGCCTCCAAACGACCCACATGGGGTTGACGCAAGCGAAGCTCTGCTGCATCTTCTATAGTAAGTACTCGCTCATCGGCCGGTATGAAGCCTGACAAAATGTTGAGCAGAGTGGTCTTTCCTGACCCGGTACCGCCCGAGACCACAAGATTTAGCTTAGCCAAAACACATCTTTTCAAAAACGCAGCCATTTCTTCATTCAAAGAGCCGAAGCCAATGAGGTCAGCTATGGTAAGCGAGTCGTCAAGGAATTTTCTGATAGTCAGCATAGGCCCATCCAGGGACAGAGGCGGAATGATGGCGTTTACTCTAGAGCCGTCGGGTAAACGAGCATCAACCATGGGAGAGCTTTCATCGATGCGCCTTCCCAAAGGGGCGATAATGCGCTCGATGATCTTGATAACTGCTGCGTCGTTGGTAAACTGTTTGTCAGTCAGCACTAGACGACCTTGCCGCTCCACGTATATCTGGTTGGCACCGTTAACCATGATCTCTGAAACCTCGGGATCCCGCAATAGCGTCTCCAGATGGCCTAGCCCCAGGATCTCGTCCAGCATTTCCTGACGAAAAGCAGCTTGCTTATGCTGAGGCCATCTATCACCCACATGTTCCAACAAAACATCGTCAATGATCTTCACCACTTGCCCCTTAAGGGACGAGACTACGTCTTGATCCTCCTGATAGCCCCGCTGATGTGGATTAACGCGCTCGATGACCCGGTGATGCACCAAATCTTGCAGAGCTTGCCGGGAAAGTATGGCATCTTCCTGGAGGCTCTCGTCACCGGGAGAGTTGTTCTTAGTGAAACTCGAAATGAGAGGAAACAGCCATCTGCCAGTCGATGGGTTTTTCTTGTCTTCAGACTCAACATCGATAAGTTCATTGACTATCGACGATAACCCCTTAGCTCCCCCGATTGCAGTAATCTGGTTACCACTGCCTAACCAATGCCTGCGCTGACTGTTTTCCCGAATCACATGATGGAAAGGGTGGCCAGTGATACTCTCCATCTCTGACACTGTCAATGGTTCCTTGCCGGTAAGACGATTTAGTACCAGCCGAGCATGGCTGCCATAGCCCAGCAACCTTAGAAGCCTATTTAGCTCTCTAGTATTTTGCAAAGCGACAGGATCTGGAATGACCACGGTATAGATCATATTGCTTATGGGCAAAACAGCCAACACCCTGCTATCAAAATTGGTAGCTAGGTCGACAATGACAAAATCATATCTGTAGCGGAGCAAGTGGATAGTTTTTTCCACATGGCCCTCTCGAATTCTTTGCCATCTATCTGGCGTGCTTGGTGCTGCCAATAGCCGAATACCGCTATCATGGGCCAGAAGATACTTTTCCATTGCTTTTGGTACCATGGTATCCATTGCTGGTGCTAAATCGGCGAAACTTGGATCTGGTTCTACACCCAAAGACAGGGCCAAGTCACTTCCTAAGCGCAAGGTCAAGTCTACCAAAACTACCCTCCGCCTCGCCTCAGTGAGCAACGAAGCTAAAGCCACACAGATAGAAGTCTTACCTACCCCGCCTTGACTACCAAACACTGATATGATCTGGCCAAGCTCTCGACGGACATGCGCCTGTGCAGAGACTGCCATGATTCACTCTCACACCTCCATTTTCTTTTTTATCTATATATCATTGTCTGGACCACGTGTCTTTCCAAAAATCGTCCTCTCCCACTAGCCGCGGACTAACAATTACGATAAGATCGTTTTTTTGCCTAGATCGCACTTCGCTACGAAACAGGCTACCTAAGATGGGCAAATCTCCTAGAACAGGAACTTGTTTGCTGCGGGTGCTCTCCTCCTCCGAGAGAAGTCCACCTATAACTAAAGCCTTGCCTGGCTCAATCGCGGCCTGTGTTCGCCAACGCCGAGTACGTAGCCCGGGGATAATGACTGCATCCTGCAGCTGAGTAGCATTCTCCCAATCGAGAGAGCTTACCTCGGGCTCCACCAAAAGATGCACGTGGCCATCGCCTAGTAGCGTTGGCTTTACTTTGAGACTAACACCATACGATTTCCACTCAATCCCTGCATCCGCCGGTATGGGGATCTCTCCCCCCGCTAGAAACTCAGCCCATTCACCATCCTCTGCCAAAAGGGATGGAGAGGCTAGAATTCTTGCTTTTCCGGAACGCACAAGACTGTGGAGGTAGGCTTTTGCCCACAGCGGGCCTGCAATGAGACTATAGGATGGGTTGGGTTCTTCTCCATTTGGATGCAACGATCCCAATGTGCTTAGAGGCATAACCCATTCTTCTGAGCCGCTATCATCAGAGGCAAGATTGAAGTGCCAATCGAGACCTATCTCGCCTCCGTCACTGCTAGATGTCTCCAGCATATACACATCCACCCACACCTGCCGGATCCGGTCGTCAACCACCAGAAAGTTGTGGACAGGCATCCCTAGAGCTGAGGCCAAACCTTCCGCCCTTTTTCGTTCACTCTCAGATGCCACTGTCCCTTCTAAGATGATAGTATCTGCTACACACTGGTATTGAACATCGAGATTACCTAGTAAGAGTTCTAGCTTGCCCATGTCCGGTGATGGTGGTAATGGCGCATCCAGTATCGTCAGTCGGTTGATCCAACCCGGGAACTCGCCATCTAACAGAGATTGCAGGTAGTTACCAACGTCCAAGGGTACCTTCCCTTCCAGCACGACGCTTGTTCCAACTCGGTAAAGCCGTGCTCCCAAGCCAGCTGCTTCCCTCACCAAAGGTTCCCAGTTGTCAACCACCGGAGCTTGCTTCTCTTCTACTTCTACAAGGTCTACCACCCTCTCGGTGAAGGTGCGCGCGATGGCCTCTGCTTTGATCTTGTCCAACGCATTATCGACTGTGCCCTCTAAAAGGACAACGCCATTGAGTACCTGGACACTAATGGTGTCCAAATTTATCGCTTGCCCGATCTTCGCAGCGTCGATAAACAAAGGCTGCTCGTTTTCAACACTAAAAGCGACAGTCGTGGCATCGATGACCGGATACCCAAAGGCCGATGCCATGGCTACTACGGCTTGTTTACGCTCCGTGGATATCACTTCACCACGCAGAACGATGTTGTTTCCCACCGCTGTCACTGAGATGTCATCGTTGGGACCGATTAATGTTTTGACATCTGCCAAAACTAAAGGAGAAAGACCGACCTCTTCAGTCAGATCCACAACAGCATAGCCGTATTGTTCGGCAAGTCTAAGAGCGGCAGCTCGTTCCCTAGGAGAAAGAGAACCCTGCAAGACCAAGCTATCACCTACCCACCTCACCACCAGACCAGGGATACCAATCTGGGATTGAATCAGAGTGGCAAAAGGTTTCGCTGGCGTTGGAGTACTTGTCCGAAGCAGGCTAAATACCTCAAGACCAGAGGCAAGGCCATAGTCATGCACAATGGCTTCCGCCAATTCTACGGACTTATCGTCTAGAGCACAGCCTTCGATAACCAGATGGTTTCCTTTTTGGCTAACAGTAACGCCCTCAAGCATGGGCAGATCCTGCAATATGCGCTTTAGCGGGTTCAGATCAACGGCAGACACCGGCAAATTGGCACCAGTATCCGGCGAAACATTAGCCGAATCACCATTTTTAACCGCCGTTTCCTTCTCTATCTCATCTTGCTTTGCCAAGGTCACTGTTGCAACCTGAATCAAGTTTAGTACATCCGACGCGAACTGCCGAGCGACTTCCCCGGCCAGTATCTGATGGGTAGCCAACTCAACTTCCCCTTGCAGAATAACCAGATCCTTTACAACCTCGACCTGTATATCTGGCACCCCTAAGATCGCTTCAATCTCTCTTTGAATCTCCGAACCCGATGGTCTTAGTTCATCGTTGTCATGTGTATCTTCCTCACCAGCGACCACAACTAAATCGATGATGGGCTCCCAAAGACTCCCAAGCACATTATTGACTACTTCCTTTTCGGAGCTTGACGCAACAGTCCCCTGAACAACCAGATATTCTTTCCACCAACTCAAGTTCACTCCCCATGCTTCTACCAACCGTTCCACTTGAACAAGGTCGAGAAGAGGTCTGGCGGTCACGACGATATCTTTGACACGGAAGCCCAGATCATCCCAAACCATTAGGGTCGTGTGGCCGGGGCCTACTCCCACAAGGAGAAATGCATCTTCCTCTAGGACCGTTACATCGGCCACACTGGGATCACCCACTGCCACCCGATTTAACCCTGTTGTTGCTTGCAGAGTACTTTCCCCAGCATACAGGTGCAGGCTAGATTTCGAATCCTCACTTAGCTCCGACCACGTCATAGCCCAGGCTCCAACATGGTCTGAACATGCTATCACGCTGTGAAGGCCCATGAGCAAAATTACTAATCCCAGCCTAGAGAATCGAGAACGCCTGAATAATCCGATCCAAGAATAGATGCGCCTTCTTGAGCCGATATCATTCACTAGCGCAATAATGGATCACCTCCGACTTGCCCACTTCCTTATTGGCTATTTGCATTTGTTAAATCCGTATTGAAAGACATCGTGCCTCGAATTACTTCCACCCGACGCGCAGGGGCCACGGGCTGCTCCTCATCAGGTTCCATATCTCCATCCTCCAAATGGGTCGGTTCCGATGCAGGTTCTTGGGAAACAGCCGAGAGCACTAGGCTATTTTCGTATGGCCCTTGCCCAAGGATTTCTCTTGTGGTAAGTGTCGAATCATCTTTGAGCAAGGCTTCTGTCTTACCTGCTGGCCTAAGCAATAGCTGTAAAGAGCCGTTGGCACTAAACAAGGCAAGTTTTTTTGCCTGATCTATTGAGACTGCCAACACCACTGTCTGTCTGACTGCATTTCCATATGGATTGGCCCCACTGGAAGTATCCAGTATCCTGACATTTTCGGCTACCAGCATGCTATGATCGACACCACTACGGTAATCCGTTAGTACACCTAAGACATCGACCCGGTTCCCTGGTGTAAACTCTAACTCCATCCCCTCGACATTGGATACATCAATGGTTACTGCCCGCTCACCAGCCGCCAATTGCCACGCTATCCCTTGCTTGTCCCCTTCCAGCAACCTGCTAGCGAGAACCACCTCTCCTGGTTCAAGAGCCACCCCCGCCAATCTGCCAAGAACTGACTCCATATCCTTCGCTGCACCTTTTGGCACCAAATCAGCAGGCCACATTCTCCTTTCCACCATGTTATTCTTTAGTTCCGTCCCCTCGGCAATGGCGACCCTAGTTACGACAACTTGCTCCCGAGGTCCTTGGCCCAAGGCTTTTTGCTCTAGTTTCTTGATGTAATGACTGGTGAGTATGGTCCCTAACAGCGCAAATACCACCGCCAGCACTATGTACCGATGGCGAAACATGACATCACCAATCCCATTCCCCGTCGTCCCAGAACTCAGGGCCGTTTTCTAGAATGCAGTAAAACGTCTCACCTTGAGCTGAAGAAGCGATCCAGATTGATGATCTGCCATCGGCAGACATGCCATATCCTAGCCATGGCGACATAGAAAAATGGAAGTCTGCCTTCCTGGAGTAGTAATCAGCTACGGACTGCATGGTGCTCTCAGTCTTGTACCAGAATCCGCCTTCCAGGAACCATGTCTCGTTTGGGAAATAGGCTTTTAGTAATGTGGACCCGGGCATCGACGGGACACGTTGGGGGCCTATTTCCTTAGGATTGACTTTCAGATTGGCGTGTCGAAATATCGCGCTATAGGAACGAACATCATCAGGCAAACCTGAATCAAAAAACTCTAACTCTATAGGATCAGTAATGGTAATAGCCACAGTCCAAGGTCCTTGAGTGGCATCGATCCTTTGGCCCGATACTCTTATCTGCTTGAATACTCGCTCAAAAAGCGCAGCAAACGCGGCCTCAATGCCCGATAGACTCGTCTCCGGATCTATCTCTTCTTCAATGCGTTTTACCGTGATATTGCTCCAGTTTCTCCTGGATAGATCTTTCAAGATAGAGTCCTGATCCTCCATCCAGACTCTACCTTCCTCCCGCACCATCCATTCGTCTCCATCCAGCAAGTATCCGCATTCGTCCCTCTGTCCGTTGAAGATCCACAAAGGTGGAGGTTCAATCTTTGGTATTCGGGCTTCTACGACACTTAAAGAAAATGCTGACCAAATGTAAAGAATGCCAACCAGTACTATACTAGCCCTAGTTGTTTTCATCACTGGCGGAATCTTACCCAATCGTCACTTAACCTCCTCAAGCTGTCTTTGAAATAATCGCAAAGTGCTAATGGAAGGCAATCTGCCCGAATCCAGTAACTCCCGGCCCAGACTCATGGAGGCTGATACAACAGGTGGTTCCATTAACCTATTGACATACGGCACAGCCGGTGGCTGACAAATGACTGACACAGTCGTCATGAGCGGACTTCTTCGCAAATTTACCTGTACCGACTGAGCCGTCATGAAAGGAAACTGGTCAAAGAAATCCCTTATCTCATCCTGCATGTACCGTTGGTTGCCTCCCTGCAAATGGATCTCAACAGCTTGCCTTACCGCCATATGTGCAAGCAACTTTGCTTCACATATCACCGCCAATTGAAAGACACCAGCAAGCAGTAACAGCAATATAGGTGCGATCAGTACAAACTCTACCAAAGCTTGCCCACCATCGTCGACGTAAGCTTTACCTGGCATCTTCCCATACCAACCTCCGTCTTAGAGATCATTACAATCATCAGATTCGCCTGCCATCCTCTGATTAAAAAAGACCCTTTGCATCACTGGGGTATTTTTGTCAAGGTACCTCGAAACTTTGGATAGGTAAGCTTCTTTCCTTCAACAGCAGCTTCAGCCATGGCGCTAACAGGTAATATCATTCCAAAGAACCTTCTGTCAACTAGATTTCGTAAATCCTTAGGCACAGTGGGAAAAACGCTAGCACTCACTCGCACGAACCTATTTTTAGTCTGACGTCCGCGCAATTTGTCGCGGTAAAAGTGGGGCAAATCCAACCAACCCGAGGAATTTACCTCCAGATCAGGTTTGTGGAGAGAGACTGCAATGGCTCCGTTCGCATAACCTACATCTATCATGCGAGCCTCGGCCAACACGGTCCCCCAGTCATAAGCCATCCTTGCCACTAGCTTGGTGGTCTCTCGAATAGCTTTTCCATAGGTGGGTGTAGTCACCGAGCCAAGGCGCAACAAGTTGCTTACGCTTAGAACGTCCAGAGTATCAGCGAGGACACCAGCTCCAGCCAAGGCTGCAGCATCCGCCGCGTTCTGAGCCCTGATCTTGGTTACCAGAAATTCTGAGGTAATATACAAACCAGCAGCAAAAGCCATTATGGCTCCTAGTGAAATGAGTAGAAATATCATGGCTTGGCCGCTCTCATTATTGACTATCCGCTTTGGCATTAGCATCATCTCCCAACAGCATACTGAATCCGCTGGGTCTGGAAGGAACTTCCTAGTCCCAAGGCGCCCTGGTGCCTTTGCCCCCCGGAAAACAACCACCCGAGAAGCTTCATAGCTCTACCGCGCTCCCGAGCTATCTCCACTTCCACACGGTTGCGAACTTTGCTGACCGACAACGTTAAGCCGCTGAGCTTACGCAAAGTAGGAGACCTCCATCCTAATTCCAGGCATGCCGTGGTCAGAAATTTTGCTGCCGCTTTCTCTCCTACTTCAGCTTGGGAATCGAGCAGAGCTGTTCGAGCAGCCACAAAGGCAGAGAAGTTAAGTATCTGGGATTCTATCGCATAGAGGGCAAGAGCAAGGGTTCCCCAGATAAGCGCAAAGAGCAAAGGTAAGACAAGACATAGCTCTAGAAGTGCGCTACCTTGTGCGTCTAACATATCTATCACTCCCATCGAAACGCCCGTTAACCAAAGAACCTAATGGCAATCATCAGCATCTTAGCTAGTACAACCCCTAAAGCATAGGCCGCTGCGTATGGCACATATGTTGGATGGTCTGAATCTACGTTACCCCTACCAGCTCCGTGCTTTACCATAGCAAAAAGGCTGAACATCCCACCACTTATTGCCCCGGCCAAAAAGCAAAGTGCAGCCAGATTCTCTCCGAGCAAAAGGCTTGTTGTAGCCACTAGTTTGACGTCTCCGCCTCCCATCCAACCTCGCCTAAACCCATAGTAAGATGGAAAGGCCAGCAGTACGGTAAGCCAAATGGTCCTCACAAAGCCAGGAAAACCATCTAGGCAGGCCAAACCCATGCCTGTAATCAAAGCAGGTAAGATGAGGATATTGGGCACGATACGAAAACGCAGGTCGCTAATTATGGCCCCGAGAAGCAACACAAACAGAACCAAGTATCTGACAAACCCTGAAAATCCAAGAGTCACACTAACAGCTGCAAGCTTTCTGATTGCCCCAAACCGCTTCCCATTCCTTTACTAGGTGGTCTCCTTGAAGATACTGCCCCGTCGCCATAGGAGGCAAAGGGGCAGTATCTATTCGTGCCCCACTGGGCACTTGGTCATCCTAACCCAGGTATGTCCTTAATCACCAGCCATGCCCTGAAGAGGTATTTATTTTGTTTTTAATTTGAAGTAGCCCTTACGCTGTTCAACGATTCACTCAATTCCTGAAATTTTTGCCTGAGGGTCTCTCCCAGAGTCCTCACTGCAACTAAAGCAGCAATGGCGATCAATGCGGTCAAAATTCCATACTCAGCCATGCCCTGACCACTTTGATCCGACCACAGCTGGGAGAGTGTTCGACCCATCGATATCCTCCTTTCTTCCTTAGCTCTCGGAATGCTTAAGGACCAATCTGCCACATTGCCACAGTATAAACCACCCGTCTGATGAAGACCGCCATCTGCTCTCGCACACCCCCCATCGCCACTATTAAGGGAAGGGCGATGAGACTCATAGCTAACGCGTATTCCAAAATGGCTTGACCTGCCTCACTGGGTATGTGGGTTTCTCTCGAAACCGACAACTGTCCACCTCCTTTATGTATCATCTTCTGTTGGAATCTGTGGCCTATGGACTCTGTCGCATTACCAAGGCAAGTTTATTTTAACATAAATTCCACATTTGTCAAGTCTCACTTTACTTTCGTTCCTTGACTCTGTCCGAAAGGTCTTAGATATGTACCGCAGCCAACATCCAAACTGCTTTAGAGGCGCCGTTTAGAGCAAAAAGCAGCCACCTTTTCCAAGGCAGCTGCCTGCACGCGCGTTTATATCACATTCTGAAGTGGAATTGTATCCTGGTTTACTATGATTTAACCATATACTATACCACGATACTACGAAGCTGCTCAATCACTCTATCGGGCTCATCAGCCCCAAAGATCGCAGACCCAGCGATTAAGAAGCTGGCACCCGCTTCTACAACCAAGGGACCGGTCTCCAGATCAATACCGCCGTCTACCCCGATCTCCTTAGAAACGCCAAGAGAGCTCAGCAACTGGTGCGTAGCCTTAATCTTGGGAACCATTTCCAGTAAAAACTGCTGCCCTCCAAATCCAGGATTAACGGTCATGACTAGGACCCTGTCTAGAAGCTCAGTCACATGTTCAAGCCCCGTTACCGATGTAGCGGGATTAAGTGCTACGCCAGCCTTAATCCCTCGATCCTTTATCGCCTGTAAGGTTCTATGCAGATGCTTGCAGGCTTCGGCGTGCACCGTAATACAATCGATTTGCCCTTCACCCGAGGCAAATATAGAGTCCAAGAGTCTGATCGGTTCCTCTACCATGAGGTGAACATGTAAGGGTATAGGAGTGATCTTAGCGATGGAGGCGATCACTGGTGGCCCGAAACTTATGTTGGGCACAAACTGACCATCCATTACATCAACATGCAAGTAGTCTGCATTGGCCACCTTGGCCACCTCTTGCTCCAAACAAGCAAAATCAGCGGCTAGAAGCGAAGCGGCTATTGTCTGCACTGTATCCACCTTCCCATCTTGCTATCAAATCAGTATCTGCTACGCTCCTGCTCTAGCTCTTCCATGAATAACCTATAGCTCTCCAAGCGGCTGGGAGCAATAGCTCCCTCATCTGCAGCCGCAGCAACTGCACAACCAGGTTCGCCACGATGCAGACAACTTGCAAAACGGCAATCACCTTTCCACTTCCAAATGTCTGGGAAATAGCTATCGAGGTCTAATACGTCTATCCCTACTAGACGTAATTGACTAAAGCCAGGAGTATCTGCCACATAGCCTCCCGCAGACAGCTCTAGCAGTTCTACGTGGCGAGTAGTCTGTCGTCCCCGGCCAGTCTTTTTGCTCACCTCTTGGGTAACCAGCTGAAGATCTGGCTCAAGGGCATTAACTAGTGACGATTTGCCTGCCCCTGAGGGACCGGCAAGACTGGTCACCTTGTCTTTTAGAAATGAACCTAGTTCCTCTATACCCGTACCGACTTTGGCCGAGCAAAACAGTATTTCGTAATCAGCTTTTTCGTAAATGGCGGCCAGGTCCCTAGGGACACTGGAAGACACCAAGTCTAGCTTGTTTAGGCAAACCACCGGATGAACACCATGGCTTTCGGCCAATACTAATAGCCTATCAATTAAAAGGGGTTGCGGATCTGGCTGAGCGCAGGCAGCCACTATGACAAGCTGGTCAATATTGGCCACAGCTGGGCGAAGCAAGACTGTCTTACGAGGAAGCACCCTTTCAATTACCCCGCCATGATCATCTACGATAGAATACTCAACCCGATCACCCGCTAGTATCGTCAAGCTGTCCAGCTTAATCCGTCCTCTGGGGCGACAGCGAATCATCCTGCCATCATCGCCCCGAACATCATAGAGCCCTCCAACACCTCGCAGGACTATACCGAATCCAGATGCCACGCCTCTCCTCCCTTCTTACCCTCACTCAGGAAATCCAGTCTCAGATACCTTAAAATTATCGATATATACTTGTATACGGGCGTCGCTACCATATCCCCGTACGTGTCTTGTAACAGTAGTCTCGCCGGGATGGATCCCCCGATAAGCCTCCCGAGCACCTAGATCATCGACTACGACTACAACAACCTCCTGATCCGGTCCTGGTGGAATGGTAACCTGGACACTGGCCTCCCGAACACCGCCTTTGACACCTTGACCTAATGCGGCATCGTCGGGCTCAAGAGCTTCCGGGTCTGCCCCCGAGTTGCCTTCGGGAAATACGCCTCTTGGTGGCCTTTGGGCAGGTTGTCCCGTACCCCGACTGTTGTACACAAAATCAACAGCACTACCTTGGGGTACCCACTCGCCCGCTGAGGGCTTGTGAGCAATTATGGCCCAAGCAGCTTGCGTTGGGTCCGAATCACTCCAGACATTGCCGATTGCAAGCCCCAAACGCCTGATGCTGGCCTTGGCCTCCTCGAGCGGCTGTCCTTTTAAATTGGGGACAACTACGAAAGGTCGTTCCGTGTCTGCCATGCTGACCATTAGGTCAACCGCTAGACCCGCCTCCAGAAAAGTACCAGACTGGGGGCTTTGGCTGACCACATACTCCTGTAACACCGTCGGTTCAAAGACTGGGGTTTCCATGCCAACTCTAAGTCCAGCTTCGACAATCAGTTCTTTAGCCTCATCTACATGTAGTCCGACTACATCCGGAACTTGCGCCAAGCGAGGTCCACTGCTGACTACCACCCAGATAGTCCGACCTTCTTTTACCCGGCGGTTAGCTGCGGGATCTTGCCTAATTATCCGCCCCGCTGGAATCTCTGCATTTTCTACCTCTTTGTCTACTGCTAGTTTCAAGCCCCGCTTCTCCAAAGCAATTCGCGCCTCATCCACCGTCAACCCACTTATGTCCGGCACTGTTACTTCTGCTGGAAAAATCAGCTGGGGTAGATATGAGATTGCCCAGAAGAGGCCGCCCAAAAAAGCAAGGACAAATAGGAATATGAAAGTCTTGGTCCGTCTCTTCTTGGATGAGCGGGGACTCTTGCCGTTACCCACGTTCTCCTCCCTCTCGACTCCGTGAATTCGGGTTGCCTCGCCCAGGCCCGCTCTAGGCACCATGCGAGTGGCAGCCTCAGGGTCTTCCACCCACTCGCCCTCCTGCCCATTCTCCCATTCAATGGGCCCGCCTGTGCCTAACCCTGTTTTCTGCAAAGCCAGCATGAACTCATCGGCAGATGCAAATCTCTCCCTCGGTTCTTTAGCCAGGGCCTTAATAATCACGTTTTCCAGGGCTATTGGTATGCCAGGCTCTATCTTCCGGGGAGATGGTACCGGCTCCTGCAACTGCTGCAAAGCTACCGCAATAGGCGTTTCTCCGGTAAAGGGTACCCTGCCTGTGAGCATTTCGTATAGTACAATGCCCAGGGAGTAAATATCCGACTGATCACTGGTAATGCCTCCCCGGGCCTGCTCCGGCGAAAAGTAGTGAACTGAGCCGATGACTAGACCGGTTTGGGTCAAAGTAGCACTGCTGGCCGCCCGCGCTATGCCGAAATCGGTTACCTTAACTCTACCTTCGTCGGTAATCAATATATTGTGGGGCTTAATATCTCTATGAACCAAATGATTGCGATGAGCATGGCCAAGGGCCGCTGCCACCTGGAGGGCGATATCAACGCTTTGCGCGGGAGCCAGCTTACCTTCCTGGCGAATGAGCTCCTTTAGGTTGATCCCCCGCACGTATTCCATGACAATATAATGGGTATCATGCACTTCGCCCACATCATATATGTTAACTACATTGGGATGGGATAAACTGGCGGCTGCCTGGGCTTCTCGTCGAAATCTCTCGACAAAATCCAGATCACTTGCATATTGATCCCGCAGGACCTTTATGGCTACCCAGCGATGCAAGAGACGGTCTTTGGCCTTGTACACTAAGGCCATCCCACCTTCACCGATGCGCTCTTTTATCTCATATCGATTGGATAAGATTTCCCCTTCCACTCTACCACCTCATTCCACCACAGGCAAACCAAAGACTAGCGATTGCATCCATCAGTATATCAGTGCTTGGCTCCCTGAATCCCATTAAAGTATACCCGAAATATTTCTCTGGCTAAAGGCGCAGCTACCTTGCCTCCACTGCCCGCGTTCTCCAATATTATCGTCACACAGATCTCAGGTTCTGCCGTTGGAGCCATCCCCACAAACCAGGCATGGGCAACACCTTGGGGGTTTTCAGCGGATCCGGTCTTTCCGGCAATCTCTACATGAGGCAATGCCGCCTGGCGTCCTGTCCCTCTCTGGACCGTTACAGCCAGAGCCTCCCGCATCTTCCGAGCAAGTCCTGCCTTCACCACTTGCCTTATGGGCTCCGGTGGGTTTGTCCATACTTTACCGCTAACTGGATCATGCACTGCAGACACCAAAGTAGGACGCATCATCAATCCTTCGTTGGCCAGGGCTTGTACTAACAGCGTCATTTGCAGTGGGCTTACAGCCACATTGTACTGGCCAATGGCCATCTGAGCCAACTCCACAGCTGTAAGTTCATCTGTGGGAATTCTTCCAGATCCTACACTTCCCCCGATCAGGGGCGGTTTCTGGCCTAAGCCGAAAGCCCGCGCCATATCCAGTATAGCATCGCTACCAATTTCCTGGGCCAGCCGTACAAATACTACATTGGATGAAAGTGCCAAAGCCTCCGTCAATGAGAGGCTTCTTTTGTCTGTACCATCAGAATTTGTTATCGTGTAGCCGTGGATCGAAATGGCGCCCGGATCGTCAAAAGAGCTTTCCATCACTACCTTGCCAGAGGCCAATCCAGCAGCCAAAACCACCAACTTAAAAGTCGAGCCCGGAGGGTAGAAACCTGCAAAGGCTCGATTAAACAAAGGGCTATCGCCATCGGTACTAATGACTGCCCAGTGAGCATCAATGTCATTGGGCGAAAAGCCAGGGGTGCTGGCTGCCGCCAATATACGCCCTGTTTTGGCCTCCATGACTATGACTGCACCTTTGCGACCTTCAAGGAGCATTTCCACGCTTCTTTGCATAGACATGTCGATGGTGGTCACCACATCATAGCCTACACCACGCTTGGTTAGCCCTTGACCTAGAATGCCCAAAACCGAGCGACCTGGGTAATCCCGTCCCATTAAGATGCTGTCATAGGCTTTCTCCAGCCCTGCAACACCGTACCGCTGACTGTCATATCCGGTAATCGGAGCCAAACTCAAAGTACCTAGATAGACACGGCGAAATCCGTGAAGTCCCTCTATACTTTCCGCTATCACTTCTCCATGGCTACCCCATATCCTTCCCCTTTTAACAACGCGCCTCTGGTGCTGCACATGGGGGTTAAGCGGGTGGTATGCCAGAGTCTCCCTTTGCCATACCTGCCAGTAGAAAGCCCCCCCCACAAGCAGCAGAAAACCTATGCCCAGAACACACGGCCAAAACCTGCTTCGCTTCATGTCTGCCACAATTCCTGCCGGGAGATGTTAAGCAGCAACCCCAAGCAGAAAAGATTCGATACCATTGCAGTACCACCATAGCTGACAAAAGGAGTCACTAACCCCGTGAGGGGCACAAGCCGCAGCATTCCGCCAGTGGCCAAGAAGGTACTGATCCACCAACCGACAGCGATGGATATTCCCAACAATCGCAGGAACTCTTGGCCACACCGGTGGGATATTGCCAGCCCTCTCCCTGCCAGCAAAAACTGCCCGGCAAGAGCTGCTAATAGCCCAGCAAACCCCAATTCCTCTCCTAATATGGTAAGAGGAAGATCGGTATATACTGCTGGGATCAAGTGGGCGTATCCCTTGCCCAATCCTAGACCAAACCAGCCTCCGTTGGCCAGGGCGAACATGCTCTGGACTATTTGATACCCCGGGCCCAAAGCCGATGTCCATGGATCAAGCCAAATATCGAATCTCGTTCTGACATGGGGAAAAGCTGCCAGAGCCAAAGAGCCACCTATGCAGCCTAAAATTCCGGGCAAGACAAGGTAGCCCATCTGTCCTGTTGCTGCAAAGCCTATACACATGAAAAGCGAGTAATACAGCAGGGCTGATCCTAGATCCTTTTGCACCACTAAGACAAATACAAAAAGTACGAGCATGATCAAGAGGGGAACCAGATATCTTGGTTCAGGAATATCCACCGGGCCCACTCTAGCTGTGGGGTGTGCAAACAACTCGGCGTTCTCGCTAAAGATGGCGGCCAGAAAAACACCCAATAGCAGCCGCACCAATTCACCGGGCTGAAACTGTCCACCACCCACGGCCAGCCATAGCCGGGCTCCCCCTTGCTCTTTGCCAAACAAAGCGGTGAAGAGAAGCAGAGCAAAGCCCACTACTCCTGCAAGATAGCGGTATTCTGCCAGCGTAGTCCACCGACGGGGCAAGGCTGCCCAAGGAATGAGACCTAATCCGAGGAGAATCCATCTCAGCTGGCGCAAAGCCAGAGGCAGTGATTTCCTGGTAAGGATGATCAGGCTCAGCGCACAAAGATATCCGCACAGCGGCAAGAGGGCCTCATCCCCACTGAAGCCAGTAAGGCAAAGCAAACAATGCAGACCCAATAGACCCAGCCCTAAGGCACCTCCCAACCGAGTCCCCCAATACCAGGGCCGATCCGTTGGCCACGAGGCGAGACATATCCCCAAGGAAGCTATCACGGTCACAATTAGAAGATGGGTACCTTCTCGCCTTCTAGCTCGCCACCTACTCCAGGGGGCAATCAACCAACTCCCACCAGGTCGCAAGGTGCGCCTCTTCATAGGACGTCACCCTTTCAATGCATCTGTAAAGCCCAGTCGATTAGATAATGGCAATCAAAACAGTAATATTATCATACCCTCCCCGCCCATTGGCCAAGTTGATAAGCTCCTCCGCTGCAATCTGCGGGTCCGCATGCTTTCTCACAATCGCTTCCATCTCCTCGGCTAAGACTAGAGAGTGAAGACCATCGGTGCAAAGCAAGAGACCACTGCCGGTTTGAAAAGGTGCCTTTTGTATATCAAAGGTGACTTTCGGCGCAGTACCTAAAGAACGGGTCAAAACATTGCGATGGGGGTGGATTAGTGCTTCCGCCTCAGTCAATGCACCTTCCCGTAACAACTCCCCTACAACAGAGTGATCTTGAGTCACTTGTTGGAAACCCTCGTGATCAAACAAGTAAACCCGGCTGTCCCCTATGTGTGCTACATACACTTGACCAGATGCTATCCAAGCCACGGACAACGTGGTGCCCATACCCACCATATTGGGGTCTCCTTGGGCCAAGTGAAATACCTTCTCATTTGCCTCGGTCAAAGCCTGATTCAATGATTCCTCTGGTTCTAAGGGATCGAAGGGCCAGCCTGCTATGGTCTTAACCGCAACCGAGCTGGCCACTTCGCCAGCTTGATGGCCTCCCATACCGTCGGCCACGGCTAGAATAGAATCCTGTACAAGATAGGCATCTTCGTTTACCGCCCTCATCTGTCCGATATGAGTCTTAGCACCGACCCGCATCGCCGTCACCCTTTTCCCACAAGAGAATTGGGGGCCGTGTGGAAGATCACCACTGCGTTGCCCATAGTAATTACCGCTGCCTGGCTCAGCTTCTGTGGCATGATCACAGGTGCCCCATTTACATATGTACTGTTTCTGCTGCCCAAATCCTCTAGCCAGTATTCTTCTCCCACAAGATAGACGCGGGCATGAGTAGTTGAGACGAAGGGATCTTCCAAGACCAAATCGTTGCTAGCTTCCCTCCCCAGCCGTGTTTCTTTGCCGACAAGAACTACCTTCGGTGGATGAAAAGTCCCCGACGATGGTACCTTAACCAAAAACGCTTGTGGTTGGCGCTTTGTCCCGTTATTCTGCTCCCAGTGCAATGACATTATGATCATGCGTAGAAACATAAAGAGCAGGCCTAAAAGCGCCGCATGTAGCGGCCACCACAGCCATTTTTCCATGTTATTTCACCACTCGAAACTGCAGCCGAGTGTTCCCTAGCTGAAGCAAATCTCCATCTTCCAGCAAAGCCTTTTTCACCAGATTGCCATTGACCCTAAGACCATTAGTGCTGTGACTATCCTCAATCCAATGCTTGCCCTGCGTCAGGCGAATCACAGCATGATAGCGGGAGACACTGGGATCCTGCAGCTGAATGTGTTGATCCGGCCCTCTGCCCAAAGAAACTGGTTCTGCACCCAATCCCCAATGCTCCCCGCGATGGGGGCCATTTAGAGCCACCACTTGGGCTGGCTCTTCGCTTTCATACGTGGCTTCCGGCAGTTTATATACCTGGGTGCCATCGGCACTGCCACCTTCTTCTTTATCTATCAACACTTGCACATTATCTCTAGCCTCCCCCAGACTCTGCGGGGCATCCCATTCTCGGAATTCTCCTTCGGCTCGCAAAGCACCAGGTGGCAGACTATCCTCCACGCGAAATTCTATCTGAACAGGGGCTGCGAATCTTACACTATGGCGGCGAGCTCTGCTGCTTAAGTACTCCACCAGATCGCTGGTGATCGTGATGCAAAGCGGCCTGAGTTTCTCCCAATCTTTGGAGCTGAGAAAAACAACAAACTGATTAGGGACGTACACGTCTACTGTGCTAACCCTACGATCAGCTAGCATGATCTTCGCCAAATGCTTGCCGATCTCCACAGGCTGAATACAACGCTGCCCACTGGAGCCCGCACAGCGCCGCAAAAACCCTTCTATTGAGGCTTCAATCCTACCAAGAAGCTTCATGGTCAACTCCTTCCCATTCGCCCTTGAGCTGGCCACAGGCGGCCTCGATGTCTTCACCCCGTTCCTTGCGGATACTCACAGTCAATCCATCCCGCTGGAGCATCGCCTGGAACTTCTCTATCTCAGCGGGCCGAGGCCTTTGGTGCAGCCCTGCCCTGATAGGATTGATGGGGATGAGATTGATGTGACAAAGAAGGCCTTTTAGCAAGCGGGCCAATGCCGCGGCATCTTCCATCTTGTCGTTAAAACCCGCCATCAAGGCATATTCAACAGTCACCCGTCTACCAGTCATGGCCACATATCCACGCAAAGCCACCATGAGCTCATCAAGGCCATATACTCTGTTGATAGGCATGATTCTACTGCGTTTCTCATCATCGGCCGCATGCAAAGAGACTGCCAAAGTAAGGCCAAGTTTCTCCCTCCCCAGCCGTTGAATGCCCGGTATCAAGCCACACGTAGATACTGTGAGCTGACGTATGCCGATATTGAATCCCCAAGGTGCATTGATGATTTGTATGGCCTTGAGTAAAGCACCATAGTTGGCCAAAGGCTCACCCATCCCCATGAAGACGACATTGCTAGGCACCTCTCCCACATCTAATGCTATCTGCAATATCTGATCTAGTATTTCCCCAGCAGTGAGGTTGCGGTAGAAACCCTTGGCACCTGTAGCACAAAAAGTGCAGCCCATCTTGCAACCTACTTGAGATGAGACACAGACAGTTCTTCGATCTTCTTCCGGAATGAAGACGGCTTCAATGAGTTCACTATCGTGGAGGGACAATAGATATTTCCTTGTCCCGTCCTGAGAAACCCTGATTGTCTCGATCTTGCAGGGGTGCAATATCATCTCCTGCTTGAGTCGTTCCCGTACCCGTATGGATATATTAGTCATTTCATCAAAGGAAGCAACGGGCGTCTTGTAGAGCCACCCTGCCAGTTGATCTCCTCTATAAGATGGCTCATTCCACCTCTGCATGAAATTCTGCAATTCCTGTAAAGTTAGTCCTACTAGGCTGAAAGGCATGGGTCTCATGTCAGCTACCTCACTTCTCTTATAGTATGACGAAAACAATGGTAAACTATGCCAATATAACTATCATACATCACGGCAACCTCCACAGTTATGCAATGCTTCTTGGGTAGAATAGAAAAGCAAATCAAAGGAGGTACATGAAGAGTGAAAAAGAGCAAGGTCTACTTCCTCACAGCTTATATTGAATACCTTTTTGATGAAGGAATCAAATCTGAAGAGTACTATCTTGGAGATGCCAGTCGTTTCTTACGTTTTCTCTTGTCCAGGGTTGAGGATGGAGATATCGCGGCCTTTGTCGGAGGGTCTTCGCCGGGATATCAAAGGCGATTGCGCAAGACCCTAAGGAAATTCTTTATCTTTGCGCAGAGAGAACTAGATATCACCAATGAAGTCCTAGAACGCATATGATACACAAAGGATATACACTCCATTGATACTGCCGCCGGCGCAAACCAGCAAAGCTGAGGGAGAACCGAGTAAATGGCGAAATCCCGGTGGTGCAAGTAGTTTGACACGGATGAGACCTCTAGGGTATAATTACTGTTGTTGAGCTTCGATCTCCGGGGTATGGCGCAGTTTGGTAGCGCGCTTCGTTCGGGACGAAGAGGCCCTCGGTTCGAATCCGAGTACCCCGACCACAGCAAACACGGCAGATACGTACGTCTGCCGTGTTTGCTTTATGGTGCTCCTTTGTTGCTATGTATGTGGATTCCGCCAGAAGCTAACTAATCAGCCGTGTCTTATACCGCAACTGGTCAGCTAGTTTGGCAATTATGAGAGAGTTGGTTGGAAATCTACCCTTGCTGATCCTGCCTGTTAGCTCTTCTAGAAACTCCCGATTGCCATCTTCCCAAGCAGTAATCACCGCGTTACGGATGGCCGCTTCTACCCCCCCCGGCGTAGTACTATACTTCTCCGCCAATCGTGGGTAGAGCTCTTTGGTCAAGGAACCGCCTAGAAGGCCTTCTTCCTCCATGACTATCAATACGGCATCCCTCAAGTAGTTATATCCCTTAAAGTGAGCGGGAATGCCTATTCTGTGCAGCAACTCCGTAACTAGGACCTCCCGATTGGCAGCAGCCCGCGCCATGGCCCTAGATCCCTGCATTGCTTCGGCTTCCGCATCTCTGCCGATCGATATATCCGGCGCGTCCCCAGTAAACTGGCGAATTCGATCGGCCAACACCTTCAAGTCAAAAGGCTTAACCACGAAATAATCTGCGCCCAAGTCAGTGAAACGCCGTATGATATCTTCTCTGCCGAAAGCAGTCAAAACAATAATTTTGGGACGATGCTCCAATCGCATCTGGGCCAGCCGTTCCATCACGCCGAGCCCATCTAGATGGGGCATAGTGATATCTAGTAGCACTATGTCTGGTTGCTCTTGTTCGATCTGCACCAATGTCTCCTCACCGTCATGGGCAATTCCGACAACTTCCATGCCTTCCTGGCGATTCAAAAACGTCTCCAAAGTCTCACAGAGCCCCACATTGTTGTCCGCGACAAGGATTTTAATCATTCTTTAGACCTCCCGCCACCCGCTTGTGTAAAATGCAGTTCTTTCTAGAATTCGACGGACTTCTCTGTCAGTTATTCCACAAACATTCAGATATTCCTGCGAACCGCGGTAAATTCATCCAGTTCTGCCACTCAATGCCCTAGACTTTGCCAAAACAGCGGAGGCGGGTCTGCATTTTCCACTAGAAAATAGTCCATACTACGCTTAAGCTTGTCTAGCCATGGCTGGGTGGGATGCTTCGGTCGCATTCCGGTGAGGTTGCGTAGAAAAGGCCGGTCACTTCGCCGAACCGGCCCCGCCAACTAGACGGCTAGATGGTCACCATCGGCGGCAGCAGGATGCCTTCCTTCTGCCGCTCCTTGTTTTTCTTAAGAACTTCGCTCCAGAACCGCAATGAAGAACCCGTCGGTACCATATTGGTGAGGCAAAAGCTGCAGTCCTTGGGTGTGTTCATAACCGGGGGGTACTTGTTTGGGCAACCACTCATTGGCTTGGATGAGGCGCAGATCGGGATGATTTGCTTGCACCCATAGCACATTGTCTTCATTTTCTGCCCTGTTAATGGTGCAAGTGCTGTATACCAGCCTACCGCCAGGAGCTAGGCACCGGTAAGCATTCTTTAACAGCTGCCGCTGCAGTCGGACTAACGAGCCTACCTCTTCTTCGCTAATGCGCCAACGAATATCGGGCTTTCGACGCACCACTCCCCAACCGGAACAGGGAGCATCCAAAAGCACGCCATCAGCCTTGCCGAAATATTCCTCGGAAAGATGGGCAATATCGGCTTGGGCCGTCTTCACATTGGTAGCTCCCAACCTCCTAGCTGTGCTGGTCACCACTTTGAGCTTTCCTGGATGAATGTCGAAGGCTATGATCTGTCCTGCATTTTCCATCAAGGCCGCCAAGTGTAATGTCTTTCCCCCTAAGCCGGCACACAGATCATAAACTAAGCCTCTTCCTTGGGGCGATACTGCATGGGCCACCAGCATGGCGGCCTCATCTTGGAAAGCGAAATGACCCGCCTCAAAGATGGAGCTATCGGCAATACCAGAGGAATCGCTAACCCGAATAGCCTCTGGAGCAAGCAGGCCCTTACTCACAGAAAACCCTTGGGATTCTAGACCTCGAAATAGGTCTTTCTGGGTAGTTTTTAGTGTGTTGGTTCTGATGTGGGTGGAAGGTGAAAGATTATTGGCGGCACACAGCTTTTCGGTCTTGTCGAAGCCCAATTGCTCAATCCACGTCTTTACCAGCCAGAGAGGATGGGAGTGAAGCAGACTAATCGCTTCTTCCTTTTTGAGTTTCTTGGCCGCCGCAACGTAATCAGCTCTATCAGGCTCTCGCAATACAGCTCGGAGGATGCCGTTGACTAGGCTCACAGTGCCTTTGTGGCCAGAGATCTTTGCCAACTCCACCGCTTCGTTACATGCCACAGCGGGGGGGATGCTGTCCAAAAACATCATCTGATATAAAGCCATGCGTAAGTTGTTGCGTAAAGGTACAGACATCTTCTGCAGCGCATAGCGGGAGAACTGGGTCAATACCCAATCTAAGGTAAAGCGACGACGCAAAGTGCCATAAACCAATTCCGTGGCTAGACGTCGATCTCTCCGATCTAGGCTTGAGCGCTGCAGTTCCCTATCTAGAGCAATATGAACATAAGCTCCCCGTGTCTCTATAGCACAAAGCACCCGTAAAGCAACATGTCTGGCGCCAATAGTCCTTTTCTCCCCCAATAGACCGCCCCCTAAGAAAAAACCCAGGCTAAGCCTGGGTATACCTTAATTTCTTTCGCTTCTGGCACCCCTTAGCAACAACAATCGAACGAGTTGAGAGGCTGCCATGGCCACGGCCGCTACATAGGTTAAGGCAGCAGCACTTAGCACCTTACGGGCCTTGGGTTTCTCCATAGCTGTCAGATAACCACCGTCTTCCAGCATTACGAGGGCTCGACGACTGGCGTTAAATTCAACGGGCAAAGTGATAAGTTGAAAGGCCAGCGCTGCCAAGAAGAGCCAGATGCCTACATTCATCAAGGTATTCGAGGCCATAATCAGGCCAATGAAAAACAGAGGGAAAGCCATTTGAGAGCCGATGCTGGCCACAGGGAACAGATTGTTGCGGATCCCCAGAGGGATATAGTTCTGGTCATGCTGAACAGCATGGCCCGTCTCGTGGGCCGCAACTCCTAGGGCCGCCACTGACGTACTTTGATAAACCTGCGGAGAAAGCCGCATCCTTCTGGTACGGGGATCATAGTGATCCGACAGTGTGCCCGCAGTGATTTCTACTGG
>JAAYRF010000077.1 GCA_012518905.1 Bacillota bacterium | reverse complement strand
GGAATTGACCTATCGGTGGGAGCTATCGCGGCCTTAACCGCTGTTGTGGCCCTGAAGCTCTCCTTGACCTCCGTGGCCTACTTAGCGGTTCCTGCGGCCCTTCTGACGGGCATGGTGGCTGGGTTAATCAATGGTGGTCTAGTGGCTTATGTGGGGCTTCCGCCGTTTATCGCAACCTTGGGGGCCATGACCTACTTAAGGGGAGCTGCCTTCCTACTTTGTAACGGAGTCTCCATCATCAATAGCAATCTCAGCTTTGCCTGGATCGGCAACGACTATCTAGGCCCATTTCCTTGGTTGGTAGTTATTGCCCTCTTCGTCGTATTTGCCGCTGCTTGGATACTTAGAAAAACAGTCTACGGCATGCGGGTGTATGCCGTAGGGGGCAACCTACAAGCTGCCCGTTACACCGGCATCAAGGTACAAACAATGCTAATGTCTGTGTATGTTGTTAGTGGTCTGTGCAGTGCCCTTGGTGGTGTGATGATCGGTAGTAGGTTATACAGCGCTAATGGGCTGATAGGCAATGGCTATGAGCTCGATGCCATCGCCGCAGCGATTATCGGTGGAACTAGCTTTACCGGCGGGAAAGGCAGTGTTGTTGGGACACTGTTTGGCGCCTTGATAATGGGTATTTTAAATAACGGCCTCACCATATTGGGAGTCTCTTACTATTCGCAACAGGTCGTAAAAGGTATAGTGATCATCGCTGCTGTTACAATAGATATTTTGCGGAACCGATACTCGAAGAAATAGCTTGAGGTGAGGAGTCGAAAAATGAGAATCTCTGGTGTGGGTTGTTGCGTAGTGGATTATATCTACCAGGATGTAGATTTTACGTTGCCTAAGGCGAATCGGTATTTGACTAAAGACGGCACCCATGGGTTGATTATCAGCGAAGGGAATCTGCTGGAACATTTAACTACTCATTTTGGTGTTTCTGAAGGAAAGCTCATCCAGGATATTGTCGGGGGGATCACTCCCCACAAGACCTTGGGAGGCGTCTCTGTGGTAACACTAATCAGCGCTGCCCAGCTCCTTTTTGACCAGGGAGATATAGAAGTCTATTACTATGCCAATATTCCCCGCAATGAGCTAGGCAAGCTAACCATAGAGACTATAAGAAAGACGCCCCTCCGCACAGACCGCCTGAAAATTGTGGAAGGGGACAGTGTAGTTACCCACGCCCTCTGCGGCAACGATGCCCAGGGTAATCCATCCCGCACCTTCATTTGCGCCCCATCGGTTCACCCGTCTACAGCCCTAGAACTCGAAGAACTAGATGATGATTTTTATACAAGTGAGTTAACGGTCTTTTCAGCTATCCAGTGGGAGCCGCTTATCAACGAAAGATTTTCCCAGGTGCTAAGGAAGTGTAAGGAGCACAACAGTATCACCATGGTGAGTACCGCCAGTGATCCCTTGATGCGGGGCAGACACAAATGGGTCCTCGGCGATTCCGATAAAGTATATGAGTATATAGATATTCTCATGATGAACAAAGAGGAAGCGCTGCACTACAGCGGAAAAGATGACCTGGAAAGTGCCGTTAAGTACTTCCAATCGATACCGTCTATTCAAGGTGTGCTGATCACCGATGGCCTTAACCCCACGTATGTCTATGGTAAAGGTGAGCTCTGCCGGCCTTACCATGGGTTTATACCCACCGTCCATGCCATCGACGAAGATAAAGCAAGGGGCTTGCTCCCCCACGGTGATACCGTGGGCTGTGGCGATAACTACTGCGGTGGGGTGGTGGCCTCCATTGCCCTCCAGTTAAAGAGGGGAGCTGGGCAGATAGATCTAATGGAAGCCTGTATCTTGGGGAATTTGAGCGGGGGTATTACTTCAACTACTACAGGCGGCATTTTCAAAGAGCAGTTCTTCGGAGAGAAGCAGCGGCTCGTAGACAGATACTATAGAGATTATGTAAAGCAGGTTAGAGCGTTCCAGGCCAAGGAGGAGACTCCAGCAGGGGAGTGGTGTGGACATGCCTAGACGAAGGTTTGGGAAAGCCGAGGTGAAGGCTAAATGAAAGTACTAGGCATAGATTTTGGGACAACTTCTTTCGGAGGATGCATCTACGATAGTGAGAATAATGCCTCGGTATTCTTAAGTAGGCCCAACTCCTGTCACTTAACGGCAGGCCTTAGGCGTGAGTTTGATTTTGAAAAAGCGAAGGCAGATCTTTACTCTTTCATAGAACTTCTCCACGAGACCTTTGATCTTTGTAAGGTGGAGGCTATATCTATCACCGGCAATATGCACAGCTTTTTTCTGGTGCGGGATGGCCAGCCCATTACGAATATAATAACCTGGCAGGATGAACGGGTGCTGGAAGAGTATAGGGACGGAATGTCCTATGTGGAGTTTATTAATAGGACATATAAGCCACTTTTTTCTACCTATCAGCATAGGGTAAGCTCCGGTTATGCTGTTACTACTCTCTTGCACCTTCTGGACTCGGATCTGGTCCTCTCCAAGCGAGGCTTTACCGATTGCTCTATTCATTTTGCCCCAGATTTTGTGGCCCAAGAGCTAATGGGTCACTTTTCATATGCCAGGCATACTGCTATCACTGATCATTCCCTTGCCCATAGCAGCGGGCTATATGCCTTAGAGCATAGAGGTTGGAACATAAAGCTTATCGACGCTTTGGGATACGGAGCCATTAGATTCCCCAAAATTGCAGAGCCTGGGACCTTTCTGGGTCGAGTGGGAAGCCATGTGCCTGGGCTCCAAGGTGTACCGGTCTTCTTGGGCATGGGCGATAACCAAGCGTCAGTCTATGGCGTTATGATGCAAGATCAAGGGGCCGACGAAGTCAGTCTCCTACGGGAGGAACCAAACTCCATTGTGATTAACATGGGAACTAGTGGCCAGGTATCGGCGGTAGTTGAAAACAGTGAGAGAGCCTCTGAGCTCTTGGATTACCGGCCCTTTCTAGATGATACTTTGCTCTTGGTAGGGGCCAGCCTGGCATGCGGTAGAACTATGGAAGCCATCAAGGATTTCATTCAGGATGCAGCGAGGACTATTTGTGAAAAGCAAATTGACGATGGAAAGGCCTATGGGATTATCACTCAGGCCATACTACCTGACTCCCCGCTTAAGTTTGTCACTACCCTTAATGGGACTAGGTACCGCCCGGATATGAGGGGTTCTATCGAGAATATAGATCTCGGGAATCTGTCCTTGGCCAACGTCGTTACCGCTGCCGCCTATGGAGTGGTGGAGGAGCTACATCAGTACTATACGGAAATGCAGATCGATTGTGATAGGATAATCGGTGTAGGCAATGCACTGCGGAAGAACCCTTTCTTTGTGGAGATCGTCGGCAAGGT
>JAAYRF010000076.1 GCA_012518905.1 Bacillota bacterium | reverse complement strand
GTACCAAACCGAGTGATACCGGCTTTATTGCCCAAGGCCTTAGCCAAAGCCTGGCCCATTACGATGCCAACATCCTCCACAGTATGATGGGCATCAACATGCAAATCACCTTGAGCCCGCACTGTAAGATCGAAGAAACCATGTCTGCCAAAAGCTGTCAGCATATGATCAAAGAAGCCGATTCCCGTTTCAATACTACCCGAGCCCGTGCCATCTAGGCGCCAAATGACTTGGATATCCGTCTCAGCCGTTCTCCGTACTACCTCTCCCACCCGCATCCTAATGCCCCCCTAGTATCACAGAGCTATGCTATTCATCCTGACTAGTAGCCAGGGATTCAAGTCGCACCTGTACCGCATTGGCATGGGCATCTAAGCCTTCTATGGTAGCCAGCTTGACGGCATCGGGCCCAAAACGCCTTAGCCCTACCTCTGTATAGCTAATAATACTGCTGCGCTTTTGAAAATCCTCCAGCCCCAATGGTGACGAGAATCTAGCTGTGCCATTGGTGGGCAGCACATGGTTGGGCCCTGCCACGTAATCACCGATGGGCTCACACGCCCAGTGGCCTAAGAAAATTGCCCCGGCATGGCGGATTAGATGTAGCAGCGCAAAAGGATCATCAACACATAACTCCAGGTGCTCAGGCGCACAGACATTGGCCCACTTACAGGCCTCGTGGAGATCTTCACATATCAAAATGAGACCGTTTCTTGCCAAGGCTAGCTCAGCAATCTCCCGCCGGGGCAGTTTTTCTAGCTGCAGACCCAACTCTTCTATAACGGCTTCGGCCAATTCCATAGAATCGGTTATAAGGATCGCAGCGGCTTCGGGATCGTGCTCGGCTTGGGACAGAAGATCTGCTGCCAGGTAGCGGCTATTGGCGCTCTTGTCAGCGATGATCAAGATTTCACTAGGACCGGCCAGGCTCTCAATCCCCACCCGCCCATATACCATTTTTTTCGCCAATGTAACGTAAATGTTGCCCGGGCCCACAATTTTATCTACCGTAGGGATACTCTCTGTACCGTATGCTAATGCAGCAATGGCTTGGGCCCCACCCAACTTAAGCACTCGGTCTACCCCGGCCAGGCGAGCGGCTGTCAAAATGTGGGGATTCATCATCTTGTCCATTCCCACCGGTGAGGCCATTATGATCTCACCAACTCCTGCTACTCTAGCCGGAATAGCGCACATCAGCACCGTTGAAACCAAGGGAGCACTCCCGCCGGGAACGTAGATCCCTACTCTGTCTAGGGGTGTTACTTTTTGCCCAAGGATGATCCCATCACATTCCACGGAGATCCATGATTTGGGTTTCTGCTGGGCATGATACCTGGCAATGTTATCACATGCTGTTTCCAAAGACTTGAGCAAATCCGGTTCGGCTTCATCGAAGGCCCTCTCCCATTCAGCCTCACTTACCCAAAGGTCCTCAGGCGCTAGGTCAGCTCCATCAAGCTTAGAGGCGTATTCGATAACTGCAGCATCGCCCCGCTGCTTTACATCATTCAAGATGCGCTCTACCACCGCTTCTGGACTAAGCCATTCCCCCCAAATCGCCCGTGTCCTTTGCCGGAAGGCCTCGGTCACCTCCACCTCATCGATAAATGGCCGGGTAAGATGCGCTCGCAACTCATCCTCCGTCTGTGCCCAGCTCTTTATGACCCGCATAGCTATCCCTCCATCCCAACGCCTGTCTTCTTACTCAGCACGTTCCGCAAAAGCTTGACCAAGCCATAAATAGTCCCATGTTTCACTTTGTAGCTCACCCGATTGGCAATTAACCGACTCGATATCTCCGCAACCTCTGCGATGGGGATCAACCCGTTTTCCAAAAGTGTCGTACCGGTTTCCGTTATGTCAACTATCGCATCGCTCAACCCGACTATCGGTCCTAGCTCTACTGAACCATTGAGCTCCACCACTTCCGCCTGAATCCCCTGGCGGTTAAAATAGTCTCGGGCTATTTGCGGAAATTTAGTGGCCACCCGGGAGTTAAAATCCAGCTCCTGTACATTTTTGACGCCTGACGACTCGGGAACCGCGACAATCAGCCGACAGCGACCAAAGCCCAAATCTATGAGCTCCGCCACATCCTTGCCGCTTTCTAGCAGCGTATCTTTGCCCACAACGCCCAAGTCAGCAGCTCCGTATTCTACGTATGTGGGCACATCCGTTGGCTTCGATAAGAGAAAACGCCATGCAGTACCCGGCACAGGGACTATTAGCCGCCGAGAAGGCGACTTCAGCTCACTGCAATCAATCCCCACTTGCTCAAACAAATCGATGACCGAGCTTTGGAGGCGGCCCTTAGGCACAGCTATAGTCAAGGGTGTTTCTCTATCCACAGATGCCATCCCCTTCCTTTAAAGCTGCAAACTCTGCCAACTCCATGGTGCGCCATCCCTCATGCTCAGTCCATACCCTGATTCGCTCGCAAGAAAGCGGAGAGATAACCCAGGGAAAGCTGCAGGCTATGGCATACTTCCGAGCCTCAGCTTCGCTTCGCGCCACAACATCCAGCTCAACTACAAAACCCCGTTGTCGGAGATTCTGAGCAACTGACCAGCACAACTCCGCATCTTCTCCTAGCCTCAAACACAGTACCTTCTGCTTATCAAAGGCAGGCCACTTGTCTTGCCGGGACAGTGCTTCCATGACGCGTTCAATCCCCAAAGCAAACCCGGTAGCCGGTGATTGATAGCCAAACTGACCGATTAGGTTGTCATAGCGGCCGCCGGTACCGATGGTAAAGCCCATGTCTGCTGTATAGGCTTCTAGCACCATACCGGTATAGTACTCAATATCCTTAATCATGCCTAAATCCACTTGAATCCAATGGGTGAGACCATATGACTCCAGGGTATCATACACAGCAGCCAAATTCTCCATGGCCAGCTTGGAGATGGGATTGGTCGCTCGATGGGTGGCTTCTTCCAGAATCTCCCGCCCTCCCCTTAAGTCAGGCAATCTCTGCAGAAGCTCGCGGTCTTGGGCAGGCAGATTGCTGCCGGTCAGTAGCCTTTCTAAGGTTACATAGTCCTTGCGAAGCAGGGATAGACGCACAAGGCGCCGTTCCTTCGGTGATAAGGAGGCATGCTGAATTATACC
>JAAYRF010000075.1 GCA_012518905.1 Bacillota bacterium | reverse complement strand
GGTACACCCTCATCATCTACCGGTGCTGAAGCTAGACCTTGAGGCAACAGGCCGTCATCTATGAGCGTCAAATACTTCGAACCCACCACTTCACCTAGCTTGCCGGCAAAAAGGGATTTGCCTTTCTGGACGGCCTCTGCCGTAAGTGCAGGTATCAATACTTCCAGAAAATCTGTAGCCACTTCCGGAGTTAATAGCACCGGCACTCGGCAGGTCTCCAAAGATGTAGCACCCAGCATCTCCACTGCCTTAACCGCTGCTTCCTGACCAATCTTAGCAGGATCGAGCTTATCAAAGGAGCGGGAAAAGTCATAGCTCCATCCCATCTCCGCTTGACCATCGGCCTCAGCCACAGCCATCACGCCACCGGCACAGTAAGCGCCCTCGTAGCCGATATCAACCCCCCGGGAGTTGCAGATACCCACTTGGTAAATGCCGTCATTATAGGTCGCCTGCCTTACCTTGGTCACTCGGGCATCGTATTGTCTTGCGGCCTTTTCTACTGCTTTGGCGAAGTCCATCTTCTGATCTACATTGACGGCACCCATAGCGGGATCTAACAGATCTAAAGCCTGAGTTGGTCTAGGAGGAGGCAAGACATTATGTTCATCTGCCGTAGCACTCTTGGCATTAGCTGCGGCCAATCCGATGGTTTCTCGCAAGCTTGCGGGATCAACGCGAGTAGTAAAGGCCAGGCCAAGCCTGCCGCCATCGATCACCCGAATACCAACCCCGGTCTGCTGCGCCTCCCGAAGGGTCTCTACCTCTCCATCGCTAACCTCTACACGAAGTGACTTTTGGCTCATGGCGTATACTTCTATTGCCTGTTCCATACTCTCAGCTAGAGCCAACACCGATCTTGCTAGTTTCTGCATATCTAACGTCATCATTGGCCCTCCTCTACGATACCGCCAACCACAAGCTCGGGGATGCGAATGGTGGGCTGAGCATCACCAACCGGGGCCCCCTGGCCGTCCTTGCCACACATTCCGATACTGAAGCCTAGATCCCACCCGACCCGATCAACCATGCCCAGAGCTTTAGGTCCGTTCCCCGTTAGGGTAGCCCCTCTAACCGGTTCACCAATCTCGCCGTGCTCGATAAGATATCCATCTGAGACTTCGAACACGAAATCTCCATTAGTAGTGTTAACCTGTCCGCCCCCCATGCGGGTCACCAAAAGACCTCTCTGTGTATCTCGGATGATAGCTTTGGGATCCTCCTTGCCAGGGAGAATCAAGGTATTAGTCATCCTGGGAATCGGCCTATGTTGATAGGACTCCCGCCGGCCATTCCCCGTTGGCGGCACCCCGGCTTTGCGGGCTGTCAAGTAATCGTACATGTAGCCCTTTAGAATACCATTCTCTATCAGTATTGTGCGCTGGCCTTCGCTGCCTTCATCATCAAAGCGGTAGCTGCCAAAGCGCCCCGGCAAAGTCGCATCATCTACAACGGTGATCAAGTGTGACGCCACTTCTTCACCGATTCTATTGGCGTAAACGGAGATCCCTTTCTGGACAAGATCAGCCTCAAGCCCGTGACCACAGGCCTCATGTACCATGGTCCCACCGGCCTCGCCCGCCATGACTACCGGCATGCGCCCCGCCGGAGCCGGCCTTGCACCTAACATCCGTATAGCCCGGTTGGCTGCCTTAATCGCTAACTCTGTCGGATCATTCTCTTGTAGGATTTCAAATCCCATAACTCCTCCTAGGGACTCATATCCTGTCTGAATCCTTCCATCCTCCACTGCAATGACATTCATGGATAGGTTGGTACGGATCCTCTCATCTTCCACCCAAACACCTTCACTGTTGGCGATGATTATCTTCTGCACAACATCCCGATAAGCAACCGTAACCTGTCGTACCTTGGTATCAATTTTCCGAGCCACTGAGTTGACTTTCTCCACCACCGCTACCTTATCCGCCACCGGTACGCTCTCCGGAAGCACCAGAATGGGTAGATCAAAGGAAGGAGTGCGACGGCGTAAGTCCATGACTACCACTTCACCCTGCCCCCGGGCCGCCATGGCAGCAGTAGCAGCTGCTTCCTTTAGGCCTGCCGGTGACAAATCGTTAGTATACGCATAGGCTGTTGCCTCCCCCACGATGACTCGGATACCACAACCAGCGTCAATACCGGCTGTTACTCTCTCAATCCGATCCTGTTCGCAGTAGATATGAGCACTTTGCACTTCTTCAATGAAAATATCAGCAAAATCACTACCTCGCTCTTTGGCAATCTTCAAAACCGCAACTAACTGTTCCCTATCTATCTGCAAATAGCTCCCTCCTTAGTTCATACACTCTCCAGCCTAAAGCGATGGTTCTTGCCTTAAGCCAAGAACACATAAGAGACTACCTTAGACCATGATTATGTGTTGTTCTCTAGAGCATATGGCTTTTCCTCCCATTTCCGCCTTGAACTGCAACCACCTGAGCTAGCAAAAACCCGGTGAAGCCTGTCCATGACTAGGCTCCCCGGGACACTCCCCTTCCATCCGGCTGCTCATTGCCGCCTTCCGGACAAGCGCCTCTGGGCTGCGGATTCGTTGATCATACCCTTTCTACTCATATGGCGAATTATGCGCCTTTCCAATCGGCGTATCAACCGAGTAGCGGCTAGCTCCTTAGTAGCCAAGGGGTCAAGGAGAATTGTGTAAAGGCCCATGCGATTACCACCAAGTACATCGGTGAAAAGCTGATCACCTATGACAACCGTGTTCTCCACCGTTGTACCCAGCAGCTCCATCGCTTGGCGAAAAGGTTTTTTCCGCGGCTTGATCGCTCCTGCAATGGCTGGAATATCTAGTATGGCAGCTATGCGGTCTGCTCGCTCCTGAAGAGCATTCGAAGTGAGGCAAACACGGAACCCTTTCGCCTTTGCTTCACTTACCCAGGCGATTACTGCATCGTCTACCTGTTCGCCTGCCCAGGGCAGCACCGTGTTATCGATGTCCAAAATGATACCCTGATAACCCCTTGTTCGTAGGCTTGCTAAATCGACATCCAAAAGTGATGACAGGCATTCATTAGGACAAAGCCATCCCATCATAAACTGCACTTCCTCCCAAACCAGTTGTATCCTAGGGGCCCTGTGGCGAGCCCCATTACTGTCGGGAGTCACCGTGCCCTTCTAATTCTGCACCTCTCCTGTTAACATTTCATGCTGTAGTTTAGTTATAGCCCGTTTTTCGATCCGGGAAACATAAGACCGTGAAATCCCCAACTTGCGGGAAATTTCCCGCTGTGTCTTCCTAATACCGTCGCCAAGCCCATACCGAAGCTCCAATACCTTCTTTTCTCGGGCTCCTAGTCTCATTAACATTACTCGGAGTTTCTCTTGTTCAACCGACCATTCCACTTGCTCCAAAACCTCATCGGGATCGGTACCTAGAATGTCGATAAGGGTGATCTCGTTGCCTTCCTTGTCTGCACCAATAGCATCATAGAGCATAACGTCTTTGCGACCCTTCTTGGTAGACCGCAAATGCATCAGGATCTCATTTTCAATACATCGAGCAGCATAGGTTGCCAATCGGGTTTTCTGTCTCACATCAAAAGTATTGATGGCTTTGATCAGACCGATTGTACCGATGGAAATCAGATCGTCTGTCTCCTCGCCTGTGTTATCGAATTTCTTAACAATGTGGGCAACCAACCGTAGATTCCGTTCCACCAAGACATCACGGGCTTCCTTATCCCCCGCCTGCAGCCTCTCCAAAAACAATGCCTCTTCTTGTTCCGATAGAGGCATGGGAAAGGCATTGCTGTTAGTCACATACGCAACTAGGAAGACGAGGCCTTCCACTAGAAAACCAACTAGCGCCGCTAACAGGGATATCAAGTGAGGCCACCCCCAGTAATTTGGAGTCTTAGTTATTGTATGTGGCCCCCTGCAATCTGTGCCTGTCCCTGGTCCAGCTTCTAGCTGTTTTTCGTTACCTTGCGACGGAGCATGGCAAAAGCCTCCGCCTCCTGGGGCAACTCCAGATAGATCTCTTGATTGGGATGGGCTTCACTGAGTGGGGTGCCCATCTCATCCCACATTTCATTGATAGTAAAGGCCACCGGCGGACTCGAGGGAGTTATGAGCTCCACAACATCTCCTGTTCGGAGCCGATTGCGAACGGCAACTCTTCCATCACTAGGAGTATCGAATATGATGCCCACAAAGTCGTGCTCTCGGATATAGCTACTGGTAGAATAGTGCTGTCCTTCGGCTCCCGGGGATCCAAAGTAGAACCCCGTAGTATACGGCCTGTGGCTCACTTTGTCTAGCTCATCAAGCCACTTGGGATGGACTCGATAGGTGCTGGGATTGGCGTGGTACGCATCTAAAGCTTGTCGGTATGCCTTGACCACCACTCCCACATAGTAGACGCTTTTCATGCGCCCTTCGATTTTCAGACTATCAATGCCTGCTTGAGCCATTTCCGGCAAGTGAGCTAGCATATTGAGGTCCTTGGAATTGAGGATGTACGTACCGTGGCTGTCTTCTTCGATGGGATAAAATTCACCTGGCCTTTTCTGCTCCATTAGGGCATAGCGCCAACGACAAGCCTGAGCACACTGCCCTCGATTGGCATCTCTGCCGGTCATGTAGTTCGAAAGCAAGCATCGACCTGAATATGATACGCACATGGCACCATGCACAAAGGCTTCCAGCTCCAAATCAACCTCTTGCCGTATCTTTGTTATCTCACCCAATGAGAGCTCCCTTGCTAGAATCACTCGCCGAACACCCATTTCCTGCCAAAAACGAATGGATTCCCAGTTGGTCATACTAGCCTGAGTAGACATGTGTAGGGGTAAGTCAGGTACTGCTTCCCGGCAGATGACATATACTGCAGGGTCAGCAAAAATGACGGCATCGATTCCCATCTCAGCTAAGGATTCTAGATATCTTGGCAGACCGGGCAGCTCCTCGTTGTGAAGAAGGCTATTGACCGCCACATACACTTTGACGCCCAGCCCGTGGGCATAATCCACCAAACTAGCCATCTCGGGTAACGTGAAGTTGCCTGCTCCGGCCCGCAAGCTGTATTCCTTGCCGCCCACATATATGGCATCGGCACCGTAGGCAATAGCCACTTCCGCCTTTTCTCTATTACCGGCAGGAGCTAGAAGCTCCATCTTTCGTACCAAAATATTCCCTCCTAGTGCCAGGTCCTCTTCCCTATATCCCATAGCGATTCCGTGCTGCTCTGTGTTGCGCAAAGGTCTTGCTAAAGGCATGAGTCCCGTCACCTTTTGCCACAAAATACAGATAGTCATCATCACTGGGTTGCAGGGCTGCCCGGATGGAAACCGTCCCGGGTGAAGCAATGGGGCCCGGTGGCAATCCCCGGTACTTATAGGTGTTGTACGGTGAGTCTATAGCTAAGTCGCCATAGTACAGTTTTCTGGGCCTATCCATGAGGAATTGCACCGTGGGATCAGATTGCAGTGGCATACCGATGCGCAGCCTATTCCAAAACACTGCTGAAACTAACGGGGCTTCCCTGTCCACCATGACTTCCTTTTCAATAATCGATGCCAACGTGACCATTTCATGGAGGGAAAAGCCCTCTGGAAGGGGAGTATCTTCCAAGATCCCCTCCGCCACCTGCGAAAAACGATGAACCATTCGCTTAATTATCTCTTCTTCCGGCTGGCTTCTCACAAAGAAGTAGGTATCGGGAAACAGATAGCCTTCCAGATCGTAGGTTGGCTTTTCAATCGGTCCATTGTCCCCATAGATCAGACGTTCATCCCGCACAAGCTCCAAAAAACGCTCTTTGTTCACTAAGCCTACCGCTGCTAAGCGGGAGGCGATGGCCTCAGCCGTAAGGCCCTCAGGAATAGTAACCCGTACAGTGGTCACCCGGCCTTTTTCAAGCTGGTCCATGATCTCCAAGAGATCCATACCGGGACTCAACCTATAATCTCCGGCCTGTAGGCGTTGATCCAGTCCCAAAAACCGGGAAGCTAAAGCAAAAGCACGTCTGCTTCGGATGAAATCAGCCTGTGACAACAAACCAGCGATGTCACTGCTGGTACTACCCGGCGCTATATGGACTATGGAGCCTGCGGCTAATTTAGCACTCTTGGGGGGCAAAATAGCCCATGAGGCAACAAGAGCTAAGCCTAAGCACAAGACTAATCCTAAGCAGAGTAACTGACCTATTGTATTAATACCTTTGCTCCAGACGGTTTCCAAATCAGGCAGTCTCCAATAGTTTACAGTGCCCGATCTGAATCGACCTTCTGTTCTTTGCATATATGTGTCACCCCAGGACATAAACTTGTATACATTCTACCATTATAGCTGGGGAACGGCAATTCGGCAAAGCCCAAAGTTCCATTAATCCTCTTGATCTAGGCTCTCTAGTGCCTCTCTGACCCGTTCAAACTCTTCATCGTCTTCGATGGCTACCAAAACATCGGCTCCGTTGCTGTCCTTATCTAATCGCAAAACTATAACACCTTCTTCAGGAGCGTCAATAGCCAAAAGCAAAGCGTATGGCCGATCGTCGATCTCCACTATTTCCAGCAGGGTAAAATCGTGTTCTTCTCCTTGTTCATCCAACAGGGTGATGATTTCTTCGTCCATGGGCTCCGGCGGCCACTCTTCGGCGGCCACCTGCCTCCTCTCTTTGGTATGGTGAAACCAAGTCCGGCTTAGCGCCAGGCTTCCTCTCGGCCGCCTTTCAAACTGGCCCTTCTCTTCCTAAAGAGTATCTTCCCCGTCCCCTCTCCCCTGGTATACTGTGCTATCAAGGTAGCTCTGCAAAATAATAGCTGCTGCCACTTGATCAATGACTTGCCGTCGACGTTGACGACTCATATCGGCTGCCAAAAGTACCTGTTCGGCTGAGGATGTAGAGAACCATTCATTCCAGTACATGACTGGCAATCCCAAAGCTGCTTCCAGCTTCCTCCCCTCTTTATGGACTTTTTCTGCCTCGGGACCCAGCTCTCCCGTAGTGCGACGGGGCAATCCGATGAGAATCTTCTCCACACCATACTCATCGATGACTTTTTGAAGCTCCTTCATATCTTTATCCCAATTGTGGCGGCGGATCACTGCTATTCCCTGCGCAGTCAGTCCTAGGGGGTCGCTGACTGCCACCCCGATTGTTTTGGTACCCATATCAAGTCCCATAATTCGCATCCTAAATCACCTTAATGGCAAATTCTGGGCAATGGGCGCCACAATACCCGCAAAAAACACAGCGAGAAGGGTCCACCACTGCCTTGCCGTTTTCCAAAGTCAAAGCCTGCGAAGAGCATCTAGCCACACAGGCGCCACATCCTATGCACCAGTCATCAATGTGCAGTGTCCGGCCCATGGTCTTTGTGGCCTCCTTGAGCTCTTCGGGGACTACTTCTTGGTTGATTAGCCTAACATTCATCTCCACTTCAGGAATGCTCTTCATACCCACTGCAATGGAGTCAATCTCCTGTAGATTTAGCAGAAACTCCATGGCTGTTTCAATGGTGTCCATTAGGTGACCTCCGCCAAAGGGCTTCATCCCATATATTCCCTTGCCACAGGCAGCAGCAAACTTGATTGCTTCCACCATGTCGTCCCGAGTTCCATCGATGATCCCGATCCCGGTATAGTTGATCAGAGGGCTGACAACATCCAGTTCAGGCACCAAAGCTGCAGCCCTCACACCTGCCACCCTGTGGGTAGAGATCCCGATGGCCCGGACCAACCCTCGTTCCTTGGCCTTCAATAGGTACTCCACAGCCTCCCAATGCCCTCGAATAGTCAGGCTCGATTCTTGTTCATGCAACAGGAAAATATCGATATGGTCTCGGTCGAGTTCCCTGAGAGCTTCTTCTAAAGCCGCTTTCATGCCGGCTGTGTCGTAAGCGTAACTCTTACTGGCTATTACCACTTCGTCCTTTTTGGCATACTGTTTCAAAGCCAAGGCGATAGGAGGGTAAACCCGGTAAAACTGACTAGTATCGATAAAATTAACACCCAAATCCATGGCTCTTTGAATAACTTGGGCACCTTCACCGGCAGGCAGATTGCGCTGCAGGGGACTAATAGTAAGGGCGCCAAAGCATAACCTGGAAACCCGGATATCCGTGGCGCCCAATTGCCTGTATTCCACTTTTTAGACTTCCTTCCATCACTAATCCTTACTCAAAGGCTGAATCAACCATTACCGCTTCTGGGGCTCCCACTTCCACCTTAATCCAGTGAGCGAACCGAGGCAAGTAAGACGCATTGTCAGGCTCGATGGCAATTGACTCGGCATCGAGGACCTTACTCAGCTCTTCCACATCCTGGCGCCTTAGCCCCGCTAAGAGCCTCGCCACCTCTCCTGCTAATATCTGCCGGTGAACAGGAGCCTTTACGTCTGCCTCCAAGAGCACAACCGCATTATCTTCAAGGTTCGCTGTCAACCGTTCAACCTCGAACTTTGGCTGGTACAGGACAATACCTAAAGGCAAATCTCGCTCAAGCTCCCGCTGAATAATCTCCCCCAAATCTCCTCGTCGGAAGGCCTGTCCCCGGGCTTCAAATCGTGCCAATACCCGAAGCGTCTGCGCCTCTGAGCCAGCCTCCACTGATGGCTCTACGGCTCTTTGTTCCAACGTGGCGGACTCGACTATTAATATGCTGTTGGTCTGATTCGCTTTATTTTGTAATATCTCCTCTATCTGCAAATTAGCTTGTCTTAAGCAAACGGCCTTCGCCTTCTCAATGTCTTCTTCTGTAACTACGGGCTGCTGTATGCTAGCTCCGCCTCCTGTCGGCTCGGGATTCCGTACCGTCAGAACCTCATTTAACTTGGAGTTGTTTATCAGCCGTATCCTTCCCGCGGTAACATTGGCCTGGCTGCCCTTTTCTAAAGCAGTAATACCGACCTCTTTCTGGCCTGCCCGTACACCGGTGGCTACATCGAGAAAATAGTCTGTGGACCTTCCCGGCACTGTCACCGCTGCATTGGTCTTAAAAGCAACCCCCTCACCTGTAGCTAGCTCAGTCCCTTTAGGAACTGTCACAGCTTGGTCGGTTTCATTGATAAACACCACTACACCCGTGGCAAAAGCTGTGCCTAAAGTTTGGCTGCCAGTGGCCGTAACTATAGCTTCCGTCTCCAGAACCGCTTTAATGGGCTCCAAAGGCAGAGTTGGCAGATTATCTTCGCCATGTTCGCTACCCCCTGAGCTCACCCCTGCGATTCTCACTGTCTGTTGGTAGTTAAATAGCTGGGGAGTTACTGTAACTACGACTTTGGGCGTTAGAACGTAATATACAAGGCCTACAGCCACAACGGCCATGATCAATACTAACCAGCGTTGTAAAGTAGGTCTCCAAACGGTAGTTTCCACCAAAGGAGCCTCAACATTTATGGGGGCCGCTGACCAATTCTCCTCCAATTCTCGGTCAGCCTCGGACGTACTTTCTATCTGCCTCCCCGTACCCAATGTTTGCCGCAGCTCGGATTCATTGCCGTAACATTCTATACCTAACTCATGACATAAGATTGGCAACATGGGATCTTCTGAAACGATGATCAGCTGTCGCTGGGCTTCCCTGGCATAGTCCCTTAACAGCCGCAGATTGACAGGGTTCTTCAAGACTGTAACCAAAGGATGATCTATAAGGATAACCGAAGGCTCTAAATCTTTTCCCATAACGGCCATGACATCTGGCATCTCATCGCCCGGTTCCAAGCGGTAGATTGGCCTGGCATCCAACCTCGATTCCGCCCCCTTCCAGGTAGCAATCGGCTACCCCGTCTTAGGATGAGTTCGCTGGGCCTGGATATACCCCCGAACCAATTCGGAAAGAAGTTCATCCCTGTCTATGGTGCGGATTAGGCTGCGTGCTTCCCGGTGGGAAGTAATATAAGTGGGGTCACCAGACATCAAATAGCCGACAAGCTGGGCAACCGGATCGTATCCTCTTTCTTCCAGTGCAGCATAAGCCTCGGCCAAAGCTAGAGCAGCTCGGCTGGGAAATTGGCCAGATTTGTACAAGGTTGTGTGCTCATGAGTTTCATGCATGTTAACACCCCCCGTGTTTGTCCCCACCTTACCTAGCATATTCTGGGCCCAGAACAACTTTCCTGCTCTCCCGGAAAATGGCAAGCGGGACACCCAGTGCCCCGCTTCTTTCTCTAGTTAAGCTCTAGTCAAGACAACTTCACCTGCGGCAGGCGGTTGCATCGGCGTTTTTTAAAGCAGCCAGAACAGCGCTCTCGATGTGTTCTCTAAACCATCGCCAACTGTTTTGCAATACTATCCCTAGCCAGATCCAGCGCAGTTTCCAGCTTACTTGGGTCACGGCCTCCCGCTTGAGCCATATCGGGCCTGCCCCCACCTCCGCCCCCGGTGGCCTGGGCTGCGACCTTAACGACATCGCCGGCTTTCACACCCATCTTGACCACATCGGGGGTGACCATGGCCACAAACAAAACTTTCCCTTGGGTAACAGATCCTAATAATATGACTCCACTTTCCATTTTGTTCTTGAGCTCATCTCCAAGGGATCTAAGACCTGCGGAATCTAGGCCTTCAACCTTGGCGGCCAATACCGAAACACCGCCCACATCCTTTACCCGGTCTAAGAGCTCTTTGCTCTGGGAGCTCGCTAGTTTTGTCTTAAGCTTCTCTATCTCCCTACCTAGCTCTCGATGCTCATGGAGCAATCTCTCAACTCTGTCTACAAGTCCTGCAGGGGTCGTCTGCAAGAGGTTGCAGACCTGGCGCAACATGGCATCCTGAGCAGCTACGTGCTTTACAGCTGCTTTTCCGGTAAGAGCTTCGATTCGGCGAGTGCCCGCGGCTACTGCCCCTTCACTGATGATCTTGAAGAGCCCCAGCTCACCGGTGTTTTGCACATGGGTGCCGCCACAAAGCTCTCTGCTATAGTCATCAATGCTGACCACCCGTACCGTATCACCGTACTTTTCGTCAAATAAAGCGATAGCTCCGTCCCTTTGAGCCTCAGCGAAATCCATCTCATTAGTTGTTACGGCATAGTTTGCCCGAATAGCATCATTGACCAGTTTCTCTACCCTATCCAGCTCTTCTTGGGTAAGGGCACCAAAATGGGTGAAATCAAACCGTAATCGATCAGGCTCAACTAAAGAACCCGCTTGATTCACATGCTCACCCACTACATCTTTCAGTGCTCTATGGAGAAGATGGGTAGCCGTATGGTGACATGCAGCCCCTTCCCGATTACGGCCATAGACCGTTGCCAAAACAGTGTCACCAGGCTGGATTGCGCCAGAAATGACTCGTCCCCTATGGACAACAAGTCCACCAACAGGCGAGTCTACAGTGGTAATCTCCATTGCTCCCTTCGGGCCGGTAACTGTCCCGACATCGGCCACCTGGCCACCACTGGCAGCGTAGAACGGTGTACGGGCTGTGATCAACTCTACCACCTGACCCATAGTTGCCTCTTCCACCAGTTCGCCATCACTTAAGATGGCTTCGACTTTTGTCTCTGCCTCCAACTGACTATATCCGACGAATTCCGTCGTAAACTCCCTATGGAGGTCGACATAGATGCTATCATCGTCGCCAAGATAACCTGTCTGTTCCCGTGCAGCCCGAGCCCGACGTCTTTGAGCTTCCATCATATCCTCGAACCCAGCTACGTCTACATCCATCCCCTGCTCCCCCAGGATCTCAATGGTAAGCTCAAGGGGAAAGCCGAAGGTATCATAGAGGCGAAAAGCATCCTCACCCAAAAGGCGCTTTTGGCCTTGAGCTCTGAGGTTATCAACAAGATCCTGAAGTATCCCCAGGCCCTGATCCAGTGTGCTTTGGAAACGCTCTTCCTCGATCCCAATCATCTTCAAAATATAGTCCCGACGGTCCTCTAGCTCGGGATATGCCACTTGCATAGCTTCTATTACTTTAGCCGCAACTTGGGGCAGAAAACTGTCCTTAATACCCAACAAACGACCATAGCGCACCGCTCTACGCAGAAGACGCCTGAGAACATACCCACGCCCTTCATTGCTGGGCAAGACACCGTCTAGAATAAGAAAGGTGATGCTGCGGGCATGATCGGTGATTACCCTGATCGCCACGTCATCTCTATCATTCTTGCCATAGGCAACTTGTCCGATCCGGCATATCTCATCAATGACGGAGCGCATCCCATCGGTATCAAAAATACTCTCCGCATTCTGCAAGATAGCAGCAGTACGATCTAGGCCCATACCTGTATCAATGCCCTTCTTCTCCAGGGGCGTGAGATTGCCGGCTTCATCCTGATGATACTGGATGAAAACCAAGTTCCAAAACTCTAGATATCGTTCACAGTCACACCCGGGCTTACAATCGGGAGCACCGCAACCAAACTCAGGTCCTCGATCTAGATACAGCTCAGAACAGGGACCACAAGGCCCTACGCCGATCTCCCAGAAATTGTCCTCTCGTCCGAGGCGTACAATCCGATCCTTGGGAATGCCAATTTCTTCATGCCAAATCGCCATGGCCTCGTCGTCATCTAGATAAACTGTAGCCCAAATCTTGTCCGCAGGCAGCTGTAGATGCTCTGTGGAAAACTCCCAGGCCCAATGGATGGCCTCCCGTTTGAAGTAATCACCAAAGGAGAAGTTGCCCAGCATTTCAAAAAAGGTCCCATGCCTGTTTGTCTTGCCGACATTATCTATATCTGCAGTACGCAAACAGCGCTGGCAGGTAGTGATCCGCTTAGCGGGGGCTTCTTCTTTACCCAAAAAATACGGCTTAAAAGGTACCATGCCGGCACCGGTTAAAAGTAGGGTCGGATCTCCGTGGGGAACAAGGGAGGCACTGGGTAAACGTTTATGGCCCTTGCTCTCAAAAAATTGCAGGAAAGTCTCCCTCAATTCGTGTGTACTCATCACCTTCATCATGATGGGCGCCCCTTCTTGGGCAATGCTACCCAACAAAAAAAGCCGCCCGCTCCCTCCCTTATGTGCTCTGCGTATGTAAGCGAAGCAGACTCTACTCATATAGTAGGGCACCCCGCCAAGACTGGCTCTGTGCCCATTATTTGCAGTTCGATCATATCCAACAGGATGGCTTTTGTCAACCATAAACCCTTAACACTCGACCCAGAAAAATGAGGAGAACTCTTAAGGTTGCCGCCATTGGTACTGCCAGTAACACCCCTGCGATGCCAAAAAGGTGTCCGCCGGCCAACAGGGCAAAGATCGTAACAACAGGATGGAGGCCCACCCGCCCCCCAACTATCCGGGGTGCGAGAAATACAGCCTCCAACTGGTTGACCGCGAAGAACAAGACAAGAACCCACAAGGCTTTCCACGGGGAAGACAAGAACGCAAAGATCATGGCAGGTACGGCCCCTACGATGGGACCGAGGTACGGGACCAAATCAAATATGCCGGCAATAACCCCAAGCAGCAATGCGAATTGAACATCCAAAGCCATCAGCCCCAAAGTGATCATAGAGCCAACCAAAGCCGATACCATGATCCGTCCTAAAACAAAACCAGTGAGCACACCGTTGACTTCCTGCACTAAGAGCAGAAAGGCGGGGCGATACTGGTTAGGAATCCTGTTAAGCACCCACCCGCTAATATCATCCAAATCGATGATCAGATAGTATGCCACTACTGGGGCCAACCAAAGCCAAAAAAGCCTAGAGAAGAGACCTAGGAGAAAATCTACCAGTCTTTTGGCAAACTCCCGTACCATTTGCTCCGACCGCTGAATAATATCATCTACCGCTTCCTGCAAATTGGCAGGTAAGGGCAGCCGCCTAATATCTCCTACGGCATCCCGGGTGATATTCTCCAGTTTCCCCGTCTGGCTTGGCAAACGGGTCAAGACTTGATTGAGCTCCGCTACAAGGGTCGGTACAAAAGCATAGAACAGCAAGCCCACAACCACAGCAAAAATCAAATAGACCAGAAGAATGGCTGTCTGTCTGGGTACCTGTCGCTTCTCCAACCGGACCACCAAAGGATTAGCCAGGTACGCAACAACCGCTCCCCAAAGGAAAGGTCCCAAAATGCCTCTCACCCAATAAAGAAACAGAAGACTCAATAGGACGCCCAAGCCATACAGAACATGCCTCAACCGATGCATAATGCCATCACCATCGTCTAGTATCCCCCTTATCTACAGGCCGTACTTGACGATAGTAGCGTAGTATGTCTTCAACTCCTTAAGGCATGCCACCCGGCCTTGACAGCGCCTTTGCCGGATTGCCAAGCAGATCCGGCACGGCGAACTCCATCCCGCAGGGTAACCGTTCGTCGCCTAGCCATCTGCCGGGCCCTTCGTCCTTGCTTTTCTAGCATAAGTTTGGCCGCACCATCGGTTCTCAGCATCCAGTATGCCCCTATTGCTGCACCGATGAGACCCCCGTAGATGAGCCCTTTTGTGAAACGCGAATTCATAAATAGCCTCCTTCCCGCTTGTTGCCCATCCATCTAGGCTTGGACGAAAGCATCATCAAGACACGCACATGACACATATCTGGGGCCATCCACTTACCCCACCATATTATGTCCACATGGAGGCCTCAAAATAGAAGGAACCAACTGCCCTTCTAGGAAGACATTGGCTCCTCGATTGGTTCCTCGATTATCCCGCCACCCACAATCACATCGCCATCATACCAAACAACGGCTTGTCCTGGCGTTACCGCCCGTTGGGGCTGACGAAACATTGTGATGACGTCATCTTTTTTACCGGGGTAGATCCAGGCTGGGGTCGGCGGTACACTATAGCGAATTTTGGTCTCCACTGTGAGCTTTTGAGCCAGATTGGGGATGGCTATCCAGTTCACCCTCGAGGCCCGAAGACCCGAGGCAAAGACATCGGCGTTCTTGCCAACGACAACTCGGTTCTTCTCCGCATCCAGCCTAACAACGTACAATGGCTCCGATGCTGTCAGACCTAGACCTCTCCGCTGCCCGATAGTGTAAAACGCCAGCCCTTGGTGACGACCCAAGAGATTACCCTCAAGATCAACAATATCTCCCGGCTGGTAGCTATCGGGGGCGTGTCCCCGCAAAAACTCCCGATAGTCATTGTCTGGAACAAAGCAAATCTCTTGGCTATCAGGCTTGGACGCCACACTGAGCCCCAACACCGACGCTTTTGATCTAATCTCATCTTTTGTATATTCACCCAAGGGAAAGAGCGTATGGGCTAACTGCTCTTGGGTCATGGTGTACAGAGCATATGCCTGATCCTTGCTTTTGTCTCTTCCCCGCTTGAGTAAATATCTATGCGCCTCCATATCAAAATCTATCCGTGCATAGTGGCCCGTGGCTATGAACTCAGCCCCTAACTCCTTAGCCTTATGCCATAGCGCTCCGAACTTAATGTGATGATTGCAGAGAATGCAAGGATTGGGTGTTCGACCCTTTAAATATTCAGCAGCAAACGGTTCAATGACTTCCTTTAGGAAAATATCCTTGAGATTAATGACGTAATAGGGAATATCCAGCTTGGCCGCAACCCGCCTGGCATCTTCCACCGCCGTGAAAGAGCAACAGCCGTCCTCACCGGTACCCGCATCACTAGACCAGATCTGCATAGTAACCCCGATTACCTCATAGCCTTCTTCCTGGAGGATCGCAGCGGCCACAGAGCTATCCACTCCACCGCTCATGGCTACGACGACCCTTTCCGCCCGCGTGCTACCCATGCTTAACCTTTGCACCCTTCTTCTTAGAAAGATAGTCATCTATGGCTTTGCGGAGAGCATCGGCTGCCAGATTGGAGCAATGCATCTTCGCAGGAGGCAAGCCATCAAGTGCATCGGCTACAGCTCGATGGCTAATCTGCTTTGCTTCATCTAGGGTCTTGCCGATCACCATTTCCGTGATCATGCTGCTGGTAGCAATAGCTGCTCCACACCCAAAGGTCTTGAACCTGCAATCCACTATGCGATCATCCTCAACTTTGATCCACAGCTTCATTATGTCCCCGCAAACAGGGTTTCCCTCAGTCCCTACCCCGTCAGCTTCTGGGATCTCACCGACATTGCGGGGATGGGTGAAATGATCCATCACCTTGTCGCTATACATAAGGCCTTCCCCTCCCATCATCCATTCTATCTATCTTATGATAGTACTAGCATCATATAATGGCGACATTTCTCGCAGCCTCTGTACTATACCTGGCAAGACATCGATAACTGTGTCAATGTCTTCCTTTGTTGTATCCCTTCCCAGTGTCAATCTAAGGGACCCGTGGGCAATCTCATGGGGAAGGCCCAGGGCCAAAAGCACATGGGAAGGTTCCAAAGAACCCGAGGTGCAAGCAGATCCACTAGATGCCGCGATGCCCCTCATATCCAGGTTTAGCAACAAAGATTCTCCTTCTATATACTCGAAACAGAAACTGACATTGCCAGGCAGCCTCTGGGTTCGGTGTCCATTAAGCCGCGTATGGGGCACCGTCGTCAGCACGTCCTCAATCAATCTGTCCCGCAGATCCCGCTGCCGGGCAGCAGTCTCTTCCATCTCATCAACAGCCAGCCTGAGTGCTGTAGCCAAACCTACTATACCAGCCACGTTTTCCGTGCCCGCCCGACGTTGGCGCTCTTGTGCACCTCCGTGAATCAATGGTTCTATCTTGGTCCCCTTCTTGATATATAGTGCGCCCACACCCTTGGGACCATAAAACTTATGACCCGACAGACTCAAAAGATCGACTCCGAGTTCACCTACGTCTACAGGGACATGCCCCACCGTTTGCACAGCATCAGTGTGAAAGAGAATAGACTTCTCCCTAAGGATGTTGCCGATTTGGGCGATGGGTTGGATAGTGCCTATCTCGTTATTAGCATGCATGATGCTCACCAAAATAGTCTCTGGTCTAATGGCAGCAGCCACTGAGCCAGGATCTACCATACCTTCAGCACTAACCGGGAGAAAGGTGACGTTATAGCCATACTTTTCCAAATATCTGCAGGTATCGTAAACTGCATGGTGCTCGATGGCCGACGTAATAATGTGATTGCCTTTCCCTCGCTGGGCCAAAGCCGCTCCCTTTATGGCTAGATTATCAGCCTCTGAACCTCCGCTTGTAAAAACAATCTCCCGGGCCTCTGCCCCTAGGATCTCCGCCACCGCATCCCTAGACGCATCGAGGGCTTTGCGTGCTTGTCTACCTATCTCATAGATGCTTGAGGGGTTGCCATAATGCTCCAGCAAATAAGGCTCCATGGCTTCATGCACTTCTCGGCGCATGGGTGTTGTGGCTGCGTGATCTAGATATATCTGCGGTTTCACGCCCTCCGCCTCCTCTACCGACCTTTGGTATACCGACAATTGCTCTAGAGGTTGTCTTCCTGAGCTTCTCGACAAAGATCCGCCAAGGTTGTGGAATCCAACACTGCGGTCATACTATCTCTGAGCCTCTTCCAAAGACCCCTGGTGGGACACTGCTCCAATCGCACACATTCGGAAAAACCGTCATGATCAACACAGCTGATTGGTGAAATCGGTCCCTCCAAAGCCCTAAGCACATCCCCCACCCGGATGGCTTCCGGTGCCGAGGTCAGCTCATAGCCACCTCGAGCTCCTCGAATACCTCTTACCAGACCAGCTCTACGCAACATGCCCATCAGCTGTTCTAGGTAATGCTCGGAAATAGATTGTCTTTCGGCTACAGTCTTTAGAGGCACCGGACCCTGCCCATAGGCCATAGCCAGTTCGTACATGGCTCGAATGCCATATCCGCCTTTGGTAGAAATCCGCAATTTGAGTACCTCCTTATTAATCCCGAGTGTTTCACTAGGAATTACAGTCATATGATAGCACTAGCTTCAATGAGTGTCAATAGGTTTGTTGTAAATCCCCTTTGGAAATCAGCCATTACTTTTCATGGTCTTTCGCAACTTTCCGGTCTGAAATGAACCTCCTAATCTCAGCTTCATACCCTTGATCAGTAGGTTCGTAGAAAACTACGCTCGCGAGCTCATCGGGAAGGTATTGTTGCTTTACCCAATGGCCAGGGAAATCATGGGGATACCTATACTCGTGTCCATGGCCTAGCTGGGCGGCTCCCGGGTAGTGGGCATCTCGCAAGTGTCGAGGGGGTAACGCAGTACCGGTTTTTTCCGCCATCTCCCATGCCTTGCCAATGCCTAGGTAGGCAGAATTACTTTTCGGTGCTGTGGCCAAATAGGTGACAGTATGGGCGAAAATAATGCGAGCCTCAGGCATTCCTACCCTTTCCACCGCCTGGGCAGCTGCATTGGCTATCACTAATGCTTGGGGATCAGCAAGACCGATGTCCTCGGCGGCAGATATGACCAATCGTCTGGCTATAAATCGCAGATCCTCCCCACCAAGGAGCATACGAGCTAACCAATACAGCGCAGCCTGCGGATCAGAGCCCCTAATGCTCTTGATCAAACACGAGGCTAAGTCATAATGAGCATCCCCTGCTCGATCGTAACTTATCAACCGGGTTTGCAGAGCCTCTACTAACAGTTCGTGGGTTATAACCCGTATACCGTCATCGTTAACATCAGCTACCTGCACAGCCAGATCTAGGGCATTGAGGGCCACCCGAGCATCGCCGCCAGCTGCGTCTGCGAGGAAAACTAAGTCATCTTCATCGATAGCCACTTGATATCCTCCTAAACCCCGAGCATCGTCTGTTAGCGCCCGCTGCAAAATCCGGACAATGCTCTCAGAGGCCAAGGGCTCCAGCTGAACAATGCGGGAGCGGGATATCAGGGCCTGGTTAATAGTAAAGAATGGGTTCTCCGTGGTCGCCCCAATTAAGACCAAAAGCCCTTCTTCCACGAAGGGCAAAAGCGCATCTTGCTGGGCCTTATTGAACCGGTGGATCTCATCTAAAAATAACGTTGTCCCTTGATTATAGAGGTGGCGCCTTTCTTGGGCCTCTTCCACCACCATTCGAATATCCCTTACCGTTGCCATGACCGCGTTCAACCTGACGAAATACGATTCTGTCATGTTGGCGATAACGGCCGCCAAAGCTGTCTTGCCAGTACCCGGCGGCCCGTACAGAATTAGGGACTGCAGCCTATCCCGGAGGATGGCTCGGCGCAGCATGCTCCCCTCACCCATAATCTTTTCCTGGCCTTCAAATTCATCCAGTGTCCGCGGACGCATCCGAACAGCCAACGGGGCCTGTTTTCTATGCTCCACCTTGCTGGCATGCTCAAAGAGATCCATAGCACTTACACCCCTAAACCTGAAAAGTCGTTTTCTATGCCACTGGCAGCCAAGAGATCCCTTACCACTACACCTGCCATAATCATGCCTACCACCGGCGGCACAAAAGCTACGGTCCCTGGTGGTGGCCGCCAATTGGCCTGTGGTTCATTCATATCCTTGGTTGCTGGAGGCCTATACGTGGGCAACTCCGGGGAGAAGACAACCTTAAGACCTTCGGTAATATCTATCTCCCGCAATCTTCTCCGCACAATTCGGGCCAAAGGATCATTATACGTCTCTGAGATATCCACAACTCTAAAACCTGTGGGATCCAGTTTATTGGCAGCACCCATGCTTGAGATTATGGGAATCCGCCGTTTCATACACCCAGCGATCAGTCCAACCTTAGCCCTTACAGAATCAATGGCATCGACTACATAATCATAGCCACCATCTAGGAATTCGGTCTCCCGTTCGGGCTCATAATATTCCGTACGAAGCTCCACATGGCAATTCGGGTTGATATCTTGCACCCGTCTTCCCATTACCTCAATCTTGTACAAGCCGACGGTACTAGTCAATGCATGGAGTTGGCGGTTGAGATTAGTAAGATCGATACGATCGTGATCAATTAAGGTCATAGAGCCGATTCCACAGCGCGCCAAGGCCTCCACGGCAAAAGACCCAACACCCCCTACTCCAAAAATCGCTACTTTACTGGCTCTCAAGACCGCAATCCCCTCTTGGCCGATCAAGAGCTCTGTCCGGCTGAACCTATGTACCATAACACTATACACCCTTCGCTGCATACAGTAAAGGCTAGACCTTTCACCGACCAGACCCCTGGCTGATGAAAACCCTAGCCTCTCAAGATCCCCACCATGCCGCTATTCCTGACTGTTAATGAACCTGCCTAGGCAGGTGGGTGCCCTCCTAGTTGCTTTATGCGTCCTTACCAAAAGGCATGCACGCCACAACCAGAGTACAGGCTCCCAATGTTATGGTGTTGGCTCATAACATTGTCAGATTGACCACGCACACGGTAGGGCAAACCTCTTCTATTGCCCTCGTATTCATGTTCCACAGCTTTTACTGCAACCCCATGATAACACAGAATCGCTCTCCACGCAAGCTAGGATTTCCCACCAAATCCTGCAGGGGCCTGGCTCTTAGTGGCTGATCTGCACGTTTCTGCCAGAGCTAAGCAGACTGATAGCGTCAGCGTACTTCTTGGCTGAGAGCTACATCCTGCAACCGCTTCTCCGCCTCCGGAGTCAGCCGGACATGGAGATCTCGTAGCTGTTCACCAATGGCAGCTGAAGGCGCCCCGGTCATAAGATCCTGAGCACTGGCCGTCTTGGGGAAAGCCATGACATCACGTATGGACTCTTTCTTGGCCAAGAGCATGATCCAGCGGTCAAAGCCAAAGGCGATACCTCCGTGGGGGGGTGTGCCATAGTCAAAGGCATCCAGGAAAAATCCAAACCTCTCTTTTGCCTCTGCTGGCGTCAGCCCCAAAGCAGCAAACATCTCTTCTTGTATCTCGCGGCGATGAATACGGATGCTGCCTCCCCCAAGCTCAGTCCCGTTTAGTACTAGGTCATAGGCTTGGGCCCGCACCTTCTGGGGGTCCTTGGACAATAGATGCAAGTCCTCTGCTAAAGGAGCTGTAAAGGGATGGTGGGCAGCCATAAAGCGGCCTTCCATTTCACTATACTCAAAAAGCGGCCAATCCACTACCCAAAGCATGTCCCAAAGGTCCTCGTCTATGAGATTCAGCTTTTCACCCAGAAACAGCCGTAGACGCCCTAGCACTTCGGCGCAAGTCTCCGGCTTATCAGCTACAAAGATGAGCAAGTCCCCAGGCTGCGCCTCCATGTAACTAACGAGTCTCGCCAGTTCCTCATCACTAAAGAACTTGGTTATGCCACCCCTGCCACCGGTATCGGTGACAATCAGCCAAAGCAAACCCTTAGACCCATAAGTAACTGCCAATTCGCCTAGCTCATCGATTTCCCGTCGCGCGAACTTCTCCCCGGCACCTTCTACATTTATGCCCCTTACTGCGCCCCCATTTTGCACAGTCTCAGAAAACACTCGGAAGCCGGTATCCTTAACGATCATGGAGACATCCTGAATCTCCAAACCAAAGCGAGTATCCGGTTTGTCTGAACCATAGCGAGCCATGGCATCGGCATAAGACATCCGACGCAAAGGCAGCTTTATCTCTTCACCTACAATCTCCCTAAATACGAAGGCCATCATATCTTCAATTAGGTTGAGAACATCCTCGCGATCGACAAAGGCCATCTCCATGTCGAGCTGAGTGAACTCAGGCTGCCTGTCAGCCCTCAAGTCTTCATCTCGAAAACACCGGGCCATCTGGAAATATCGGTCAACCCCGCCCATCATCAAAAGCTGCTTGAAAAGCTGGGGAGATTGGGGCAAAGCATAGAACTCCCCAGGGTGTACTCGGCTGGGAACTAAAAAATCTCTCGCTCCCTCAGGTGTACTTCTAGTTAGCATAGGCGTCTCAATCTCCCAAAACCCCCGGGAATCGAGGAAATCGCGAATTATCTTTGTCGTTCGATGGCGCAGCTCCAAAGTAGAGTGCATTTCCGGCCGCCTTAGATCTAGGTAGCGATATTTGAGCCGCAACGCTTCATCAACATCATCTCGGCTATCTATAGCAAAAGGCGGTGTCTTGGCGCTGTTGAGCACCTTAAGCTCATCTGCATATATTTCTATAGCGCCCGTTTGGAGATTAGGGTTGGCCATACCAGGCAAACGGTGTCGAACAGTACCATACACTTGAATGACATATTCGTTCCTCAGTCTTTCCGCCTCGGAAAATATCTCGGCTGGTACTTTCTCTGGGTCAAATACTACCTGGACAAGACCGGCTCTATCCCTAAGATCTATAAAAATAACGCCGCCATGGTCCCGCCGGCGGTGAACCCAACCACAGACCACAACTTTCTGGCCAACATGGTCGGCTCGCAGTTCTCCGCAGTAGTGTGTCCGCTGGAAACCCATGATCATCTCACTCCTTCACTACATGACCACTAGTACAAATTTGGTTCATCAACCAATCTTCAATGTCGTCTATCGGTAGCTCATATTGTTGGCCGCTGGCCATATCTCGTACCATAGCCCGCCTGCTGGCCAGTTCTTCTTCTCCGATGATCACAGCGTAAGCAGCGTTTAACCGGTTGGCTGCTCTCATCTGAGCTCTCAGACCTCTATCGCCGTAGTCTATCTCTGCAGCCAAACCCGCGCTCCTCAGTTGAAATGTTAAGTTCACTACAGCGGAACGGGTTTCGCCGGCTCCGGCCACAAATACATCCACTTGGGTCTTTGTCGGGGGCTGCCATCCCCTATCCTCCAAGGTCAAGAGCAACCGCTCCATGCCGGCCGCAAATCCCACTCCAGGCATAGGCGGTCCGCCGCACTCCTCAACAAGTCCATCATAGCGACCACCCGCGGCGATAGTAGACTGTGCACCAAGATCAGAGTACATGATCTCAAAGACCGTCTTGGTGTAGTAGTCAAACCCCCTCACGAGGTATGGGTTGACTACATAAGGTATTTTAAGGAGCCCTAGGTAGTCCTTAACCTTGGCAAAGTGATCGTGGCATTCTAGACACAGAAAATCCAGAATGGACTCTAGGCCCGTCTTTACTTCATTACAGCTTTCGACTTTGCAGTCCAGAATCCGCAAAGGATTGCGGAGAAGTCTTCTCTGGCAGTCATTACACAACTGCTCCGCTTTGGGCTCTAGTGTCTTTATCAGGTATTCGCGATACTTGGCCCGACATGTAGGACAACCAATGCTATTTAGCTCAACTTGGAGATCCTCCAAACCTAGACGGCGAAACAGCTCCATTGGTATTGCCATCATCTCAGCATCCGCCACTGGGTCTTGAGTACCCAAAGCTTCTGCTCCGTACTGGTGAAACTGCCGGGAACGTCCTGCCTGCGGCCTTTCATAGCGAAACATCGGTCCTATATAGTATAACTTCACCGGCTGCGGTTCACCGTACAACTTGTGCTGCAGGTACGCCCTAACTACCGGAGCAGTACCTTCTGGTCGCAAGGTCAGACTCCTCCCCGCCCGATCAGTGAAGGTATACATTTCCTTTTCTACTATGTCCGTGGCTTCACCAATACCTCGTTCAAACAGCTCTGTCTCTTCAAACATCGGGGTGCGTATCTCTCTATAGCCAAAGAGACCAAAAATCTCCCGCAGTTGTCCTTCAATATACTGCCAGACACTGCTATCTTTTGGTAAGATATCCTCCGTCCCTCGAGGGCTTTTTGCTAGCAACTTCAACACATCCCTTTTCCTACATATCTGTAATATACACTCCTATATGTATAGGAAGAGTGGCGGTCACCCGCCACTCTAACCAGCACCTAGTTCTGGTCAGTCTTACTCGCCGGGCTCACCCTGATCGTAATCAGTTTGGGCCTCCGAGTCATGATCATCGTCTGTCGGCGAAGTATCTGCTTGCTCCGGGGATTCATCCAGAATCTCTTCCGCTTCTTCTATACTTTCTTCCGTCTCTGGTTCAGTCTCTTGTTTTTGCAGCTCCTCCACAGCCCTCTGTCTTTCCTCATAGAGCGCCTTAATCTGAGCTACCTTATCTTCCTCGACCTTAGCCAATTCGTCTTCCCCTAAGCGTTCATAGACATCCATCAGCTGTAGATGCAGCAGGAAGTTCATGGGATCAGAATCGGAAGCCTTCTGATAGGCCGCCACAGCCTTCTCAGTATCTTCCCGCTCCTCGTACATCATACCCACTGTCAGCCAGAGTTGCGAATCGGTGCCCGCCTTCTCTGCAGCCAATTCGTACTGCTGAAAGGCCAGGTCTGGCATATCCAGAATCTCGTAGACCTGGGCCAAAGACGAATGGAGGTATGGATCTGAATCGTCAGCCACAATAGCTGCTTTGTAGGC
>JAAYRF010000074.1 GCA_012518905.1 Bacillota bacterium | reverse complement strand
TATGCCCTTTTTCTCACAGGAGGTACGCCGGCGATTATCTCAGGGCTTATAGGTTTGGGAGTAGGTCCCGGTGATGAAGTCATTGTACCAGCCTATACATTCATGGCATCGGCTTTAGCAGTAACAGCTATAGGCGCGATACCCGTTATTGTTGAAGTTGATGAGACTTTGACTATTGATCCGGAAGATGTTGAGAGAAATATCAGTCCCTATACCAAAGTGATTATGCCTGTACATATGCTCGGGTTCCCCTGTAATATGGACAAGATAATGGACATAGCCAATAGACACAATGTGAAGGTTCTAGAAGACGCGTGTCAAGCTGTCGGTGGTAGCTATAAGGGTAGGAGATTGGGAAGCATCGGCCATGTAGGGGCCTATAGTTTCAACTATTACAAGATAGTTAGCTGTGGGGAAGGCGGAGCCCTTCTGACCAATGACAGAGAAGTGTTTGAAAGGGCAGTCTACCAGCATGACGGAGGGTCTACCTTTAGGGAAGATTACCTGCAGACGGCCAAAGGGCCAGCCGAAGATTTGGGAACCTATCCTATATACAGTGAGTTTGCGACCCCGGTATTTGCAGGAATGCAGTGGAGGCAAAGTGAGATCAATGGTGCGATAATGAGGGTACAGCTAAGGAGGCTCGATGGAATACTTGCTGACCTAAGAAGTGTCAAGAAACAAATCACGGCTGGATTAAGTGACACCAGACTTGGTTTCCTAAGGTCGAACGATCCCCAGGGTGATTGCTCCACCCATCTCGGGTTCATTTTCCGTAACGAGGAAAAAGCAAGGCTCTTTGCAGAGAGCCAGGGCGTAAATGGCTCCCTACCAATAGATAGTGGGAGACACGTTTATACGAACTGGGAACCAATTATGCACAAAAGAGGGGCATGTCATCCTGCCATGAATCCATTCAAGCTACCTGCAAATCAGGGACTAAACTGCGATTACCGCGATGACATGTGCCCAACAACACTGGATCTATTGAGTAGGACCGTGTGCATCCCCATGAATCCTGACTGGACCGAAGAGGAGATCCAAATAAGGATCGACAGCATAAAGGCAGCAGCGCAAAGACTATAATCTGCATATTACAAGGTGGCGAGGGTCAACACTATGGCAATAAGGCCAAATACTGTGTTACAATTGTGAAAAGAGTTGAGCAAATGGGGTGCGCGCCTCATGCATGACGATCTGGCTAGTTTCCATCCGGTTTTGCAGCAATGGTTCAAAAATGCGTTTGGCTTTCCGACTCCACCTCAAGAAAAAGGCTGGCCCGAAATCGATGGGGGCCATAATGTCTTGCTTTTGGCACCCACCGGATCGGGGAAGACCCTCGCAGCCTTTTTCAAATGCCTGGACATCCTTTACAAGAAGCTCCTCTCAGATCCCAGCGCCGAACACCCGGGAGTTCAGATTCTCTATGTGTCACCTTTGAAAGCGCTGAATAACGATGTGTATAAAAATCTGCAGATACCTCTAGAGGGGATCAGTCGCATGGGCATGGAGATGGGATGCGAGATGCCCATAATCACCACTGCTGTACGCACCGGCGATACATCAACCTCAGAACGCCGGAGAATGCTTAGAAAACCACCCCATGTACTAATCACCACCCCAGAATCTCTCTTTTTAATGCTGTCCTCTGCGGCCCGGAACATCCTCAAGACGATTAGGTTCGTCATCATTGACGAGATCCACAGCCTTTTGCCAAACAAACGGGGCTGTCATTTGGCCTTGTCACTAGAACGCCTACAGAATCTAGTTGGTAATCAACAATTTCAGCGCATAGGCCTCTCGGCAACGATCCATCCCCTTGACGAAGCGGCCAAGTTTTTGGCAGGTGATGGCCGCGATTGTACGATCATCGATTCCGGACAGCGCAAAGGCTATGACCTTGCAATAGAACTCCCACTTCCCGACCTTAGGCTTTTGCCCGAGAGAAGTGTCTGGCCTGCAATCTATCGAAAGCTGCATCAATTGATTCATGACCATAATACCACCCTTATCTTCGTCAATAATCGCAGGCAAGCAGAGCGTATCGCGGCCAATTTAAACCAACTTGCCGGCGAAGAAATAGCTCGCACCCATCATGGGAGTATCGCCAAAGAAATGAGGCTAGAGAGTGAAGAGCTACTGAAACAAGGGAAAATCCCCTGTATCGTGGCGACTTCCTCCCTTGAGCTTGGCATCGATGTGGGGCATATCGACCTGGTGGTGCAAATCGAATCACCTAAAGAGGTGGCGAGAGGAATTCAGCGTGTGGGGCGGGCGGGCCATATCGTCGGCTTACCGAGCAAGGCTCGTATCATTCCCAAGACACGTCTAGATCTACTGGAATCTGTAGTAATGATCGATGCAATAGAGGAGGCGGCCATAGAACGCTGCCATGCCCCCCGCAATTGCCTAGACATTCTAGCCCAGCAGCTAGTGGCCATGACCACGGAGGGGCGCTGGTCGCCTGAAGAGATGTATGCAGTGTGTACTCGAGCCTACAACTATGCCGATCTCGATTGGGCAGGTTTTGAGCGAGTGCTTCAGATGTTAGCGGGGGTCTATGAATCAGACGAGGCCATTGATCTAAAACCCCGGCTGCAATGGGATCGCTTAGGCAACGCTGTGAGCATGGACTCGTACGGAAGGCAGTTGGTCTATTCTAATAGCGGAACAATTCCTAACCGTGGCTACTATAGGGTGTATCTAGGAAATGGCGGACCGCTCCTTGGTGAACTCGATGAAGAGTTTGTCTATGAACGGCGCCTTGGTGATCGCTTCCTTTTGGGTACGACCGTCTGGCGGATCGAAGAGCTGCGCCAGGACCGAGTCATTGTTTCCAAGCCAACTGGCCAAGGGAACAATCTCCCTTTTTGGAAAGGTGAAACGGTGGGTAGATCCTTCACCTTCGGGGAAAGATTAGGCGGCTTTCTAAGGGAAGCCGAGTCCCATCTAGCTGGTCCTGACATATTCTACGACTGGCTTAAGGCCAAGCTACAAGTGGAGGACAAGGACGTTGCCCAGACCCTCTACAACCTGCTAAATGAGCAAACTCGAAGTACTGGGAAACTGCCAACAGATCGTTGCCTGGTGCAAGAGGAGTTCCTTGGGGAAATGAGTGATTGGCACATCTGCATCCATTCACCTTTTGGCACTAAGCTGCATGCTCTTTTGGCTCTTCTCATCAGTGAGCAAATCCAATCGGAAGCGGGCCTAAAGATCGAGGCCTTCCCCGCAGATAACGGGATCCTCTTGCATGTTCCAGGCGACAACGAACCTCCTCAGATCCGGTGGGCATCATTATTGTCCCTGGACCTTCGGGACAAAATCGCCCAATTGATTTCCACAACGAGCCTATTTGGCATCACATTTCGGCACTGTGCCCAGCGTTCGCTAGTCATGGCCTTGCTTTCCTATGGCAAAAAACGCACTCCTCTCTGGTTGTCGCGCCTTAAGGCTAGTGACCTGCTTCAAGTGGTCAGTAAGCACCAAGACTTTCCCTTGGTCATGGAAACCTATCGGGAGATCTTGCAAGATCACTTTTCCATTAGCGATCTGGAGGATTTCCTCAGCCAGATTCTACGGGGAGAGATTGAAGTGCATCGAGTCCAAACACAAACCCCATCTCCCTTTGCCCGTGAACATTTATTCAATTTCGTTGCCACTCAGATGTACACTGATGGTACGCCCGCTTCCAGTTCGAAGAGGCTGTTTGGCTTAGAGACTAACACTCTTCAAGAGATCTTCGGGAAGGAAGGGTTAGGTCCCGAGCTACGGGACGATGCAGTTGCCCAAGTGGAAACCCGGCTGCAAGGGCGGGATGCCTTGCTTCATAAACCAACTCTTGAGCGGATGCAGTATTGGTTAGAGAGGGTAGGAGATACAACCTGGGAAGAGGTGGAAGAATGCTTTCGCGAAAACCTAGAAGAGATCGCCCACTTACTGGAAGAGCTGCTCCATCAAGAAAGGGCCTATAGGTCTTGTGACGGCCAGATCGCAGCCACCCTCCATAGCCGAGACTATTTGGCTCTGCAAGGACCAAACCATACATCCCAAAGCAAGGCCTTGCGGTCAATCATTGTACGCTACCTCAGATGCCACGGACCATTTTCTATACAAACATTGGCCGAACGCTATAAGATCAAGCAGGAGGCCATTGCAGTAGTCTTAGTGCAACTGGAGCGAGAAGGCCTTTTGGTGCAGGGATGCTTCTGGAGCCAGCAGGATGGCCCGCATTGGTGCAGCCCTAGGGTACTGCGGGAAATTTACGCCCTTTCATTAAGCAAAAGCCGCAAAGACGTTGTAACTGCTGATCGTAAGCAGTATGCGGTCTTTCTTGCCCAATGGCAACAGGTGCAAAACAGGAACTCAGCTGAAGAAACAAAAATGACTGAAGAGCCGAGCGCCCACCTACGCAAGATTCTCCATCAATTCGAGGAGCTTTGGCTGCCGGTGGTGAAACTGAAGGGTTTGATTTTGCCCGCTCGGTGGCATAACTACTCCGAACCGCACCTTGACCAATTCCTAGGAAGCGGACTTATCTCTTGGCGGGCCAAGCAAATTGGAACAGAGCTTTTTCTTCGTTTTGAGTCCAGTTTTACAGCATCGGACCATCCGACTATCCCCACATGGGTTGACTGCCCCGTCTATTATGAAGATTTCTTAAGCGGGGTGCAGCTTTCGCCTTCGGCTGAACGGCTAGTCCAAACTCTCCAAGAACAAGGTGCCCTGAATCTCATCCAATTGAGTACAATGTTGGATCAAAGTGTATCCCGGATTTGGAGCGATCTAACGGAGCTTGTGCTAAGGGGCATCGTGAGCAATGATACCCTAGGCCCGCTTCGTCTTTTGGCCAAGTGGGAGAGGCACCTGCAGAGCAAGATGTATTTAGCAGTCGAATCATCTGTGTTTGGGCAGATGGGCCGTTTCTTTCTACTGCCTCAAAGGCGTGAGCGCTCGGCTGCGGCCCAGGTGCAAACCCTACTAGATCGATACGGCATCGTCACCAGAGAAATAGCTGTGACCGAAGGGCTGATTTGGAAGGATCTCTACCCCATTTTTGATTACCTGGAACATATTGACGAAGTGAAGCGCGGCTATTTTGTAGATGGGCTTGGTGGTATTCAGTTTGCGAGACGAGATGCGGTAGAGAGGCTTAATCAAACCATAACTGATGCTAATCAATGGTGGGTGTTGGCCAAGGAAGATCCCGCCTACCCCCACCAGTTCTCAAATGATCGGTTTAAGGCGGGATCCTTGATGGTGTTCAGAGCCGGTAAACCCGCAATATCTGCTGAAAAACGAAAGCTCGCACTAACCATCCTCGATGAGCTAAGCGATGCTGACCTAGAACAAGGCCTGTTGTTTTTGCTGCAAGCACTTTATCCCCTGTACCCGAATGAAAAGATCGTGGTTAGCGAAGTGAACAGAACAGCCGTCACACAATGCCGGGAGCTCCCCATCCTAAAACGGCTAGGTTTTGAACTCGGCTACCGGGAAGCTGTTCTTTGGCCCTCGGAACGCAAATGAGATGCTATGTTCGGATTTTGGGTAAAATCGCTTCAATAACTCAGTGGATGAAGTAAACATCTGACTTGGGGCGTAACGGCCGATTGAGAAAGTGGGGGGGGTAAGAAAATGCGACATTGCGTCGATCAGCTTGTGGAGGGAATAGAGCTCACAGGGGATCTGCTCGTCGACGTCAGGGCTTTGTTTGTCAAATGGGATCAGCCTCATACCTTTCAGCATTGCTTGGCGGTTTCTCAAGAAGCATATCAGCTGGCAGAAAGCTTCTCTGTCAACACAATTGAGGCGGAGATGGCAGGTCTTTTTCATGATATTGGCAAGGTCGTGCCAAGAAGTGAGATGGTAGCTTTGGCTGAGGCTCTGAAGCTAGACGTTTTACCGGAGGAACGGTTATTTCCCAGCATCTTGCATCAGAGACTATCTGCGGAGATAGCTCGCCGCGTTTTTCAGATTGATGCCGAATCCATACTTAGTGCTATCGGATGCCATACAACACTAAAGAAAGGTGCCTTGCCTCTAGACAAGGTTGTTTTTCTGGCGGATAAGATAAGGTGGGATCAGCCCACTAAGGCACCTTTTGCAGATGCCCTGCTAACCGCTTTGAAGGAATCCTTGGACTGTGCAGTACTATGCTATCTTAACTATCTTTGGGAAAGACGAGGCGAGTTGGGTGTACTACATCCGTGGCTGGTGGAAGCACGGGATGAGCTATTGAAGACCAAATCCGATACCTAGCTTTGAGTTCTCTTCACCATCCTTTTTGTCATTCTGCCAATATGACAGGCTGACGGAAAGCAAGGGAAATAGGGGACCGAAGATCCCGCAGGAGATGAAGCTGCTTTTCTTAGTCCCCTGGGCGGCACCGATTTGTCAATGCCAAGATCTTGACAAATTGGCAGCTAGCATGGCAATGCATGTCCATCTGGTGGTACTCTAGAGGTGAACAGCCGCATATGGCGGTCATAAACCCCGGAGGTGACAGAGCAGTCGGCTCCATCTCAACTCTGGAATTCTACCAGTAAGATAGAACAGTAGTTCCTAATGCAAATGGGGGGATGGGGAAAAGTTTTTCGGCATAGGTGAGCAAAACGCTCATCCCTTGTATGGAATGGGATAAGGACGGCAAGTGAATGTCTTCTGCTCAGTGAAGGTAGATCAAGGTCAATAGATAAGGAGTGAAGAAGTGGACACAAAATCAGGCAAGCCCCCTGCCACCAACGGGATTCCATGGCAGGCGGCTATCCGCTTCCTCATTACGACAATCTTTGCGTTGGCAGTACTTTTCTTATCAGCGGGAAGTTTGCAGTGGTGGGAGGGCTGGGCCTACATAGGCATGACCTTGTTTACTCTCGTGGTAAGTCGAGGACTGATTCTCCTGAAGAACCCGGATATGGCAAGAGAACGGGCAGAAGCTGGCCAAAAGGAGGATGTCAAGGCTTGGGACAAGATAATCGTTCCGCTGATTGCCATCTATGGACCGCTGGTTTCCTGGATAATCGCTGGGCTGGACCAGCGTTTTGGTTGGACACCTGATCTACCTGACTATATCCAGGTTATTGCGCTTGGCGTGATGTTTCTCGGCAACATGACTGCTACCTGGGCGATGGTGGTCAATCGGTTTTTCTCGTCCCATGTCCGGATCCAGGCTGAACGCGGCCACATCGTCGTCAGTGGTGGTCCGTACCACGTAGTGAGGCACCCGGGGTATGCAGGTGGCATATTGGGATGGATTGCGGCGCCAGTCTTTTTCAGCTCGTATTGGGTAGCGATCCCATCTGTCGTGGTAATCACCCTCACCATCATCCGCACGGCGCTGGAGGACCGCATGCTGCAGGAAGAACTTCCGGGCTATCGCGAGTACACAGAGCGGGTTCGCTACCGTTTGGTGCCAGGGATTTGGTAGGAAAGATGTTTCTATCACTCTAACTCTTCACAATGCCCTCCTGCAATAACTGGACGATGGTAGGGTTTAGCTTCTGTAATGCAAAATCAGGACGTCCAAGAAGGTAACCTTGAACAAAATCCAGACCTAGTTGTCTTAGAAGCAACAGTTCCCCTTCTGTTTCCACTCCTTCTGCCACTACCTTGATCCCCCGGGCTCTGCTAAAGGACAAGATATGCTTTAAAAACTGTTGTTTACTGACATTGGTGTCAATATCCCGAATGATTCTCATATCGATCTTAATAATATCGGGGTTTAGCGATAATACCTGCAACTCATTGGAGTAACCTGTACCAAAATCATCGATAGCAATGGATATACCGTGATTACGTAGGGTATCAGCTTTCCGCTGTACCATATCGGTCACGACGTTTTCATTTTCAATAAACTCGATGATGATATTGGGGAAGATCACGCCATACTCCCTTTGGATATAAGCAAAATCATGCGGTGAGAGCTGCTGGTTGGGAATACTGTTGACAAATACCTTTTTACGACCAAATTCCTTGCGGTTTTGGTATACATACTTCATTATTTTAAACATCACCATGCGCTCCAGTTGGTATAATTTGAACTCGGCGGCTGCCATCTTAAGTACCTCGAAAGGTGAAGCAAAGCTTTCATGGGTGGGACGCATTAATGCTTCATACCCGAAGATTTCACCAGTTGCAACCTCTACAACTGGTTGAAAGGCAAAGCGAATTAATCCTTCATCGATCACTTTATTGATAGTCTCACGGTTTTCCAACAGATAAATGTTCTTCCGATAGGAATCGCGGTCAAAACAGGCGACGGTACCTTTGCGTTGATGTTTTGCTTCATACATGGCAAAATCAGCACACCGCAAAAGCTCTGTCACATTATCGGAATCAGCAGGGTACCAAGCAATACCGCCGGAATACCGCATTTGTTGTTCCTTACCATTGGGGAGCCTTATCATGGTGTTGGAGCTCTCCTCCAATTGCTTATGGATCAACCGCTCCAACTCTTCTTTAGATTTATATCCGTGTAGATAGACCGTAAACTCATCGCCGGATATGCGGGAGGCAATACCTCCATAGCGCCGGAACTGACCGAAAATCTCACCTGCTTGAACTAGATACTGATCCCCTGCATCATGCCCATATGTATCATTTACATATTTTAGATTGTCCAAATCGATAAACAGCATGGCGCCGATTGCATTTGGCTCATTTTGCATAACAGCATGTACTTCGCGTCTAAATGCGGTCCGGGTATATAGTCTGGTCAGGCTGTCGTAATCCAGTTCCTTGGCAAGGGAGCGTTGAGTTTCAATATCATCCGTCACATCCATTATTGTGCCAATGCGGCCTATGTCGGTGCTAGCCTCACGGACGCGCAACCAATACTGTCGTCCCGTGTCAGGATGGTGGTAATGAACTGTATTAGCATAGTCTTCGCTTGGATGGGTCATCATCTGCTCATAATACTGGGCCCATTGTTTCTGGGAAACTAATGTACCGTGGGGAAGACCTAGCAAATCGTAGACATGGCCAGTGATGGTAACATAAGGATTGTCAAATTCGACCTGATAACAACCCATGGGCATATTGGTCAATTCCATGATCTTCTCCGTTACCTTTACACTGTTAATCACACTCTTGTGCAGCTTCTCTACAGCTGAGGTAAGATCGTCAATTTCCTGCAAACCCGTGGGTTTAAAGCGAATTTCTTCATGAGGGTTCATTTGTCTCACATGCTGGGACAAACCGGCAATTTTGCGGGTAGAAAAATAAGTTAAGATGAAGATAGCTATCAAGGCCACCAAGGCTGTCAGCACAATACTACCGATTAACATCGTGCGCACTCTATATGAGGTATTGTGTAATACCTCTTTTGATACAAAGCCAGTTAAAGTCCATCCACTATCATAAAAAGGTGAGTTCTCACTGTATAACCGTAAGGGTTGCATGGAGCAATACATCTCACCTAGTCCTTCCAGAGTTGTTTGCCATAAGCTAGTGTTGGGTACTGTTTTGAGGGGCAATGTCTGCCCCTTTTCAAGATAGAGCTGGGCTAAAGGCCCACTGGGAATATACCAGTTCAGGTCGATACTGTTATCGTTGCTTCCGGTAAGAGCATAAAAGCTAGCTGGGTAGGGAATATCCGTGTTGGGTAAGTAGTACTTGGCAAAATGGGAAAGGGAAATCTCAACCCCAAGGACACCAAAGGGTTGGCCTTTTCTGTCGAGTAGTGGTAGGGAATACGTAATTACCTGATTGCTATCCCTCAAAAGGGGTGAAGGTGCTGCCCAATAACCATAGCGCGTCAATTCGGAACCGGGGTATTGCTTAGCTGCTTTTTGGGGTTTGTAATATAGGTCCCCCTCTGATTCTGTAGTGAACTCCATGAAAAGGTCCCAATTAGAACTCAATGCGACTTGATGTTTTTGTGACAGGGAGATTGGGCCGATCTCCATTAGGAACTGGGAATTATCCCCACCCGCCAGACCCGGGGCCGAGTTGCGAATATACACTGCCAAGTGTGTCCGGGGGTCCTGGGTACCAAAGGCTCCGGATAGTATAAAATAGGCTCCGGTAATACTGTTTTTGTTCAATAGGCTAAATATGGTCTCTGCCGCTGCATCGCTTACCTCTTCAAACAGATCTTCATTCATATGAATTTGTTCAGGACTCAAATCATGTACTACAGCAATGGAATTCGCCGCATCGGCGAAGCGCATCGCCTCACTAGATGCATTGACAACTAGATCCCCAATTTTTGTGTTAAACTGTCGGGCCCGAGCATCAATAGTGCTTTCAAAAAGGCGAAAAGCCTCCGCATCTAGGGCAAAAAACACATTACTGGACACTAGTGCCGAGACTAATGCAAGGCTTTGTAACGCAACCAAAATAGACATTAGAATAAAGATCTTCATCCTTAGTGACTGGGGCTTTTTCACAGAATCCTCCATTTGCAACATATTCTTATATCCTACTCGGGCTTCGTACGCTCAAAAGGTATTCCCAAATGATTAAAAGCTTCTTCTAAGGCTGCTAGCCACTCAGCAAATGCTGCAGGGGTGTCTATACCCTGCAATACTTCTTCTTCTGACTTATTTTGTTGTTGTAGATTCTTAGCTACCGCTCGACCCCTTTGTGCGGCTTGTATTAGGGTCTTTTGTAGAATAATACGAGCATCATAGCTTCCAGGGAAAGAGGGAGCAGCATAGACGTCTCCCTCTACAACCTGGCCCAGAGCAACTCTGTACGCATTCGCCGCATTTCGCTGCGACTTATCTCCGGCATCCAAGGTATCTAAGGCCAACAGAGACTCTTTCGCAGAATAAGCCCCTTGTTGTACTGGCATGTAATTACTGGCCATAGCAAAGGGGGTGTTGTTCTCTTCCTTGGTAAACCATCTTAAAAACAAGGCGGCTCCTTCCTGGTGAGCATCATCGGTTTTAGACACACACATACCGGCACCTTGTAGGATTGCGTATTCATGACCACCCTGGAATACAGGATAGGGTACAGGCAAAAGATCGATGTCAACTTTGTCGTAACCACAAGCTACCCAAGTAGGGAAATAGGAGGCTCCCGAGGAGGAACCGACATATGCAATTAGGTCATTGGATTTAATATCATCGGAGCGGAACTTACCCACGGCATCAAAATACCCCATACTATAACCTTTGTAGTACACTTCGAAAACCCGACTTAGCACCTCTTGGTTCAGGATCACCTTACCTTCACCTGTTCCACTAGTATGTAGAATTTCAACGCCTAGCTGACGGTTGCCTATAATGATATAATTGGCCACCGAATCTAGACCCATCATGCCTTTACCGTCCCATTGGGTGTCAGGTGTGGTATCATCAATCCATTGGTAGTACTGTCGGGCAGTTTCATATAATCCTTCCCAAGTAGCCAGATTCTCCGCTGTTAGCCCTTTTGCAGTGCAAAGCTCCTGCCAAGCTGTGTTATTTACATATAATAGCTCGGTACTTTTGGCAATGGGCAATACAAGTAATCGGTTATCATGAGAATAGCCATCCTGGAAAAAGGCCTGTACATACTTAGTCTTTTCCTCTTCCGTCAGATAGTCGTTTAAGTCGATCAGCTTTCCATAGCTATCGATTTCCATTGCCTTGTCCGGGTAGCAAGAAAAAGCATCGGGCATGGGTTCGGAGTTGATCGTCCCCGTAGCAGCGTCGGTAGTCCTCCGCTCTAGCTGAGCAAGCCCCCCCATCGCAATAGGATGGACCACTACACCTTTCTCTCTTCCCACTGTTTGGTTGAAAGTGTTAACAGCCTCCTCTAGTGCCACCAAGACATCTCCAACATAATAATGCCATAGGGTAATTGTAATGGGTTTTCGGGGATTCAAAGCGGTCTTTTCTTTGCCGCACCCGGACAAAATCAGTGTGGTTAGTAATAGCACAACAATCCATGTCTTCCCGCTAGTTTTCATCAAACCTCGTCCCCATTTCTCTTGCTAAGTTTTCATCAAACTGTGTAGCTCGTTGATTAGACGGTCGGCCTCTAACAACCAGGTATTCTGCAATATGCCAGTCAATTCTAATAACACTATGTGGCTTTCTAGGTAGTCAATCATGATGTTTTCGAACAAAAGAGATTAGCTTTCAACCCGCTAAGTTTAGTATGCGAAAGAGATTATAAAGAACTTCATGATAATCATACCACAGACTATCTTTTCGCTGTGAGATAGGTGACTAAAAAGAGGACTAGCAGTATGCTAGCCCTCTTCTCTTGCTTAGTTTTACCCCTCGTCGATAATCACTGGAGCTCCTGCCCACCACCCTGATACTTTTGGTCGTCAACATTGACCGTCACTGTTCTGGGAAATATCTCTCCACTCATCGTATCAGTGTACGGTGTTTTCTCAATGGTAACTGTAAGGTTTAGTATCTCGGTTTGCGCTAGATAGCTCAGATCCCCAGTCTGGGGATTGATCTCGGCTTCCCCAACAGGGGCAGTAATCTGTACTTCACCATAGTCCCCAGTGAAGACCATCACATCATTGTCTCGGATTTCTATCATCCAGCCAGGTTCGTTTCCTACTGCCCGAAAGTTGATTCCCTGTCGCCGGGCCTTTTCCCAAGGGTTTAGAGACGGATCTATGGAAAGGGCATGGTATTCGTTGCCATCCAGTTCAATAAAGGCTTCCTCGCCCTTGGTCCAAAAGGTTGTTACGCCATCACTGTATTTGGCACCGGAAGCGGATCGAACTAGAGGCAATCTTACCATTTGGCTGTCTGGCAGGATAAGGGATACCATGTCTTCTTCAAAGTAGGCAGTAAACTGCATATCATTCGCCATGAAAACCTGACCTTCGGTAGCTACGGCCTCAGGTTGGGACTCGGTTCGGTAAACCAATATCTCCAACTCTCCGGGGTTGTCAAGATCAGCGATGGGGTAAGGCTCGGTAGTTGCCCACAGTGTTTCACCTTGCTGATCCTTTATGATAGCCCGAACTCCGTAATCCTCCTCGGGGCGAATTGCACCAGCATCATACTTTAGCACAAAGGGAATCGGTACTTGGCCAGTAGGTTCAACTATCTCTTCTGCGATAATCAGGGCCTCGGAACTAGACTGATCTGTCCCAACCAAGGTGACAGTAACCCTGCTATCTGGTGGTAGTGCTATACGCTCTCTATAGGTTACTACCCCACTTAATTCTTGAGGCTTTGAACCACTAAGCTGATTGGCAAGGACATAGGCACTAAGCAGGAGTATCAACAGCACAGTTATCAGCATACGAAAACAAATAGTGTTACGTGGTCTAGACATATATCTCACCCCCTACTTGGCAATCTTAACTAAGATACTGTGGTTTTTCAAGGCAAATTGCCTGTCAGTATATATCGAAAGACCCAATAACAGGGCACCGCTAGCTGTCAGGCTCAAAGGAGAAAATTGCTCAATGCACAACTTGCCTATGAGATGCGCAGCTAGTTTGGGCTGACTAGCCGCAGACTAGATCGTCTACATCAATCCGAATAGATAAGGAGCGAGGAAATGAACAGCCCAAGTTGGATCAAAGCAGAGCGAAGGCGTGGCTAGCCTTTTACAGCACCGGCGGTCAGCCCGGCAATGATCTGATTCTGGAACATCAGTACTAGGATGATCAAAGGCAGTGTGACTAAGACCGTTGCTGCCATGACCTCGCCAAAGGGCTCTTGCCGAGCTATTTCTCCCGTAAACAGAGAGATAACCACTGGGACAGTGCGAGCACCCGGTTCGATACTAGTGAAAGTCAAGGCAAAGAGGTACTCATTCCAAGCGGCAATAAAAGACAACAAACCTGTAGTGACTAAAGCCGGTGTCGTCAACGGCAATAGGATCTTAGAAAAGGTCTGGAACGGTGTTGCTCCATCCACCTGTGCTGCTTGCATCAGGGAGCTAGGTAGGCCCCGGAAGAAAGAGGACAATACCCAAGCAGTGAAGGGCAAGGTAAAGATGAGGTATGACAAGATCATCCCCGGTACAGCCGATAACTTAGATTGAGTGATGACAGCATACAGACCTGCCAATACCGTAACTTGAGGGAACATGGTCATGGCCAGAATAGAGTACATAGAGGCAGTTTTACCTTTGAAACGCAACTTGCCGATGGCGAAACCGGCAAAGGAGCCCAGTACCAGGGAAATCAAGGTGACGGAAACCGCCACGATTAAGCTGTTGGCCAACCCCCGAGCGAAGGTAGAATTCCCTAAAACAGCTGAATAATTGGCTAAAGTCGGGCTGAGGCTTCTCTCCGCAGGGTGCACAGGAACCATAGTGGCCGGTGTCATTTGCAGCTGTGCTTCGGTTTTCAACGATGAGTTTACCGCCCAGTAAAACGGAAAGACCAAGTAGAAGAAGATGATTACCAATAAAACCCAAAACAATGCTGTGGAAGCCAAACGGTGCATGTTTTTACCCATCGTTTTCCACCCCCAGAAAGCGGATATACGTGACAGCAAAGACAAAGATGAAGAGGAAGATGATTACCCCAATCGCCGAGGAGAGTCCCATATCTCGGTTGCCGATAAGTTGATAATAGTTGTAGGTCGCCATGGAGTAACGGGTTTGAGCTAACAGTACTTGAAAAACGTCAAACACCCTTAAGGCATCCAGGGTACGGAAAACTAAGGCTACCGCCAAGGTTGGCTTTAGCAGAGGCATAGTAATGCTCCAGAGTCGACGCAGCCAACCGGCCCCATCTACCTCCGCCGCCTCGTAAATATCTCCGGGGATAAGCTGTAGTCCTGCCAGCAGTAACAGCGCCATAAAGGGTGTAGTTTTCCACACGTCAACAGCGATGATGGCTGGCAAAGCCCAGGCATCTGTCCGCAGAAAGGGAATCTGACCATTACCGACCCCGAGTTTCTGAAACAACACGTTGATGATCCCCACCCGGGTTGGGGTCAGCATCCACTGCCACATCCTAGCCGAGACTACGGTAGGGATAGCCCATGGAATCAGCATAACAGCCCGCATGGCACCCCGAAGTTCGAACTTGCTGTTCATCACTAAAGCAATCATGAGTCCCAATAAGGTTTCCTGCAAGACAGAGACAATAGTGAAAATCAGGGTGTTCTTAATGGCCAAAATAAAATCCCGATCTGATGCACCGATTACGTAGCGCTTGCCCAACCAAGAGAATTGAGCTAGCTCTCGATAGCGAACCGGTTGCCGTGGCAGGATCTGAATCGGTCGGGCATACTCAGGCTGATGGGTTTGGGGATCGAGCTTCGGCCTGCCTGTTTCCTCATCAATGATGGGAGGAAGCTCCTGGATAGTCATACCTAGGAGTCTTTTATAGTTATCTAGGGCAACATACTCCACTGATTGGCCTGAGGCAAAGCGCTGATTAGTGAAACTGCTGTAGAACACCTTCCCCAAAGGATAAATGGCTATCAAGATGATAACCATAAAAGTCGGTAGTAAGAGCAAGTATGCCAATCGTTCTTCCTGCTGAGCCAAGGATAGCTGCTTGCTTTTGGGTTGCCTTTTCACGGGTGGACCGCCCTCTCGTTCTAGTTAGTTATCTATTGGAGACTCCCGATTGGGGTTTTT
>JAAYRF010000073.1 GCA_012518905.1 Bacillota bacterium | reverse complement strand
GCCAAGCATCTCAATGGTTTGCTTTTGCCTTCAACGGGCGATGTTTGGATAAATGGCATGAACACCAAGGATGAGCAATATCTATGGGATATTCGCCAGACAGTAGGGATGGTATTCCAAAACCCAGACAACCAGATTGTAGCTACAACGGTGGAAGAGGATGTAGCCTTTGGACCGGAGAATCTCGGACTGAAGCGGGAGCTGATTAGGGAGAGAATTGATGAGGCGCTGCAGATAGTAGGGATGTCGGATTTTTCGAAAGCAGCCCCCCATAACCTGTCTGGTGGGCAAAAGCAGCGGGTGGCTATTGCCGGTGTTATTGCCATGCGCCCCCGTTGCTTAGTCCTGGATGAGCCCACTGCAATGCTGGATCCTGTAGGCCGTAGAGAGGTGCTTGAGACCATCAAGCGGCTGAACCGGGAAGAAGGGATCACGGTAGTCTTGATCACCCACTTTATGGATGAGGCGGTAGAAGCCCATCGAGTAGTGGTCATGGACGATGGTAAGGTTGTGCAGCAAGGACCACCGGTAAAGATATTCCAGAAGATGGAGCTTTTGCGAAAGCTGCGGCTAGACGTGCCACCTGTTGTAGAGTTGGCCTCCCGGTTGCGCCAGAAACGTGTTCCTTTGCCGCCGGGGATATTGACTGTAGATGAGATGGTGACAGCGCTATGTCAATTGAGATCCGGGGTTTAACTCACATATACAATGCTGGCACTCCCTTTGCTCGGGTTGCCATTCAGGATATAGACCTGACCATAAATGACGGCGAAGTAGTTGCCATCATCGGACATACCGGCTCGGGCAAGTCTACTTTGGTCCAGCATTTTAACGGCCTCTTGCGTCCCACATCAGGGAGTGTGAAGATTGATGGTGTAGAGATCGGAGATAAGGGTGTTGATCTGCGCACCATCAGACGCAAAATTGGTCTGGTCTTCCAGTATCCTGAGCATCAACTTTTTGAGGAGACGGTATGGCTAGATGTGGCCTTTGGACCCCGCAATATGGGGATTGACGGTAAGGAGCTGGAAGGACGAGTACAAAGGGCCTTGGCAGCTGTAGATATTGACGAAGTCCTGGCCGAAAGATCCCCATTTGAGCTTAGTGGCGGTGAGAAGCGGCGCGTCGCTATAGCCGGGGTACTGGCAATGGAACCCTCTGTGCTTATCTTAGATGAACCCACTGCTGGATTGGATCCTCGGGGCCGAGAAGATATCCTAGCACAAGTGCAGAGACTACAAGAACAACGGGATTTGACAGTAGTTTTTGTCTCCCACAATATGGCTGAGGTCGCCAGATTAGCAGATCGATTGGTGGTTATGGACCAGGGCCGGATAGCTATGCAAGGGCCACCCAGGGACATCTTCCAAGAAGGGTCGCGCCTGGAAGCGATGGGGCTAGGGGTGCCAGACATGACTTTGTTAATGCAAAAGCTCATTTCCCTGGGGTGGGATTTGCCGGCTAGTGCGTTGACAGTCGAAGATGCAGAGCAGGCCATTATGGCGGTTTTACGAGAGAAAGCAGGGGTTGATACCGGTGCCAAGCTTTAAAAGTATAACTATTGGGCAGCATATTCCCGGGGAATCCCTGTTGCACAGGCTAGATCCCCGCACCAAGATAATCATTACGTTCTTTTTGGTAGTGGGACTGTTTTTCATTGACAATTTTTGGGGATATGGTTTAGTCGCTTTATACATCGGGTTGGCTGTACTGCTCTCACAGATACCGGCTCGCTTCCTGTTTCGAGGCCTACGGCCGGTGATTACCATCATTATATTGACCTTTATTCTCAATGCTTTCATGACAGAGGGTGAGGTCATATGGCAGTGGCGATTTCTGGTACTGACCAAAGACGGTCTAGTCAAAGGAGGCATGTTGGCAGTTCGCTTGATCCTACTGATTGTGGGAACTTCCATCTTGACCCTCACAACATCGCCCATCGCCCTTACCGATGGATTAGAGAGTCTCTTAAGGCCAGGCGCGCGGATAGGCATTCCGGCCCATGAATTAGCCATGATGATGACTATCGCCTTGCGATTCATACCGACCCTGCTGGAGGAAGCGGAAAAGATCATGAAGGCCCAGATGGCTAGGGGGGCGGATTTCGAGTCTGGCAATCTGTTTCAGCGGGCTAAGAGCCTGTTGCCTCTATTGGTGCCGCTCTTTGTCAGTGCCTTTCGCCGGGCCGATGAGCTAGCAGTAGCTATGGAGGCTCGCTGCTACAGGGGTGGAGAGGGGCGCACCAAACTAAACATCCTGGCATTCAGATGGGTAGACTATTTAGCTCTATTCGGAAGTGGATTTTTCATTGGGTGGCTGGGTTGGGCCTTCTAGGGAGCCTTCTGGGGTGAGGGAAATGGGTGCTAGAGAGCGCAATATCCGGTT
>JAAYRF010000072.1 GCA_012518905.1 Bacillota bacterium | reverse complement strand
TCAGCAGAAGCGATCCCTGCCATGGCCAATACCATGATCAGGGCAATTACTAGTGACTTTTTCATTTCTTTTCCCCCTCAGTTTGTCTTCGAGATAGTTATCGATGCGGTGTTTGATATGTGAGGGAGTGAAAAAGTTGCCTTGTTTCCTTTTTCTCCTCGTAATTCAGCTACCGCACCTCTATGTTTTCCTTTGAGGTCTTGGCCAAACTGGGTACGTGCACCTCCTTTCACACCAAGCCCTTCCCAGGATTCATAGACATTTGATGTTGCACACATGCATAGAGATAGTAAATCTAGGGTTCTGGTTATCTATTCTTTCTTCCCCAGTAAACTCCTTCTTCTAGACTGGAAATTTTTCCACTAAAATGTGGTTTCCGTGGACGGCCTCCCGATGGTGGTACTAAAGGATGTCTTGCCCTCTCTTCTTTAGTATTCTCTATTCGGAGATACTATACATTGTTCCTTCCAAGTGAGGAGGTTTCTCTCAAGATAGGGAAATGAACTTGAGGGGGACGAAAGAAGCCCCCGGCGGGAGCCAGGGGCTTTTGCTGTTGCGTGTAGAGACTACTAGAACTCGACTTTGAGACCGGCGTAGGCTGAGGGGCCGTCGTTGGAGTGATACTCGGCACCAAAATTCATGCCGTTAGGAGCCTGATAATCAGCGCCTACGTTCCAGTTGTTCTCGCCTTCGGTGTTGCTCTTGTTGATAGTAGCGCCTGCACTGACTTCTAGACCCTGCAGCTGTGGCACCATATCAATAGCGGAGCTGACCTTTACCTTGTGCTCAATCGCCTGTTCTTTCCGATACTTGGCATCATACTCGCCCTTGACGGTAAGACCGGCAAGTTCGATATCCTTATCAGCGGAGAAGGTTATCTCTTCCTTCGGCTGATCGTAATTAGCTTCCATATCGATACCGTACTGGTTAGTAGCTACGCCTACGTTGAAGCCCTTGTTATCATCATAAGCGACAGGAGCGTCATCGTCATCTAGCTTAGCGTTGGCACTGCTGAAGCCTACGGAGTCGCGATAGCCGCCCTTTAGAATCACATTTGGCATAACCTCGGTCTCCCCGGTTAACTTGTAAGCAATGTTGCTGTCTCTGTCTATGGCACCTTCCGCCTTGACCTTAACACCGGAGATCTCCGTACCTGCGCTACCAGCAGCCTCGACTTTCTCCCCATCGGTAACGATGGCTGCGCCTAGGTCGATGTCTGCATAAGCTGTGTCAACCGCTGCACCTACTTGCCCATTGTTCCATGCATAGAAAGCTCTTGCATTGACAGGGCCGACTTCGATGCCTTCTACTTTAATACCGTTGCTATCGCTAAGGGTACCAACATAATCATTGAACTCCACATCGACGTCACCAATGGTGGTAACCAAGTCTGGCCCACCGTTCCACAGAGCACCGGTGGTCTCCAGATATGCCTTGTCCAACTTGATGTTGAGTTCCTCGCCATTGACGTCATTATGACCGTCGGTTAGTTCGTCATCGTCATCCAGCCCAATTCTCTTGTCCTCGAACTCCAGGCCTACACGAACCTTCTCACCAGCGTTAACGTCTAGCTTCATAGACATGCCGTTATCAGCCTGAATACCCCAGTCCTTCCACTCTTCTTCGCCCTTGGGGCCAAAGTTGAAACGGGTCTCGAGGGAGCCACCGAGATTGATCTCGGCAGCTAGAGCCGGAGTCGCTAGTGCCAGCACCAATGCTGTAACAATAGCCATTGTCAGTTTCTTCATTTGCTAATCCCCCTAAGTTTCTCTCCTGTTTGTGATGTTTGCTGTGAATGGACTACATTCACCTGAACTGCTTGCTATATCGGCTGCGTCCTTGAGTACGTCTGGGGGGTTATTCCATGAGTATCCATGTTTCCTCATCGAATACCGCCCGACTACATCCAGTGCTGCCTTCTTTATCATCTAGCCTGGCCTGACAGAGTACTTAGGGTGTTTCACCTCCTTTCTGACTCTCTGTTGGGCTGTGCTGGCCAAATGATAAACTTGATAACTAGTTAAGAAGCTACATTGCCTGACTCATGTTAGTCAGTCGCGTTGGTTCTTTCCTTTCTTCAATCACCTTACACTGCACATTTCTATTCCGCCATTCTCTTTCCTGCCAGCTCAGAGCCGGTATCTCTTGTCAGAGCTCCCACATCTTAGTGAACCAGCCCTGTTTTTCCTCGAAATCATACTGACTTATATCTGTTATGCTCATCGCTAGAGATTCGTTTTCCACCAGCTCGATCCTGCCCTGTATCACCAGTCACTTTCTGATCTTAGAAGCAAAAAACGGCAGCTGTCATTTGACAACCACCGTCTGACTAGATCCACCTCAACCCTTGGCACTCTACGGCCTATTCTTCACCTAAGACAAACCTCTTGATGGCCTCAGCCACTCCGTATTCCTCATTGGAAAGGGTAACGTAGTCAGCCGTAGCCTGCACCGTCCTGGCGGCGTTGGCTACTGCTACACCAATGCCGGCATACTCAAGCATGGGAATATCGTTATAGCTATCGCCTATGGCCATTACCTCTCCAGGCTCAAGGCCGTACATTTCTGCCAGCTCCTTCAACGCCGCTCCTTTGGAAACCCCAGCTGCCGTGAACTCCACATATTCGGCCTTGGAGACAAACACCTCCAAGCGCCCACGGTAGCGTTCTTTCAGTTCTAGATGCCATTTGGCTGCAATCTCCGGCTCACATACATATAGGATCTTGGTAGGAGGCCTATCCATGAACTCCATGAGATCTCCCACGGGATGGGCTTCTACATCGGCTGTCGATAAGTAGAGCTGAGTGTATTCATTGTACTCATCAATATACATGCAGTCATCGAGATAGACATTGACATGCAGATCCTCTTTTTGCCCCAACTCAACGATCTCCCTGGCCAGTTCCAGCGGTATCGGATGGTGAGCTAAAGGAGGGCCTCCGTTTGGAGATTGGATCAAAGCACCGTTGTAGCAAATAAGGGGCTCCGTCAACCCCAGCTCCCGGGCAAAGTGAATAGTAGCTGCTAGCATGCGACCGGTAGCTAGAACGACGCGCACTTTTCGGCCCTGCGCCGCAGCAATGGTTTCCCGGCAGGCCTTAGGAATAACTAGCTCATCTGTGAGCAGGGTATCATCAATGTCCATAGCAATTAACTTAACCGACATACTGCCCCTCCTGGTCATTCTCATGGTTTCTTGCTTTTGAAACACCACAGCCATAGTACCCTACCGTGGCAAAGTCTGCAACCAATCGGAAGATACAAAAAGGATTGCTAGGTTGCCGCGCACAGATCTACGGCATCCTGCAATCCCCAATTCCCTAAAGACCGATCAGGCTCGGGCAATCCGATTGATAATGCTGCTGACTATCCCTAGGAGCAAAGCTCCGAACACAGCAGAGAAGAAACCGGATACATGAAAACCAGGCACAAAGAAAGCTGCCAGGGCCAGCATTAAACCATTGAGGACAAAGGTGAAAAGCCCCAGAGTAAGAAAGTTAATGGGCAAAGTCAAAAACAAGAATACTGGCCGAACAAAGGCGTTTACAATCCCGATAGCCGCCGCCGCAAAAAGGGCAGCAAATACACTGTCCACTCCCACGCCGGGGACTATGGCTGCAGTGACTAACAGTGCTATAGCCGTCACTAACCAGCGAATCACCCAACTGCGACGCCGGTATGAGGCCGAATAATACTCCTGGTACACTGGCACACTCATCTCCCTTCCCACAAACACTACAATTGCTTCTCTAGGCTGATCTCGGCCTGATGCCAGGCTATTAGTTAAGCCAGCCTTGGATTCGCAGTAAGGCTCTATGCCAACCCACCCTGTGAAGCACTCAATATCCCGGTGGTATGACGATCCAAGCTACTATATAAGCTACAAATCCAGGCCATACAGTTGCCAACGACAGAAGGGCCCAGGCCAACCGAACTACGGTAGGATCTATGCCAAAGTATTCTGCCAAACCGCCACACACTCCTGCCAACATGCGGTTACTTTGCGATCTGGTCAACCGTCTCAAAGTGTTCCTTTCCCCCCTCCGTCATTGGACTATTATTTCGACCAGTGTGCCGTCATCTTCCATGACCTCAATTAGCTTACCTTGGGCTCCCTCTTGAACCATGCGAATCACTTCTTCCCAATCGATTTCATGGCCTTTTTCTTTGAGTAAATCGGTGGGAATCCAACGGGAGGCAACACGAACTAGCTCTATAGGCAGGTTCACATTTACCCGTTGTTTTCCCCTTTCTACCACCCGTATTCGTAGAAACCGGCTCCGATCATCGGTGCCTGGCCTTTGCCCTGCGTCCTGTGAACCCAAGGCTTCTAGCAGAGAGTTAGCCTCTTCCACAGTGACCTTGCCTTCTTTTAACATCTGCAGAATTTGCAGTCGCTCTTCTTTCACGAGTATCACCTCCAGCTTCTCCACGCCGCTCCCCCAGGCTACGCCTTCTCCACGGATATACTCCCGTTGCTAGTCCGGGCATATATAGAGATCGTGTTGCTCTCGGCAGCATAGCCTTTCGTCTCAGCTTGAACCCGGTTATATCCAAAGGAGTTCTCTTTAATGTAGTACTGCAACCCTTCGAGATCTGTCTTGATGGCTCCGAAACTACTACTTGCATCAAGCCAACAGGCATTTTGCAGGCCGGCTGGCAGCCTGACTACTATGCCTCCGTTGGAGGTATGTAGATCCAGGGACTGTTCTTTAGCTGGCATTTCAACCCTTTGGGGACAGATGGTGATGCTCCCATTGGACGTATTGGCCTCCAATCTCTCGGCATGGCCCCCCTCAGCCTTGATTCTCCCATTAGATGTTGACAGAATCAGTTCCTGTACAACCACGCCATCGCATTCTATAGAGCCATTGGATGTACGGGCTGTAAGTCGCTCACCCCTGAGCTCAGCCAAGGTAACCTTGCCATTGGTGGTGGCAATGCTACCCCAAACGGCAGGTAGTGATTTTATCTTAACGTGTCCATTGGATGTAGCAAACGCTAGCTGGTAATGTTTTTCTTTGGGAACAAGAAGCTTTACGTGCAGCGCCTCGTTGGGCCCAGCCTTGCTGGTAATCCGCAAGCTATCACTGCTTTCTTCCACTTCTATTACTTCAGCAGCTCTCTCTCTGGCGGACTGCTCATCGTTCCCCCGTACCTTCTTCTTCAAAATCATTCGATAGTGCTCTTCATCCCAGCCTTCTACCTCGATGGCGCCGTTTTCCGTGGCGATTTCTAGCCTCACTTCATGATTGCCAAAGAAGCCTTCCCGCTCCTCTGTCACTATCGAGAACTGACCTACCCACTCCCCAATCACAGGTATGCTAGCCAAGAAGCTAGGCAAATTGGCTAGTGCCGGTCTGACATCTCGCTCGATCCGCTCTTCAATCACCCGAGACAGCTTATCCGCTGCTTCTTCCACATTCTTAGCAAATTTCGTGGCTTCCTCTTCCAGTCGCTGGACAAACTCCGAATCTCCCGCCTTCTCCGCCGTTTCTTTTATGCCCTTGACCTTTGCCCACGTGCTTTCCCGGCCAGCTTCTTCCACACCACCAACTTGTGGTTTGCCACCTAGTCCCTCCTCGAGACCATAGGACGGCATCGGTGGCTCGGCCTCTAGGGCGTTAATCAAGGCCACGGCTTCTTCGGCTGTGATCTTGCCTTCTTCCACCATTTTCAAGATCAAGAATCTCTCTTCGTTCACTAAAATCCCCCCTCTTGTTTACCTGCTAGCGTTTAGGTGCATAGTCGTGGCTGCGAAGACGACGAATGGCTTCGTCTGCGCTCATCTCGCCCCTATCAAGAGCCTCCAGGATCTGCCGCCTTTCTTCAGAGGCAGCCTCAGCCTCTTCTTTGTCATTGGTCCGTTGGACCGGATATCCCAGACCTTCGATCACTCCATCGAGACGACTACGCACTGTAGGATAGGAAATGCCAAGGATGCGTTCAACTTCTTTGATATTACCCCTGGCAGCCAAAAATACTTCCACGAATCGTTGCTGTTCTTCTGTCAAACGACAAAACTTGCACAGCTCAAAAAAACCATGAATCGATGTGTCACAGTGCTGGCATTGTAAGCCAGT
>JAAYRF010000071.1 GCA_012518905.1 Bacillota bacterium | reverse complement strand
GTAGTGAGACTAGGAGCTGGCTTGGAGCGGTGCAAAGCTAGATACCCCAGCTGCCAACGGGCAGCTGGGGTATCTTCCGTGTCACTAACCGATCTTGAGCCCCTCATCTTGCATCTGCGCGCTCCGATGACAGGCGGCTTGATGCGTGCCTTCATATGTCAAGAATTCAGGCTCCACTTCGCGACAAATATCCATTGCGTAGGGGCATCGGGGATGCAATCTACAGCCAGAAGGCGGATTCACAGGGCTGGGGATCTCGCCTTTTAGTAGCTGGGCGAAACCGCGATGTCTCGGATCTGGTACAAAGACTGCACCGATCAGAGCGGCGGTATATGGGTGCCTGGGATTACCAATAACCTCTTCTGCCGTACCAAGCTCTACTATCTTGCCAAGGTACATTACAGCGATCCTGTCACAGATGTGTCTGGCGGTAGCCAGATCGTGGGTGATATAAATAAAGGTAACGCCCTTACTTCTCGAGAGGTTGAGCATCAGGTTGAGAACCTCACCTCTGATGGATACGTCCAGCATTGACACTGGCTCATCAGCTACGATGAATTCAGGGTCCAGTGCCAGTGCACGGGCCACTGCCACTCTTTGGCGCTGGCCGCCGGACAGCTCGTGGGGATATCTACCCATATATTCCTCCGGGGGAATCATCTCAACATCACAAAGTACTGAAGCCACCAACTCACGCGCATCGTGGACGGTTTTCACTAAGCCCTGAATTCGCAAAGGCTCAGAGATGATCGTCTGTACATCCATGCGAGGGTTCATGGACTCATAGGGATCCTGGAAAATGACTTGCATTTTCCGGCGCAAGGCCTTCATCTCAGCTGGCGTTTTCCCCATTACATCTGTTCCCTCTAGTACAGCGCTGCCGCTGGTAGCGTCGATTAGCCTAAGTAGGCTACGAGCCAACGTGGTTTTGCCACAACCCGACTCACCAACTACACCTAGGATCTCACCTTTATATACGTCGAAGGATACGTCGTCTACAGCCCTTAGAACAGGCTGCTCTTTACTTCTAAGTGAACGCAGAAAGCCTACACGGACAGGAAAATGCTTAACAAGATTGCGCACCTCAAGGATAGCATCTTCTTGCTTCAGTTCCTGCTGCGAACGGGTTTCCGGCGTACTCCAGATATCCCTCTGTTGCTGGACTATCTCGGCTTTGTGACAGGCGACGGAGCGACCGCTGACGGTTCGGATGATAGGTTCAACAGTCATGCACTGCTCATCAGCCAGTGGACAGCGGGGGTGGAATCTGCATCCTGAAGGAGGTGCCAGCAGGTTCGGTGGGAAGCCAGGTAGTGACCTGACCTCGGAACGTTCTGCCTTGATATTTGGAAATGCACCCAAAAGCCCAAGAGAATAGGGATGGATTGGATTGGTATATACGTCCATCACGGTGCCATACTCGGCTATCTTGCCTGCGTACATGATGGCAACTGAATCGCACGTTTGGGCGATTACAGATAGATCGTGGGTGATCAGCATCATAGAAAGCCCTAAGCGCTCCCGAAGATCTCCCATAGCCTTCAGTATCTGGGCCTGCACCATCACGTCTAAAGCTGTAGTGGGCTCGTCGGCGATGATCAGATCTGGATGGCAGGCCAACGACATAGCGATGACTGAACGTTGTTTCATACCTCCACTAAACTCATGGGGGTACTCCGAATAACGCTTGGGATTAATGCCCACTAGTTCCAGAAGGTCCTTAGCCCTTTTTACTGCTTCGGCTTGGGAGATATCTTCGTGGCTCATGATGGCTTCCACGATCTGATCTCCTACGCGATGAACGGGGTTCAAGGCATTCATTGCGCCTTGGAATATCATGGAAATGCGTTTCCATCTGATTTCTTTACGGAATCGCTCCTCAGGCATCTGCAAAAGATCCTGGCCATCCATGATGACGCTGCCACCGTGGTAAGCGCCATTGGATGGAAGCAGGCGCAATAGTGCCGATGCCATGCTTGATTTGCCACAACCAGACTCTCCGGCAATGCCCAATGCTTTCCCACGCTCGATTGAGAAGCTAACGGAATCCACCGCCCGAACATGGCCCCGGAGGGTCCGGTAATACATTTTCAGATCTTTTACTTCTAGTAGGGCCATGGCTACGATCTCTCCCTATATCGTGGATTGAGGATCTCGTTAACTGAGTTTCCAATAAACACAAATGCTAAGCTCAAGAAGGTAAGGGCTAAGCCGGGAGGCAATAGCCACCACCACGCCAACTTGGTAAACCCTCCGAATTGCCTGGAGTTTTGTAGGATTCTACCCCAAGTAGGTACGCGGGGATCACCCAAGCCCAAAAAGCTAAGGGAGGCTTCTGTCAAGATAGCGCTAGGAATCCTGAGTACCAGGTTGGCAAAGATTAAAGGCATAGTGTTAGGCAAAATGTGTGACAACATGATGTAGCCACTTGAAGCACCAGATGCCTTAGCTGCCTCGACAAAGGTACGCTCCTTTAGAGATAGGGTTTGCGAACGCACGATTCTGGCGATGCCCATCCATGAGAAAAGGGCGAGGAGAATCACCACGTTAAAAACGCTTTTACCAAACAAGGCACCTAAAACGATAAGAATTGGCATCGTGGGCACGGCCAGTAAAACGTCGACAACTCTCATGAGTACTTCATCTACCATTCCGCCTAGATATCCTGCGATCATGCCTACGGAGGTTCCTATGACTACAGCGATAAAAGCAGCGGAAAGGCCAATAGCTAGAGCTATTCGAGTGCCATAAACCAGCTGTGACCAGATATCTGATCCCATGTGGTCGACACCGAGCAGTCCATGCACCATACCTAGGACGCCGAATTCAACGGGCCGTAGCTTGATGGTGACAGGACCGTTAGGAGACTTGGCATCAAAGGTCATGCGTATGGTATAGTCCCCTTTTTCTGCAAAAACCACATCAGTGGGTTCATCAAAAAATGATATGCCCAAGCGTAGCTTTAGGTCCAAATCACGGGCATCTACTAGGCCGCTTCCATCCTCTACTGAACCACGGGCTGTAGTATCCCAAAGGTCAAAGGTTTTTCCACTAGGAGTAATCAGCTCGAGCATGATACTGGTTTCCGCATCGGCCGGGGCATCAATGGTGTAATTGAGTTTGGTGCTGAAAGTCTGAGGTTTTTTGTACTCATAGTTCAACACGTGTTGAAATACCGCCTTATCTAGGCTGGATCTTCCAGTTTTCTCCGGCGATGAAGAATCTGTCGACTCCTTAGAGTCGTCATCAGCACCAAAGGGACTCCACTTGAAGGTACTGGTCCAAAGGCTGGTCGGCTTTTCCTCAGAAGTATCGGTTTCAGCATCAGGAGCTGCGGTGGCTGGCATAAAGATTTCTATTCCATCCTTATCCCCGTGCTCTAGGGGTACTATGGAAATAGCCTCTGATTTCTCTACTTCCCAATCCTCATGACCAAGGGAAAGCCTGATGGTTGGGGGTAGGCCGCGATACTTACTAAATACGTTGGCAAACCATGCTGGAGCAGCAATACTGTCCGCAAGGTAAAGATCGTTCATAGGATCATAAGGGGCGATCACAGGGGCAAACACGGCAACTAGTACATAGACAAGCACTATGCCCAGCCCAACCATACCCTGTGGTTTGCGCCGATACTGTTCCCAGAACGTGAGGGGCCTGGGCGCGGAGGATGCCGCTGCTCTGGCTGCTTCAAGCTTTTGTGCTGTTTTTGGATTGGCCCTCACCTTTGACCACCTGCCCCAACGCGGATCCTTGGGTCAACAAGACCGTAAGCAATATCCGCTAGTAGATTTGATATGATTACAGACAATGCAATTAGATAAAACGCTCCCTGGGCTGCAGGATAGTCCATCTGCAGCGTAGCATCTAGAAGGTATCTACCTACGCCGTGCCACGAGAATATGCTTTCAGTAATGACTGCTCCGGATACCGCACCGGGAAGCGACATGAAAATAAGCGTTACAATTGGAGGTAGTACACTCCTTAACGCGTGATGATATAAGATCTCTCCTCTTTGCAGTCCCTTAGCCCTCGCCGTGACTATATAGTCTTGGGAAAGAGCCTCAAGCATAGTATTGCGGGTATATAGTGCCCATGAGCCGAATCCGATAACTACATTAGAGCCAGCCGGCAGAATCAGGTGCCAGACTCTATCTAGGAAAAGTGCAAAACCGCCGTCGGGGGGCGGGGCACTCATCGTGCCATGAATGGGCAAAATCGGCCAGTAGTAGCCGAGCACAAGTAGTAAAAGAAGTTGTATGAAAAAACCAGGTACTGCATGGGCAAAGAGACCTGCACCCACCACAAACCTTTCTGCATATCGCCCTCTGTTGGCTGCTGCGTAGACCCCCAGTGATATGCCCACAGTTGCTGTGCTTATAAAGGTGACCACGAATAGTATAAGTGTATTAGGGAGTCTTTCTTTTAGCTCTGACCATACGGGCCGGCGGGTGTTGAATGAAAGCCCCATATCGAATCTCAGTAGCGATTTCATGTAATTGAAATACTGAGTCATGATGGGATCATCTAGCCCGTATTGCCTTCTCAATTCTTGCTTTGCCTCGACGGTGAAGTTGGGATCGATGATCATTTTTTCAGGATCACCGGGCATCACCCGAAAGAGGATAAAGTTGAAAGTGAGAATGACAAAAAGGACTAGTACCGCATAAAACAAGCGTTTGAATAAATACGAACGGAAACCCAAGCCCTTCTCACCTCGTTTGCCTCAATCATTGGAACCGCCGCCCGGAGCCCATGCCCCAGAGCGGCGGCCAACTCAGATCACTGCTACTTATTTACCGGTAGCATTAAGCCGCCAGTAATTCGGGTTCTTGACGAGCCTTACGAACTCACCGGGACGGTATTCCTTCAGCATGAAGGGTCCGTGACCGACGAGCTTGGTGTAACCCTCCATAGTTGGATGGGGTTCTAGCCAAGGCTCGAAGCTCTGGTAGTCCTCAACGTCCTGCCAGATATGCTTGGGCAAGAAGACCAAATCGGCGTTATAAAGATGCCAGTAGCTGACTGTGTCAAAGTAGACCTTGACTGTGTAGTCATCAACCAGCTCTGTCTTTACGATATTTTCGGTGTAAGGCAGGTACCGGGGTACCTTATTGTCCTTGAGGAAGTTGATGGTGAAATCGATATCCTCAGCGGTGAAGGAAACACCGTCGGACCACTTGATCCCCTCTTGGAGATACCAAGTAATAACGGTTCCTTCTTTACCGGGCTCAACCTCCCAAGTGTCGACATCCCACTTCTTGGCCATCCAAGGCATGTCCTCGAGGGACTCGGGATGCATGGTCAGCAGGCCATCAAAGAGCTTGTCAAGAACATCCCACTCGTAGGCACTGGAAGCTGTGGTGGGGTTCAGGTTCTTGGGCTCTTCTGAAAGCGCCCAGCGAATTGTACCGCCATCTAGGGGTGTACCAGTCTCGTCAACCTGGCGAATGTTGAGCACAGTCCACTGGTTCTTGCTGCTGGCAGCACCATAGCCGGCCATATCGATATAGCCAGTTACCATGTCCTTGCGGAATGCATCAATATACGGCCTAGAATAGAGCGGTATATAGGGCATTTCCCGGGCAAGGATTAGCTGGGCTTCGTCCGCGGCTGCTTTCGCTGTTGCCAGATCAGGAGCGGTATCTAGTATGTCTAGAGCCGCATCGAGTTCAGCACTGCGGATGCCAGGGTTATTATAACCGGCCTCTACATCTTGGTTAGAGTGGAAGAAGTTAACCAAGTGGGTTGGGTTCCTGCTAAGTGACCAAGCCAATACATACATGTCAAAATCGGCAATATCGATTTTGTCCAGCATGACGTTGAAGTCCATGGGCTCAGGCTCTACAGGTAGGCCCACCTTCTGAGCTGATTCAGCAATCATTTTCCCTAGCTCAGCAGAAGTAGGAGCAACCTCATAGGTAGGCGTAAAGATTTTCATTGCCGGGAGAGGTTTACCAGTATTAGGATCGATTCTGTTCTTCCCAGTTGCATCCAGCTTATACCCAGCGTTATCTAGGAGTTGGCTGGCTTTGGCCAGGCTAAAGGGATAGGTAGGAACCTCATCATAATAGAAAACGGATGCCTGGGGCACAAAGCTGGTCATAGGCAGCATATAGCCCTTGAACAGAGTACGAATGATATTGTCCCGATCAGTGATGTAGGCCATCGCGTGCCGAATGGTTGCATCGTTGAAGGGAGCTTTCCGCATGTTGAAGCAAAGATAGAACATATGGAATCCCAAGGTCATCCGCATGTCAGCGATTTCTAGGGATTTGGCCTGATCAATATCGGCGGGCTGCGTAAGGCCAGCCCAAACAACGCTTTCACCTCGCTCAAAGGCGATTCGGCGAGCCGTCTGTTCTTTGATAATGGGCATAATGATTTCGTCAACATTAGGGCCCCGGTCCGAAAACTCTACAGCAGCTGCTACTGGCATTGCCGCCACACCAAAGGCTAGGGTAAACGACAAAACCAATGCGAGCATTAAACGAATTCTCTTCTGCATGGAACATGCCTCCTTTGTCGTTCCAAAGTACTGTCCAATCCATTAATAAACAAACTCCACTTTGGAAGTCTGTATCGTAATCTGATCTACTCCCTCCTTCCGCCTAAGAACATAACAGCCAGTGCTAAGGATATTTTACATGGCTTTCAATGTCATTCTGCACATGCCTGCCGAAACCCTTCTTACCGATTTCTACCGATGCGGAAAACGCCATGATATGTGTGACAGATTTCCCTCCAAGGCGCTTCTGATTATTACCCCCACAAGCATGCAGACTATGCATATGGGTAGCAGTGCCGCCAAGGATATTGCTAGGGACTGCCTTATGCTATTGAATGCAATAGCCATGGCTTCGCTGCCAGATGTTGGTAGTGATATCAGCTTGGCAGCAAGGATAGGTCCACCAACTAATGATAAAGCTCCTACTCCTATCAAGCTTTCAGGCTTCAACCCCCGTATTCCTGCTGCCATCCATGCCAGGGCGGCCGGAATGAAAGCCATCCACGGAGGTATGGTAAGAAAGGATTTCAGCGATAATGCAGCACACGCTGTTCCATCACCGATGGCCCCGATCAACCCATATATGACTGTCAGACACATGGCTGTCTTGGCTGTTCTCATTGCCAACCACCTTCCAAGGATACTTGGCCCAGTATAGGTATACGAGTGGGGACTTCTCTGCCGGGCAGGTATAGGCGGACGATAAGCCTTCCGTCTAGTGTAGCGGAGGGGCTGTCAAGCAACCTGGGCCAATACTCCGCTGGAATAGGACAGGAAAGAGACAGTCGCCCACTGCTGGCATTATCTTCGTCCCAAGAACCCGTGCCTGGGGGTATGATTATGCGATAATATCCGAGATTGACTTTGGATCCTCTTAATGTGAATTCTAGTGACTCGATGTCCATTCGGTAGCCAACAGACGGAGCCTCAAATTCAATTTCCACCAGAAGCTCTGCACCATCGGGGGTGTAACGAGCTACAGCACCAGTGCAGCCGCCCCGGGCACCTTGCGTCCATCGGAGAAAAGCCAGGTAGTTTAATCCTGTGCTATAAGCCACTACCAGTGCAAGAACCAAGGATATGCAGGCAATGAGCCTGGCCAATCTGATCATGTGCACTTCTTTTTTTGCCATGTGGCCAACACCCCCTTTGTGATCTGGGCCTACGAAGGTAACCTTCTTCTCGATAATACTCTTTGGGCGCAGAAAATCCTTCGATGCTAACTGGACAGCCTAGAATACTGTCAGCGCACTTTGCCTAGTCAGCAGGATGGTGGTCCGGTTACTGTTTCTCATCCTTGACGCGCTAGATAAACCAAGATACAATACTTTCGTAGATAGTTAGCATGCTACTAATTAGCATAGCAATTATCGGGCAAACATAATAGGTGCCCGTACCAAAGGAGACTTAAGATTGCGCTCGAATGATTCGCAAAGCCCCATATTCACAGAGCTTTCCGGAGTTGAGCCCGTTTCTTTGCGGGTTTTCCACACCTTTTTCAAGACCATGCGTTTGCACCGCCAGCTGATGATTAAGATGATGAGTGAGAAGGAAGCATACCCGGGGCAGGCAGGCTGCCTTTCTATCGTGAGCAACCATGAAGGTATTACCCAAAAGAGCATTGCTCGGATTTTGCACGTAGCCCCCTCGACAGTGACCGTTATGCTGCAGAAAATGGAGGCTGCAGGCTTGATCGTCCGCAGAACCGATGCGAAAGACCAACGATTGACACGCATCTACCTGACCGACGCTGGCCGCAATCTGCAGGATGAGATGAACACAGTTCTTGCTGATTTCATCAACACATCCTTTGGTCAAATGTCCGTACAGGATCAAGAAGACCTAGACAAGCTGCTAAACAGGCTATGCAGTAGCATATCCCAAGG
>JAAYRF010000070.1 GCA_012518905.1 Bacillota bacterium | reverse complement strand
GGCATCACGATCCTGTTACCAAAGTGGGCGTATTCTACAGTCGGTAGGTTTACGCTTTGCACAAAGGGCTCTTGCCAAAATAGCAGCGGATACGATGGTCCCACTCTGCAAGGGCCATATTGATCTTCTTCTGTGGGAATATAATGGGTGATGGCCTTACTCCAATGGCGCCAGGCCTCCAAGGCCCAAGGAGCCCCTTTCCCGAAATCCCGCTTGGCTATACTCTCGAGCATCTTTTCGGGCTCAGGGCTTGGTGTCCAGTAGCTCCACTTGGCCAGCTCGCTTACTATAGAGGGCCACCACCCATAATGATGGGACTCCATCAGCCCGGTTAGCCCCCACTCTATCTGCGCTTGTTTTAATGCCTCGTGGCGCTTTGCCCATTGGAAGGGTACCGGAATATAGGGAACAACACCAAAGTCCCAGGTCATCCCGGCAGTATTACTCATGGTATAGAGCCGGATATTCCGCTTCTTGGCCTCCCTTGCTTCACTGGCAAAGTACTTCCCTGGACCAACAAAAGAAATCGTGTAATCCGCAGAGTAGTTGGTTACACCCTGGTGCTGGCGCTGCTCGAACATCTCGAAGGTCGCCAGCAGGGTAATGTCCTCTGGAAGGCTCTGAATCAGCTTCAACCTTGCCTCCTCAGGGGCCCAGCCCCAGTTATAGGTCCAAAATACGATCTCAGCTTCAGGGCTGTGCCTTTGAATAGTCTCTTTGATCAAGCTAAGCCACTCGGGATAGTCGACACACGGCCACCACCCTGGACTAGGTTTCGTGCTTGGCAAACCATCTGAGGGCGTATCATGTCGAAGCCTTTGAGTGGTATTTGGATCATGGCTGGGGAACTCACATGATTCCCCTACCAAGATGATACCTTTGGCTTCTGGGCAAGCTGCAAATAGAGCACCATAAGTGCCATCGTAATACTCCTCGGCATCTGCATCACTAGGATGCTTTTCGCTTCTAAGATAACTATAGAAGTACACATCAAGGCCAAACCTATGTGCCCGGTGGATGAGGTAGTTGAAATCCAGATATCCATAGGGAGTCTGGTTAACACCTTGGGCAAAGACTAAGATAGCGTCCATTCCAGCATGGGCAATTGCGTTCAGATACTGATCGGGATAGTAATCAAGCCCGAAGCCAGAGTGAACCATCCGAGGTGAGAAAATGGGGTGGCGAACTATATCTCCAAACTTAAGGGTTGGTGCTTGCCGTAGGTTCATTAGATCCTCTATGTAGTAGCTGCCCTGACCAACTCCACGGTCATCAAAGCCACAAATGACGATGCGCTTGCTGCAGGACATATATCTGTAGCTGCGGGGAATAGATAATGCCCCTCCCAGGTGAGGTAGCTCTTCTTTGGTGGCCAAGATAATCACTTTCTCCGCCTTTTCGGCAGCAGCCTGAAGCTCCTCGGTTCTTCTCACAAACACCGATACATTCATACTGGTAAAGAGATAATCCTGTAGATCCTTCGCCACGCTCACAACCAATGGCTGAGCCT
>JAAYRF010000069.1 GCA_012518905.1 Bacillota bacterium | reverse complement strand
TAGCTTTACAGCGGTCTGGACAATCAGTCCCGGTGAGCTTCATCACCAAGTTTTATATGGCCCGCCCGGTAGGACTCGAACCTACGGCCTTCTGATTCGAAGTCAGACACTCTATCCAGCTGAGCTACGGGCGGGAGTATTGGAATGCCTTCATATTGTACCACAAACCCATTGCCGAAACAACCTAGTGGCACCGGGGAATTTCCGTTAGGCATCTGACCTGGAGTCGATTCCTCGACTCCAGGTCAAAGCTGTCTATGGGTGAGTCGGACTTCCACCCATTGCGCTGGCTTTAGCTCCTTACTTATCTCCTTCTTCATCCTTGGGGGCAGGAATATCAATACCCAACTCTCGAGCCATCCTGCTTAGATCCTCTGTCTCATCCTTGAGCTCTACTTCTTTAGATTCAGAGTAGATTCTAGCATCCAGACCGATACTCTGGAGCTCCTTGAGAAGTACCCGGAAAGACTCAGGTACCCCCGGCTCGGGAATGTTTTCACCCTTAACAATAGCCTCGTAGGTCTTAACCCGCCCTCGTACGTCATCAGACTTAACCGTGAGCATCTCTTGGAGGGTATACGCCGCACCATAGGCTTCTAAGGCCCATACCTCCATTTCTCCAAATCGCTGGCCACCGAACTGAGCCTTGCCTCCCAGCGGCTGTTGTGTTACCAGAGAATAGGGTCCTGTGGACCTGGCGTGGATCTTATCATCTATTAGGTGAGTGAGCTTTAGCATATAGATGTAGCCCACTGTAACTTCAGTATCAAACGGCTCACCGGTACGACCATCGTAGAGAGTGGTCTTGCCGCCTACGGGTAGGCCCGCCTTCTCCAGCATGGCATTGATGTCCTCTTCCCGGGCACCGTCAAAGACAGGAGTAGCTACCTTAATACCTAAAGCTGCCGCTGCCCAGCCCAGGTGAGTCTCCAATACTTGACCGATGTTCATCCGGGAGGGCACTCCCAAGGGATTGAGTACAATCTCTACAGGTCTTCCATCTGGTAAGAAAGGCATATCCTCCTCCGGCAAGATTCTAGCTATGACTCCCTTATTACCATGGCGACCTGCCATCTTGTCACCTACGGACACTTTCCGCTTTTGAGCGACATATACCCTGACATATTGGTTCACGCCGGGCCGCAACTCATCATCATTCTCCCGGGAAAACACCTGTACACCTACTACTATCCCACCTCGACCGTGGGGTACCCGTAAAGACGTATCCCGAACTTCCCGGGCTTTCTGGCCAAAAATAGCTCGCAACAACCGCTCCTCGGCCGTTAGCTCTGTCTCCCCTTTAGGGGTCACTTTACCGACCAGAATGTCTCCTGGCTGTACTTCAGCACCAATTCGGATTATACCGCGGCCATCCAAATCCTTGAGAACATCCTCTCCCACATTAGGTATGTCTCCGGTAATCTCCTCGGGACCTAACTGGGTATCTAGAGCTTGAGCCTCATATTCTTCAATGTGAATGGAAGTTAGTACGTCATCCTTTACCAAGCGCTCGCTAATCAAGATAGCGTCCTCGTAGTTGTATCCTTCCCAGGGCATGAAGGCTACCAAGAGATTGCGGCCTAGGGCGAGCTCTCCCTTATCAGTAGAAGGTCCATCGGCAAGCACGTCACCGACTTCCACATGCATGCCTTTCTTTACCAGCGGGCGTTGGTTAATACAAGTCCCTTGGTTGGAGCGGTCGAACTTTCTCAAGTGGTATACGTCCCGCTCCCCATTGTCATTGTGGACCACTATTTCCCGGGCAGTCACCTTCTCCACTTGGCCTCGCCTCTTAGCAGTGGTCAAAACACCGGAATCCAGGGCTGTCTTGTATTCCATCCCTGTCCCCACAAGGGGTGATTCGGGTACAACCAAAGGTACAGCCTGGCGCTGCATATTGGAGCCCATTAATGCCCTGGAAGCATCATCATTTTCCAAAAATGGAATCAGGCTGGTCGTTACACTGACAAGCTGCTTTGGAGCAACATCCATCCAATCCACTTCTTCTGAAGGAACAAACATGATCCTGTCCATATAACGGGCAGTAACTTGAGGCTCAATAAAGCGGTCTTCTTCATCTAAAATCTCGTTGGCTTGGGCAATGGCGTAGGCATCTTCCTCGTCAGCAGCTAGATATCGCACTTCATCTGTAATACGTCCATCTTCAACTCTGCGATACGGTGTCTCAATAAAACCGTAATCATTGATCTTGGCATAGGTACACAAAGAGCCGATAAGACCAATACTTGGTCCTTCTGGAGTCTCAATAGGGCACATACGCCCATAGTGCGAGTGATGTACGTCCCTCACTTCAAAACCGGCTCGTTGTCTAGAGAGACCTCCTGGACCTAAAGCAGATAGGCGGCGTTTGTGGGTTAGTTCAGCCAGTGGATTTGTCTGATCCATGAACTGAGATAGCTGACTACTGCCAAAGAACTGGTTGATGGCTGCTACAACAGGTCTATTGTTAATTAGGGCCCTGGGAGTTATATTATCTGCATCTTGTATAGTCATTCGCTCCCGCACAACCCTAGCCATTCTAGCCAAGCCTATACGAAACTGGTTCTGCAAAAGCTCTCCCACTGTCTTGATCCGCCGATTGCCCAGATGATCTATATCGTCTATGTGGCCGATACCATCCATGAGGTTGAAAAGATAGCCGACGATTGCCGCAACATCCTGGGGGGTAAGGACCCGCACGTCCGGGTCGGGCTGGCCATTGCCGATTATTTTGAGCTCGCGATCTCCTTTACCCTTTACATATACTGCTTCCGGCATGGTAGCTGCTATCTTGTCTGCCATACGTCGACTTACCCTGGTTCCGGCATCTGCTATTATTTCGCCGGTGGCAGGGTCTATGACAGGTCGGGTTAGTGTCCTCTCGACTAGACGCTGAGTAATACGTAGCCTCTTGTTGAGCTTATACCGACCTACCGCGGCCAAATCATAACGTCCACCTTCGCCAAAGGTATTGTTAAACAGGTTCTGTGCTGACTCCAAGGTAGGAGGCTCGCCAGGCCTTAGCCTGCCATGTATTGTGATCAGTGCTTCCTCCCGTGATTCCGTTCCGTCCTTATCCAGAGTCGGACCAAGGGCCACACTGTCATGGAGAAGCTCTATCAACTGCGCATTGGTGCCATAGCCCATGGCACGCAGCAACACAGTCACCGGTAGCTTCCGGGTTCTATCGATGCGAACGTATACGACATCATCTGCGTCACTCTCGAATTCGAGCCATGCACCTCGCTCCGGAATCATATGTGCAGAGTATAGATATTTTCCACTTGAATGTACATCTCTATCATAATAGACGCCTGGGGAACGAACCAACTGGCTTACGACTACCCGTTCAGCGCCATTGATAATAAAGGTTCCCTGATCTGTCATGATAGGAAACTCGCCCAAAAAGACCTCCTGTTCTTTTACCTCACCGCTCTTTGTATTGACTAGGCGGGCACGTAGGTTTATGGGAGCGGCGTAGGTCATGTCCCTATTCATGCATTCATCTGCTGAGTACTTGGGTTCCCCAAGGACGTGACTAACAAACTCTAGTACCAATGTCCCTGTGAAGTCCTCTATAGGGGAAATGTCAGCAAGGGCCTCTGCCAAACCATCTTCGATAAACCAGGTGTAAGGCTCCCGCTGGATATCAATGAGATTAGGCATCTCGTGCACTTCTTTGATCCTGCCGAAACTGATCCGCTGCTGCCCCTTACTTAGCTTTGTTGCTATAGACAAGGTATGAACCTCTCCTTCCCGATCAATTGCTCACTGGCTATTACCCAAATTCGTCATGTGGCACTGGCCAAAGAACCACAGCATAAAAAGGAGACGGGATCCGTGCATGGGCACAGACCTCTCCTTGCCTGTATAGTTTAGAAAGTATGAAGCTGGTAATGCACTTGAAGATAAAAGACCTTTGAGCTTATAAAATCCTACAAAGCAGTCAAATAACAGGTGACACATTATATTAATGTGGGCATATATTATACCATGTCGAACCCCAACCGTCAATAGGTATGGCATCTCGGTTAGTGGCGGGTCTTCCGGACAAAGTCCATAAATGACTACAACCTCGGTGCTTTATTGTGATACAATTGTCTCGCAGAAAGTATCTAAAGGATATTGTAGGGCCAAGGGGGATTCGCATGGACAAGAAGCCTTACTCGCTAAATAGTTTTCAACTGAAGTGTATTGCTGCTGCACTTATGGTTTTAGATCACCTGCGACAGTTCCTACCCCAGCTCACACCCCTTTGGTTTCGCTATCTGGGACGAGTAGTAGCCCCGGTGTTTTTCTTCCTATCTGTGGAGGGATTCCTCCACACTAGGAGCAGACCGAAGTACATGGCCCGCCTCTTTGGCGCAGGCTTAGCCATGGCAATAGGTTCCGGTGTGCTGAACTACTGGTTCCCCACACCCACAGTCCTGCATAATAACATCTTCTTCTCTTTAGGGCTTGGGGTTGCTCTAATGTCCGCCCTAGAAAAGCTCGAAACAACACAAACAAAAGGCGATTACTGGCGCCAAGTCACCGCGGTCATTCTCATTAGCGCTGCCTCACTTTTCACCGAGGCCTCACTCTACGGCATCTTCATGACAAAAATCTTCTATAGCTTTCGCCAGGATAAAAGACTCCTCGCCATCTACTATACGATAGGCTCTCTACTTCCCATAGTGACAGGCCCTCTGACCTTTGACCGCTTGTTTTTCTTTGACTATCAATGGATGATGATCTTCGCCTTGCCTCTCATCTTCCTATATAACGGCGAACCAGGTCCACGGACCATCGGCTCAAAGTGGTTTTTCTATATATTCTACCCTGCCCACTTGTGGAGCATCTACATGATTAACTATATGCTCCTGGCCAAGTAAAGCAGTTGTTTTGGTGCGACAACTCCGTCGAGCGACATTCGCCTCTTCAGTACCGAAACAAAAGCGGGAACCCGCCCTGGCTTGTAGAGCAACAATAAGCCACGGGTAAAGATGAAACCCGTGGCACTGGTTGCGAGTCTACCTTATCTAGTAGCCAGCCTGCATATCTACTACATTGCTCATCTCACTGTAGCGGCCTTCTAGCCAAAGCTCTAGGTTGTTGCAGAAAATCTCGGTAGTTCTGCCGGCAGATTCGGGAGTTACGCCTCCCGAATGGGGAGTAATAATGACATTGGGTATCCCCCAGAGGGGACTATCCTTTGGCAAGGGCTCTTCCGCAAAGACATCGAGTCCTGCCCCCGCCAACCGACCTTCCCTCAGGGCATCAACCAGGGCCAACTCATCTACTACCGGACCCCGACCAACATTGATCAAAATGGCGTGGGGCTGCATACATCTTAGCTCTTCCTCTCCTAGCATCTGCCTGGTTGCAGCAGTCAGAGGCAATGCCAACACTACATAATCACTAGTCTTAAGCAGCTCTTGCAGGCCTTCTGGGCCCACTAATTGATCTACACAGTCCGGCTTCTCCCTAGGTCGACGTCTAAGGCCCCATACGTGCATGCCAAAAGCCTTAGCTCTGATGGCGATTTCGGTGCCAATATCCCCTAGGCCCACTATCCCTAAGGTCTTACCAAAAAGCTCTCCGGAATGGGGTAGTTTTTCCCAACGCTTCTCTTGTTGGAAGCGTATATAAGTATGCAGTGTACGGCTGAAGGCCAGCATCATGCTAAAGGCATGTTCTGCTAATGGGATACCGAAGACACCGGTAGAATTGGTTAGTATCACATCCTCACGGGCATAGCTGTGGAGATCCGTATAACCGTCCGCCCCGGCACTAGGCAGATGAACCCAACGGAGCCGCCGGGCCTGGGAAAGGAGCTGTCTAGGAGGCCAACCGAAGAAAATATCAGCCCACATCAAATCTTCTAAGGTCAATTCCCCTCGCCTTTTTTGACAGATAGTCGCTTTCGGTGCAACCTCAGCTATTTTCGCCACATACTCTGGTTCCAGGCTATGGCCGATCAAAATATTCGGTCCCCGCTTCAACCAGATCCCTCCTTTTCTGCAAGTGTGAAGAAGCCAGGGCTTCCGCCACCCTGGCCCCATAAATAAAGTCGTATGGCAGACGAATTCTACTAGTTTGGCACCGGTTCCAGCATATGCATAAGGGCTTCTTGGAGATGCTGGTTGATCAATTCATAGGTTGACTTCCGATCGCCTGTTTGCCAGTCAGCCATCAAAGGCGTTCCCACCCTGATAGTAATGCGCCGTTTTATCCTCTGAATGGCAATAGGTACAATACTAGCATCTGACCTGCTGGCTAACATAGCCGCACCGCGCTTCAAAGGCATAATTGATTCTTGTTTGTTGCG
>JAAYRF010000068.1 GCA_012518905.1 Bacillota bacterium | reverse complement strand
CCGTTTGCCCGCCGTCGTACTGGCATACCTGAGCCAACTCGCCCCCAAGTGATATGTATTCTACTCGAATCGCCGCCCTACCGTAGTACACCACGCAGCCTCGCTCGCTAAGTGCATCAATTACCTTCTTAGCCGCTGATCCTGGGGATGTACTCAACCTGGTATTGAACCTGAGATCAACCAAGCGCAGATTCGGCAGATAAAGGAGCGGGTCAATGCGATCCAAGTCATTGCCGATGAGCGTCAGCTCTCTGAGCCCAGTCATCTTCTCTATGCCCTGCAGTGAGGCAATACCTCGGCAGTCAGCGTGTAGAGTGGCCAAATTTGCCACATCTTGCTCTGGCAATAGCCCCAATGGCTTGCCAATGGCGTCCCGTACCGCCCTTACGAGGTTTGGGTCAGAGACCGACGTGCTTGAGCTTGCTACAGCGAGTGATGTTAGCAGCATGCTGATGACTACCGCGCTAATCAGGAGCCCTAAGAATCTGCGCATGGCCTAATCCTTCTCCCTTCTCACAAGTCCATCGAGGCAAGCCTCACGATCCCGTGCTTCTCTTACTCCAAAGCTAGTCCCTTCTCGGCCATATCCGGGTTTTGCCAGCAAGAGCTAGCTGACTGCCACTGCCTTGCGGGCCAACAACCAGTACTACTACATAGTATATATGCTTCACAAAGCATCAATCGCCCAAGTATCACTGCTCCAACCCAACTCCTACGCCTTCTCAGCACCGAATCACCTATTTAGCTGCCTAACGCTGGCCTAATCTCCGAGCATCCAACGGAATCGAGCAGCTTCAAATACGTCGGGTAGTCCACTATGGGTATCCCGAGGCTCCGCGCCTTCCGGGCCTTGCCGCTGAGGCTATCTAGATCCGCCGCGACCACGAGTGCTGTCTTTCTACTCACGCTACCGGTCACACGGAGTCCCACTGCTCGTGCCTGATACTCCAAGTCTGCTCGGCTAATCCCGGGGGCCTCACCGGTGAAAACCACTGCATCGCCAACCTTAAGCTCGAATCGTTCTACTAAGCAGATCTGATCCTGCTTTTCTGTCGCGGACTCCAGTGCGGAATCGACGCTCTCAGCAGGCAGTCCAAGTAATGCTGCTACCGACTTCAGATCAGACCGCTCATCAAAAGTCACGACACCATCTTCAAGTGCCAAGCGTGCAAGCGCTGTCAGATATAGCCGGTGGATGTTAACCGCATCCTCTCGGGACAGCCCATTCATCTTGGCGATTGCAACCAGCTCGTCCGCTTCATGGTGACTAATCCGCCGGTCAAGAAGGACACGATCCAGCGCAGCGAGATAGCTATCTGCTTGAGTTTGAGTCTTGTGGGCAGTTCTTGACGGCAACCGCCAGAGAAAATGCTCCTCTCTTCGGAGAGCATTAGACTTCCGGGATACTCGCTCCGCCATCATTTTCGGCATCGCTGGCCAGACAATCCGCTGGGCGGCAGCAATCTCGTCGGCCCAACATTTGGAGAAGTCATCATCTTGCTTTATGTAGTAAGCCAGTAGCCGGGCTGCTGCCCGGGCATCATCCAAAGCAGCGTGGGCTGATTCGATGCTATAGCCAATGCAGTTGCAGCAGGCTTCCAAAGCTCTTGAGCTCACCGGAAGGTAGTGTGGTGCCAACCTCATGGTGCAAAGCCCTGAATTGCCATGGAGCTCAACGGCATATCCCGCACGGGCAAACTCAGCGGCCAAGAACGGTGCATCAAAGGACAGGTTATGCGCTACTGGTACCCGCCCCTTAAGCAGCGATGCCAGCTCCGGTGCGATCTGGTCAAAGGTTGGAGCGGAGTAGACGTCGGCTGCGCTGAGGCCGTGGATATCAGTCGCCCCGATATCACGAAGGGGATTGATCAAAGTGTCCCACTCGTATACTATGTTTCCGTCACTATCAACTAGGACCAATGCAACTTCCAGGACGCGGTGGTTATGCAGTGGCGAGAGCCCAGTGGTCTCAACGTCGATGACGGCGTAGCGAATCATTCCTATTCCTCCACCCCTCCCCCGCGGCGCCCTCTAGAGGCCACCCTAAACAGGCTCACTCCAGCCTGTCAGCTGCGTGGTGGCCAAAAGCGCTGTCGCCCGCGGCTTGGACGTGGTGACAGCCCGCACTGCCGGCAATCACCCATGGGACGCTCCCCAAAGATGGACTGCAATCTCGGCAGTACTCCACATACTCAGGCTAAGCAGCCGCGGTGTCTCATCCCTTCGGTTCAGCTGCCTGGGATTCCTGCTGACGTAGAGTGTTGCTTCCACCCCGTTTCCTACAGCGCCAATACCCCAGGCAACACCGGCCGCGAGTTTGAGAGACGGTATCACCCCACCCGCTAGCTGCTTCATAGATCTGACATTCCCAGCTATAGGCCGTTGGCAAGAATAGCGCGCAGGCCTAGCCCGACGGTCAGAGCCCAGATAATGCTGAGCAGAGTCCCGATCAGGTAGTATTCGGCAAAGTTTTGCTCTTCGGAGATCCTCTTGTAGCGGGTAATGGATTTTGCGGCGAATAGGAAGGTCACTCCTTCTAGAGAGTTAGTCAGAACCAGAATGAAGATCAACAGCCTTTCCAGCATACCAATGTACTTGCCCGTTGAGTTCTCCGTGTCTCTAAGTCCCTGCACATCAGAGAATATGCTGTCCAAGGCTCTCCTGACAAATACTGCACCACCGAAGCAGACAAACACGAGACCAGAAGCTAATAGAGCAGACTGTCCCGTATCGTGAAGAGTATCCTCCTCACCCAAGTAGAGGTGATCTGGCTAGAGTCACCCCTGCTGGGGTGACAGGAGGCTGGCGGCAGAGCGCAGCGCATCTTCTGCTTCACGTACCGCATTCCAGTGGGCAGCCTGGCAGCGCTTATGCACATTCTGGGCTGCCACACCCAACTTCTCGCCGGCAGCTGCGTAGGTCCCCAACATCTCATAAACGTGGACTGCTTCCCACTGTGCGTCGGTCCAGCCCGTCTCGATGGTATCTAGCAGCAGCAAAATGGCGTTGAGTAATCTATCGAGTTCCTCTGCTCCACCGGTCACAACCTTTGTCTTGGCCTGTCGACTGCGTTTCAGATCATCCAGGGCAGAGCGGGCACCGAAAAAAGCTGGTCCATTGAGATCCCAAGGATTCTTCGCCAATTTACCTTCATGAACCCCCAGACCAATACCCACCCGCAAGTGCAGGGGGCGGCAGGTGTAGCGCAAGAGCCGCAGCACTTCGGGAGCAGTCAGCCATCCTGATCAAGGCTAGCATAGAAGTGCAGCCGGGCTTTGATCAGCCACTGGTTGCCTGGAACGCTATCACCCCCCGGGGCTGCTATGCTCTACCAGGGCCAAAGGGGTTCTCTCCCCTGGCTCGGGCTATGATCTGCTCCTGGGTATGTACACCTAGTACTTCCTTGATCTTCGATACGTGGTATTTCACTGTGCGTTCACTGATGAATATGGTCTCCCCTATCTCGCGGTACGTTAATCCTTGGAGAAGCAGCTCGATGATTTTCAATTGCCTGCCAGTCAGTCTATCCGCTAAGTGGGCAGTACCTTCGTCTCTTGGCCGGTAACTACGTTGAAACTCTCTTAGTATGCATTGCTCTAGGCCCGGCGCAAAGGGATTCTTACCCTTGCCTAGTTCCATAAGGGCTGCGATAATATCCTCACCACCAAGATTCTTGAGCAAATAGCCTGCAGCGCCAGCCTGAATAGCACGAAATAGATTTTCCTCTTCCTCAAAGCTGGTCAATATGATGATCTTTATCTCGGGCATCTCGGTACTGATCTGTCTAGTTGCTTCGATACCATCTAGAACCGGCATGTTTATATCCATTAGAATAACGTCCGGCATCTTCTCCCGGGCTGCCGTAATCGCTTGGCTTCCGTCTGTAACCGTATCGACGATTTCGAAATCGCTTCGTAATAGATTCTCTAGGGCTTCAACGTAGAGTGGGTGATCATCCGCTATCATTATTCTCATAGACCTGCCTCCCTGGTGGCCAGTCATCTCCCCCGCGACATAAACCCTGTTTTGGCCTGGACTTGCCTATTTCCCCAAACCCAATCATTTCTTTGAGTCCGGGAATGTGATGGTTATCTGTGTTGTCTCATTGGGCCGAGAGGTGATCTCTATGCCGCCATGGAGCAAACGAGCCCGCTCCTCCATGATAAAAAGGCCTGAACCTTTTGCACCATTCTCCTTTAAGCGGGTGTCTGCAAATCCAACACCGTTATCTTCTATTATGAGTTCGTACTCCCCCACTTTGCGACGCAGAGAAACCTTCACTGCAGTGGCCTTGGCATGTTTCAAGATGTTATTTAGCGCCTCTTTCACTATGCTAACTAGCTGCATCTTCACTTCCGCTGAGAATTCCAGATGCTCATCTATTTCCAAGGCAACAGCATCCAGCCTCACAGTGCTACCACTATCTACCAATCGTTGTAGTTGTCTCCGGATAAGTGATTGGATACTGACCTTCCTGTATTCATTGATACGAGTAGCATATACAAAGCCCCGCATCTTTTGGTGAGCCTCTTCGATAATCTCTCCCAGGCGTTTCAGATAGCTATCGGCTAGCTCCTCATGACCTCGTTTGCGTTCTAGCTGGGCTGCTTTGAGCTGTACTGAAGCAAAACTGAACAGTTGCCCCAGATTATCATGAAGATCCTTGACCATGAGCTCCCTTTCCGTAGCGACTGCCAGTTCTCGCTGCTCCTCATATAGCTTATCTTGAATCCCTTTCAATCCTGTGATATCAGTAATCACTATCACCTGACCAACTAACATACCGGTGAAAGCCCTTATTGGAGAACTTGTTGCCTCATAGTAACGAGTAGTCCCCCTAATCACCTTCGTGAATACCTTCTTCTCCAATTCCTCTTTGTGGCTCACTAATGCAGCGACTTCCTCCGATAGTTCTGCTAAAGGTTTCCCAATTGGAGACTGTTGCCCGTTTCCCTGGAACACTGCCGTGGAAGCTCTGTTAACATCCACTACCCTGTCCATAGCATCTAGGACAATCACCATGTTCTCCATGGCTTCCACTACCCGCTCCCGGGCGATGGGAACCAGGACAAAGAGACGAAACTCAAATATGCCCCAGGTAATCAGCGCTCCCACGATAGAGAAGACGATTGGAGTAGTATCATAATGCTTGATTAGCCCGATTCCCGTAACGTAGAGGAGATTGACCACAATGATCATGCTGGTACCAATCAGGAGCAGCACCGATTGGATACGATAGACCACGGCAGTCCGCAGAGCCGCCTGCACCAGTAGGTACACGGAGGCGAAACTCAAGCCATAGCTTTGCAGACAATGAACCCAGAACCAAGAGCCGTATTCTTTGGCAATCACGGGAAAGGCTCCAGACGTGTCTAGATATATATCATGTCGGACCAAACCATATGTAGTATCTGACCAGACCAATACATTGGTGATCATCGGGATGATCAGCATCAAAAGCACTCTTTTCCTTGTTACCAGATGACCTTGCCCAGTAAGGTAAAGCACCATGATCAGCCAAGCTACCGGACCGAGACTATAGGCGATGTACTGCACGTTAGCCCAGAAGAGCTTAGGTCCTAAGGTCGTTGTTGAAATCTCCAGAGCATTGGCGACAGACCAAAGCGTACCAATGGCCATACTGAGCAGAAAAGCCTTATGCCCCGGGACCTCCCTGTCCCTGTACCGAAGCCCCGACAGCAGCAGTGCTGTGGTTATCGATGCAGCCACAAGCAAAAGCACAGTATAGGGCACGAATTGGCAAGACATGGCTTCTTCCCCCTTGCGACGCAATTGAGCACTTTCTTCATAGACAAGGAAGTTCCTTTGTGTAGATCCATAACATTACTAAAATCGCTGAAT
>JAAYRF010000067.1 GCA_012518905.1 Bacillota bacterium | reverse complement strand
CGCAATGCAGTGGTGGCCGTATCCCAGATCTCGTCATCACCCATGGAATCTTCCGGCTTAGTACTCAGTTCCACCCGGTAGCTGAGGCCGAAAACATCCTTGTAGACGTAATCTATGAAGTCAATAACCCCTTCGATCTCATCTTGAATCTGAGAAGGAAGCATGAAGATATGGGCATCGTCTTGGTGAAAACAACGTACGCGCATCAAGCCATGCAAGGTACCGGACAGCTCATGACGATGCACCAATCCCAGTTCACAATACCGCAAAGGCAAGTCACGATAGCTTTGCAGTTGTCGTTTGTAAAGCAGTATGCTTCCCGGACAGTTCATGGGCTTGATGGCGTAGGTATTTTCATCAATCTCTGTGAAATACATGTTCTCCCTATAGTGATCCCAATGGCCGGATTCTCTCCACAAGGATTCACTGAGAATAATCGGAGTCTTGATCTCTTCATAGCCGCGGCGGCGATGCTCTGCCCGCCAGAAATCCTCCAAGACTCTCCAGATTACCATGCCTTTTGGATGTAGGAAAGGAAACCCCGGCCCCTCATCCTGTAAGCTGAAAAGATCTAGTTCCTTGCCGAGTCTCCGATGGTCCCGGCGGGCTGCCTCTTCGACTTTTTGGAGATAATCATCCAGATCTTTCTGCTTAGCAAAGGCCGTACCGTAGATCCTCTGCAGCATGGGACGGTTAGAGTCTCCCCTCCAATAGGCACCGGCCACGTTAAGAAGTTTGAAAGCCTTTAGTTTACCTGTAGAGGGAATATGGGGGCCCCGGCACAAATCTACCAGTTCACCCTGCCTATAGATGCTCACGGTTGCATCTTCCATGTCCTCGAGGAGCTCAACCTTATACTCTTCCCCCTGCTTTGTGAACTCGCGTATCGCATCCTCACGGTCTAGCTTCCAGTGAACAAACTCCTGGTTTTCTTCGATTATTTTCTCCATCTCCGCTTCGATCCTGACCAAATCTTCAGCAGAAAACGTCTCTGGGGCATCGAAATCATAATAGAAACCGTTTTCGATCGTCGGCCCTATGGCTAGTCTAGTTCCTGGATAAAGACGTTTGACGGCCTCTGCCATAATATGGGCAGCGCTATGGCGGAGAATTTCCAGCCCTTCGGGGCTATCCACGGTGATGATCTCCAAAGAGCTATCTTCTTCGATAGGATAGTCAAGATCCCGCATAGTCCCTGCCACCCGAGCCGCCACTGCTGCCTTAGCTAGGCGTGGGCTTATATCCTGGGCTACCTGTAAAGGGCTTACCGAGTCTACATACTCCTTCTTGCTTCCATCGGGAAGTGTAATCACTAGTGACATCCTGCGCACCTCTCTTAACTGACTTGCTAAAACAAAAACCCCGTCCCGTAGGGACGAGGTCTACTCGCGGTTCCACCCTGATTAATCGGATCCTAGTCAACTAGAGATGCCGACTCACTCGGTGTGCTATAACGGGCAACTCCCGGCCGAATTTACTCGCAACCTAACACAGGTCCTTTCCACTCAGCGACTCCGGGGTGGTTTTCCAATGCTGTACCGAGAAGTGCTTCCAGTCTAAGGCACTTCGTCCCTAGCGGATCCTAGCATTGTACTCGTCCCCATCATCATCAGTCTTTGCTTTTTTACATCATATCCCCATTTACGTCGGCTGTCAAGGATTTTAGGGCAACTGCAGATCGGGCAGCGGGTATACCATCGCTATCAAGCCCATATACTACTGCTAAAGGAGGATTCGCCACTGTGATCACCATCATCATGGACGAGCAACAAGCTTCGGCCATGCTAATTGGAGCCCTGCAAAGTGATTCTGCCCTTCGAGATGCCGAAGTGAACCAGTTTAAGCTTGGCCGAAGTCCTCGATGCCACCATTCTTATCTTGTCTTTCAGATCGTTCAAGAAGACGTCACCGGCCATGTCCACATCAATCACTTGGCTAGTGCCTTAACAGACATCATCATCAGTACCTATGAGAACAACATAATCCGCAGGATAATTGATCGGGAATTCGGTACTGCCCCACCGGAAGAAAAGCTAGTTATTCAGCGCGAAGTCGAGACTGCTCTCTTAGGAGAGAGCCCCTCGTACTCAGCTGGCTCGGCGCGGCTTGAGTCCAGGGCTGATATCATGTGCGCTCTCGTGGATTACCTAACCACCGACAACACCTTAGTCCTTTCTGGCTTCGTCCGTTTCCGACTGGGGAAGTACCAACGCTACCTTAATCATCTGGTACATATGGCGGCTGAGTACGTACGCCGACGACGTGCCCACCATGAGTTCATTGAACTGCTCAGATGCTTCGTCGAGCTTCAGGACCCTCGTATTGAGTCGACCCATGTCATCGTAAGATGTGATGGACTTTACCAGCTTCTCGATAGCCAGCACAGCCTGATTCCCAGCGAGTATCTTAACGGGTTACCTGCAGCCTTAGTTCAACACGATCTAGATATTGAGGATCTACTCATTAGTGCCCTTCTAACCGTCGCACCGCGCCGAATAATCCTCCACTTCCCACTTGAGTGGACTTCCACTGACGCTGTCCAGGAGATCTTCGCCGGCAGAATAGAGCTTTGCCCTGGATGCCCCCTATGCCAGAAGAGCCAAGAAGCCATAGATACGCTGAGGACCAGTCGAATCGGACCTTCCTAACTCGTCCAGCCCCCTGCCCGTATTGTCATTATGCAGATTGTGTCTTCCCTGCGGTCTAAAATAATAACGTCGCTTAGGCTAGGCCAGCAGGGCCCTATCGTCGAGAAACCGGGTGCCTCTTAAAGCCACAAACTGCTCCAGCAGATCATCTACCGTCATCTTAGCACGCCTAGGATTGCGAATATCCAGGATTATCTTGCCTTGATCCATCATCAAAGTACGATTACCATACTCCAAGGCATCCTGTAGATTATGGGTGATCATAAGAGCCGTTAGACGACGGCCACCCACTATCTTGCGGGTTAGCTCGCCTATCTGTTCCGCTGTCTTGGGATCCAAAGCAGCGGTATGCTCATCGAGCAGTAACAGCTTGGGTGTGGAGATAGTAGCCATGAGTAGGGTGAGGGCCTGCCTCTGCCCCCCTGAGAGCAACCCTACAGGGTCCTGCAAACGGTTTTCCAGCCCCAGATCCAAAAGAGCCAATAGCTCTCGAAACCGGCCTCGCTCCGCATTGCTCACACCCCTGCTCAGCCCAGGCGCTTGACCTCGTTTCAAAGCCATAGCCAAGTTTTCCTCGATGGTCATGGAAGCCGCTGTGCCAACCATGGGATCTTGGAAGACACGACCAATAAACCGAGCACGTCGATGTTCCGGTTGAATCGTAACATCCTGCCCATCAATCCAAATTCGCCCCTGATCCACGTCATACGCGCCGGCGACGACATTGAGCAATGTAGATTTGCCTGCCCCATTGCTTCCAATGATGGTGATGAAATCGCCTGGCTCCACATGCAAATCAACATTATCTAGAGCAATCTTACCCATGCCGTTCCCGCCGTTAAATACCTTACGGAGTTGGGATACCCGTAACACGATTCCTCCCCCTCCCGAGCTTCTCGCAGATGCTCCTCCAGCTAGGCCCCGAAAGAGCCAATATCACCAGTACTGCGGTAATCAGCTTCAAGTCAGTGGGAGCCAACCCGAGGCGCAAAGCAGCAAAAATAGCTGTCCTATATACCACAGAACCCACAATGACTGCGGTAGTAGCCCATCCCAAGCCATCGAAGCGCACTAGGGCTTGGCCAACAATTACCGATGCAAGGCCAGCCACCACCGTCCCGAGACCCATTCCCACGTCAGCAAACCCTTGGTATTGTGCAACCAAGGCCCCCGACAAAGCTACCAACCCATTGGAGAGTCCCAGGCCTAAGAGCTTCATGGTATCAGTGTCCACCCCACAGCTACGAATCATCTGCTCATTGTCTCCCGTTGCCCTTAAGGCAAAGCCCAGTTCCGTTTTGAGGAAAGCATCCAGGCAAATTTTTGCCAGCATCAGCACCATAACAAACAAGACCCAAGGAGCCAATCCCCTATCACCAAACCAGCTCACCAAAGTACGTTTTCTTAGTAGGGGGATATTAGCCCTTCCCATGATCCTCAGATTCACTGAATACAGGGCCGTCATGGTGAGAATACCCGAAAGAAGGCCAGAGATCTTAAGTTTGGTGTTCAGAAAACCTGTAGCCAGTCCCGCTAGCATTCCTGCGAAGGCAGCCAGACAAGTCCCCCACAAAGGACTCCCTCCGTTGGCAATCACTGTTGCTGCAACAGCACCGCCCAGAGGAAAGCTACCATCCACAGTCAGATCAGCAAAATTTAAAATGCGGTAGGTTATGTAGACACCCAACGCCATGATTCCGTAGACCAACCCTTGCTCTAAGGTTCCCACAAGTGCAGACCACAACATGACAATTACTCCAATCCATCTGTTAAGTGATGCTACTCAATGACCACATCGGCTCTATCGACAAGCTCCGAAGGGAGATTGACTCCCATGCGCTCGGCTGCACCTAGATTAAGTACTAGCGATACCTCGTCAAGATATTGAATGGGCATAGCAGCAGGATCCTTGCCATCCTCTAAGATTTCCAGAGCCATCCTGCCGGTCTGGCGACCTAGCTGATAATAATCTATGCTGACGGTGGCCAAGCCTCCTCTGGCAACAGAATCAGTTTCACCGACCATAAGGGGCAGCTTGGCAGATTCTGCCACCATAATCACAGACTCCATGGCTGATACCACAGTATTATCTGTGGGTACGTAGATGGCGTCTACTCGCCCAATTAGGGCTTGAGCCGATTGATACACACTACTACTATTGCTAACTGGTGCCTCAACCAATACCAACTGAAGATCCTTGGCAGCTGCCTTGGCTATATCTAACTGAACTAGGGAATTGGCCTCACCGGGGTTATACAAGACTCCTACGCGCTTGGTGTTCGGCTGAATGTCCTTCAGAAGCTCAAGCTGCTGTTGCACCGGTGTCAGATCCGATGTACCCGTAACATTAGTCCCTGGCCTTTCTATGCTTTCCACCAGTTCCGCTGCCACAGGATCAGTAACAGCAGTAACCACGATAGGAATCTTGCTAGTCACATTGGCAGTAGCTTGCGCAGTTGGCGTGGCGATTGCTAGGATCAAATCAACGGAAGCGTTGACAAATTTCTCAGCAATGGCTTGAGCCGTAGCAAAATCTCCCTGGGCGTTCTGGAAATCATAGATCACTTTGGCCCCATGGTAACCTTGGGCCGCAAATTCATCGACGAAACCTCGCCTAGCGGCATCGAGGGCCGGATGCTCCACTATCTGGGTAATACCAATCTTGATTGTCCTTTCACCAGCAATTGCCACACTCCCGCCGGTAATTACAAGCAATATGGCAAGGCTTAAACCGACTAATCGTCTTCCCATGTTCCTATGCAGCATGCCCTTCTCTTGGAAGATACAGCTGCCTCCCTCCCTTTTTATTCTTATGACACTTCTTTTCT
>JAAYRF010000066.1 GCA_012518905.1 Bacillota bacterium | reverse complement strand
GGCGGGATCCTTTGCCCGACTTGTCACGAGAGCCGTACCGATGCTTTACCTCTTTCTAAGGGAGCGTACCGAGTGATGCGTTGGATGGCCACGGCAGATTTGCGCAGGTTGCGCATATTGCAGATACCTCCGCCAGTAGATGCCGAGATCGAAAGGATGCTCCAAAACTTCATCACATTTCACCTGGAAAGGCCATTGAGATCAGTGGAATTTCTCCATACTATTCGGGGAACCTCATAGTGACAGGGAGAATACTAAATAGGAAGTGGCGCTTTAAATTGCGGCCTGTTACAGACGATCGATGGTGCCAAGTCGTGGTAGAGCGGGGACGGTGTCAGGGTGGATAGGGCGATGTTCTGATTTCATTAGTTTACAAGGATTTAACTGTGATAGAGCAGGAGAATGGGACGTTGTCACGAATACTACTTAACGGTCACCCAGCAAGTGGAAATGAAGACATGACTAAGATTTGGTGGGAACCTGTGGAAGAATATACAGCAATAGGCCTCTGGCCAGGGTACATTCTGACATATCAGTCTGCATCGGGTGGGACGGTTTATTAGGCGAGCGGGTCGGATCCAGTCCAACGCATCACATAGGACAAGTGGAGGCCCCGCATGTCCCCCGTACCTGGACTGTGTATGCATAGTAGGAAGGACCTCCCGGATATCCGGGACGATAAAAGAGGAGGATGCAGCGTATGACCCAGAAGTATGTATATTTCTTTGGAGGGAAGCAGGCTGAAGGTAAGGCCGATATGCGCAACCTTTTGGGTGGCAAAGGTGCCAACCTAGCCGAGATGGTCAATATTGGCATTCCGGTACCGGCAGGCTTCACCATTACTACTGAGGTTTGCACTGGTTACTATGACAATGATAAGCAGTGGCCAGCGGGCTTAGAGGATCAGATTCGAGACGCTATTGCTAAGGTGGAGGCAGACATGGGCTCTAAGTTTGGAGACCCGAAGAATCCTCTGCTTTTTGCGGTTCGCTCCGGTGCCCGGGTATCCATGCCAGGCATGATGGATACAGTTCTTAACTTGGGCCTAAACGATACTACGATTAAGGGCCTTATCGAGAACTCCAACGACGAGCGTTTCGCCTATGATAGCTACCGTCGTTTTCTCCAGATGTACGGCGATGTTGTCATGGGTCTTGACCATGACTTGTTTGAAGAGATTATTCAAGCTCGCAAGGACAAGAAGGGCGTCGAACTAGATACTGAGCTAGATGCAGATGATTGGAAGGTCGTCGTAGAGAAGTTCAAGGCCTTGATCAAGAAGGAAACCGGCAGCGATTTCCCCACGGATCCCTTTGAGCAGCTACGGGGCGCTATCAATGCAGTGTTTGAATCTTGGTTCAATCCTCGAGCTCAGCGCTACCGTGAGTTAAATGACATCCCCCACGATTGGGGTACAGCTGTTAACGTTCAGGCCATGGTATTTGGAAACATGGGGCCTCATCCCAAGACTGGGAAGGGTTCCGGCAGTGGTGTCGCCTTTACCCGTGACCCGGCTACCGGCGAGAATGTTTTCTATGGCGAGTACTTGATGAATGCACAGGGCGAGGACGTAGTAGCAGGTATTAGAACTCCTCTGCCTCTCAAGACCCTTAAAGAAGATATGCCCGAGATCTATAAAGAGCTCGATGCGATTCGCCACAAGCTAGAAGAGCACTATCGGGAGATGCAGGATGTAGAGTTTACAATCCAGCAGGGTCGTCTCCACATGCTTCAGACAAGATCAGGCAAGCGTACTGCTACTGCAGCCATCCGTATTGCCAAGGAAATGGTGGAAGAAGGACTAATTGACAGGGATACTGCCCTTCTCCGCATCGATCCTTTGCAGCTTGATCATTTGCTCCATCCGACCATAGACCCGAAAACTGATGCCAAGGTGCTTGGCAAAGCCCTACCGGCATCACCAGGAGCTGCTGTTGGCAGAGTAGTTTTCAATGCTAAGGACGCTGAAGAGTGGAAGTCACGGAACGAGGCAGTTTTGCTTGTTCGCACCGAGACTTCTCCTGATGACATTGGTGGTATGGATGCTGCCCAAGGTATCCTTACAACCCGTGGTGGCATGACCTCCCACGCTGCTGTAGTAGCTCGTGGTATGGGCAAGCCTTGTGTTGCTGGTCTTGAGTCTGCAACCATTCGCTATGAGAACAAGACCATCACCTTCCAGGACGGTACTGTTGCTAAGGAAGGCGATTGGCTGACACTAAACGGCACCACCGGTGAAGTGCTCCTCGGCAAGGCAGATCTCATTGAGCCCGAGGTAACGGGAGACTTTGCCCTTATCGAAGAGTGGGCTGACGAGGTTAGGACTCTACAGATCCGCACCAATGCCGATACACCTCATGACGCTGAAGTCGCTCGTGGCTTTGGCGCAGAAGGTATTGGGCTCTGCCGGACTGAACACATGTTCTTTGGTGCTGACCGCATCAGAGTAGTTCAGCAGATGATTCTGGCAGACAGCACCGATGCTCGCAAGGGAGCACTGGCGAAGTTGCTGCCGATGCAGAAGGCTGACTTCATTGGCATCTTCAAAGCCATGCAGGGGCTACCGGTAACCATTCGTTTGCTGGATCCACCTTTGCATGAGTTCTTGCCCCATAGTGATGAAGATATGGCTAAGCTAGCTGAGGCCATGGGTGTGGGCAAAGAGGTAGTCAAGGAGAAGGCTGAGAGTCTACGGGAGATGAACCCCATGCTCGGCCATCGCGGCTGCCGTTTGGGCATCACTTATCCAGAGATTTATGACATGCAGGTTCAGGCGATTTTCGAGGCTGCTTCCGAGCTGACCAAGGAAGGCGTCACCGTAATACCTGAAGTCATGATCCCCTTGATCGGTACAGTTAAAGAGCTAACGATCCTTAAGAGCAATGCTCTCAAGGTTGCCAAGAATGTCATGGAGAAGGCCGGTGTCGAGTTTGAGTACCATATTGGCACCATGATTGAGATACCGAGAGCATGTCTGTTGGCTGATGAGATCGCCAAAGTGGCAGACTTCTTCTCCTTCGGAACCAATGACCTAACTCAGATGGGCTTTGGCTATAGCAGAGATGATGCCGGCAAGTTCCTCCAGGCCTACTTGAACCAGGGAATCCTGGAGAAGGACCCATTCCAGTCCCTCGATCAGAAGGGTATTGGACAGCTGGTTGAGGTCGGCGTCGAGAGAGGCCGCAGCACTAATGCTGAGCTTGGTCTCGGAGTCTGTGGCGAGCACGGCGGTGATCCAGACTCCATAGTCTTCTTCCACAAGGTTGGACTGGACTATGTAAGCTGCTCACCTTATAGAGTACCTATCGCTCGTCTGGCTGCAGCTCAGGCTCAGATCAAGTGCCCCCGGTAAGCAATCTGGGATAGGTACAAAGTGAGTGACATCGGGAGAAGCCCATGATCACCCATGGGCTTCTCTTTGTTCGGGGGGGGAAGGTATTTTCGCCTCTGCGTCGAAAGCACTCCTAGCCGATATGGTGGGGGGTGCCAGATGTGCAGATTCGTGTTTGGGAGGAGTGTTGGGAAGATCACCATCTATCACCATATGCGGTGGGTAGTGGTGGTAGCCGAGGACGGGCTCAGCCTGAGACGGAGTGCGAGATTCGAACAGTATTCCAACGGGACAGAGATCGGCTCCTGCATTCTAAGGCCTTCCGTCGACTCAGTGGCAAGACTCAGGTTTTCATATCACCAACCGGTGACCACTATCGTACACGCCTCACCCATACGTTGGAAGTTGCACAGATATCCCGGACAGTGGCCAGGGCATTACGGCTGAACGAAGAACTGAGTGAAGCAATCGCTTTGGGCCATGATCTGGGTCACACGCCCTTCGGGCATGCCGGAGAATCAGCTCTAAATAGCGTTCTTGAGGGAGGGTTTCGCCATAACGAGCAAAGTCTGCGTGTGGTTGAAGTCGTAGAACGACATGGGGATGTTATGGGCTTGAACTTAAGCTATGAGGTTAAGGATGGGATCTTGTGCCACACTGGTCCTGAGATTCCCAGCACTTTAGAAGGTCAAGTGGTACGAATTTGCGATCGGGTGGCATATATAAATCATGATATCGATGATGCCATCCGAGCAGGCATTTTGCAGGAGAGCGATCTGCCGATTGAGTGCCAGAGTATACTGGGTACAAGTCGAAGCCAGCGGATTGACACCATGGTGAAAGACCTGATTGCCAATAGCTATAGCAAGCCGCGGATTTCCATGTCCAAGGAAGTGGAGCATGCTACCAATGTGCTGCGAGGCTTTCTCTTTGACTATGTATATTTGACGTCCAGTGCGGACCAGGAAAAGGCGAAGATCCACGGCCTTATAGCGCGACTTTTCGAATATTACCTGGCTAACCCCGGGGCTCTGCCCGAGGAGTGGCGCCACGGTCGTAAAGAAGAACCCAATCGTTTGGTGGCTGACTACATAGCCGGTATGACGGACCGCTATGCTCTAGCTGAGTATGAGAGGCTTTTCCTACCCAGGGCTTGGGTGTTTTAAAGTAGGATAATACATAGGCACAGCGAACGCATACGAGGCAGGTGAGAGCATGTCTGGCCTTATTCCAGAGCCAGTACTAGCTGAGATACGGGAGCGCAACGATATCGTTGCTGTCATATCTGAGTATGTCCAGCTCCGTAGAACTGGCCGGAGTTGGAAAGGGCTGTGTCCGTTTCATCAGGAGAAGACTCCTTCATTTAATGTAAATCAGGAAGAGCAGTTTTACTATTGCTTTGGCTGTGGCGCTGGCGGCAACGTGATTAATTTTATCATGGCCATTGAGAATCTACCCTTTGTGGAAGCAGTGGAGAGACTGGCAGAGCGGGTTGGGATCCCAGTAGTTCGAGGCGCAGAGACCCCCCAGGAGAGACGCCAACGCTCCAAGCAGGCAAGACTGATTGCAATCCACCAGGCGGCCCAAGAGATCTACCAGAGAGCTCTTATGAGTGAGGTCGGCGCCCAGGCTCGCAAGTATCTTACTGCAAGGGGCATAAGAGGAGAGACTGCGAAACTCTTTGGCTTGGGATACGCTGTGCCGGAGTGGCAGGGTCTTTTGGGGCAGTTGGAGCGACAAGGATTTGCAGCAGCAGAGTGTTTGGCAGCTGGATTAGCCATAGAGGGTCGTGAGAAACATAGCTATGATCGATTCCGAGGAAGGATCATGTTCCCTGTATGTAATGGTAGGGGACAGCCTATCGCCTTTGGCGGGCGGGTTATCGACGGATCGCAGCCCAAGTACCTTAACTCGCCTGAGACACTGATATTCAACAAAGGGAATAATCTGTATAGGCTTGATTTGGCCAGAACGGCCTTCAGAAGATGGGGGTTTGCCATAGTAGTTGAGGGATATATGGATGTCATTGGTCTGTATGAGGCAGGATTCGCCAATGTAGTTGCAGCTCTAGGGACAGCGTTGACAGAGACCCAAGCACGGGTGTTGCGCCGCTTCACCGATGAAGCAGTGATAGCATTTGATGGGGATGCTGCTGGTGAGGCTGCCACGTGGCGGGGATTGGAGATACTACAAAACCAAGGTTTGGGTGTTAGGGTTTTGGAGTTGCCCAGCGGCGAAGACCCAGATACCTTTGTCCGTTCCTTCGGGCCGGAAGCTTTCAAGGAGCTTCTGAACGAAGCAGCTGCGCTTACGGAGTTCAAGCTCAATACGATTATTCGCCGAGGCGATTTTTCCACAGTCGACGGGAAAGTTACCACCATCAGCAGGATTGTGACGGTATTGGCAGAAATAGATAGTCCCGTAGAGAAAAGTGAGTACCTGCGATGGGCGGCAGCTAGGTTGAAGGTCAGCGAAGATGTGCTGGCTGCGGAGTTGGCTCTACATGAGGAAAAAGCAGGCATTCAAAGCAGGTCCAGGCATAGAATCTCTAGCAAGAGCAATAATAGAGAAGATAGCAAGCTATCACGCCCAGTTCGATCAGGGCCCAACGGAGG
>JAAYRF010000065.1 GCA_012518905.1 Bacillota bacterium | reverse complement strand
CTACCACCCCCTCGGCTCCGCATGTTGGGAGCAGCATATTGAGCACATAAGTATGGTCCTGTCAGATTAACGGCAAGAACTCGATCCCAATCAGCTCGCTTCAAAGATACCAATGGTCAGCTTGGTCTCTTCCCAGAGGCTGGTATCAACCTGATTCGCATACTATTTGCCAATTGCTGCTATTAACATGGAAAGCTGCTGGGCTCTGGCGCAGGGATGGCTATCCCATAGGGAGAAATATGAATATAGGCGCTATTGCCGATGCCACTTAATGCTGGAGTGCGGGCGGTGTACATAGCCAGGTATTTGCGGGCTTCGGTGGTAGACGATTCCGTATTACTAAGGCATCTGGCTAGTTTTGGCCGAGGGCAGACTGAGAAAGATTTCTTTAGCTAGTTCGCGGTAGGCGTCAGCTCCTGGGATGTTGCGGGCATAGTGGATAATAGGCTCTGCTGCAGCTGCGGATTCAGCGAAGCGGATGCTCCTGTAGACTATGTACTCGTATACGCGGATCTCAGGCTCGAAGGCTTCATGCATTTCCTTTAGGACTTGGGCTGTATGGTTAGTTCTGCGGTCGAACATGGTAGGTAAGAGACCTGCTATCTTTAGCTGACTGTTGTAGTGGACTTGCACCTTCTTGACCAGCTTTAGTAAACCTCGGACAGCCTTTTGGGCTAGATATTCGCAGGCGATGGGGATGAGTAGGTAGTCAGAAAGGGCGAGGGAGTTAATGGTGAGCAAACCGAGTGAAGGCTGGGAATCGATGAGAATAATATCATAGCGATCCCTTATAGGCATAAGGACTGCTCCTAGGCGGCGTTCCCTGGCCACACTGCCGACCAACTCCATCTCCGCCAGGGCAAGGTCGACATTGGCTGGCAAAAGATCAGCTCCAAAAGATGTCTTAATAATATATCGCTCTCCACTATGAGATCGGCGCAAGGCATTGTAGATGGTACTATCTAGGGCATCGGGTTCATGGCCACAGCATAGAGTCAGGCCTCCTTGGGGATCTAGATCGACCAAGAGTACCTTGCAGCCTAGTTCGATGAGGGCCGCGCCAAGATTCATGGTTGTTGTAGTCTTGCCAACTCCACCTTTTTGGTTAGCAATGGTGTAGATGACCGCCAATATCGCTCCCTGCCTTTGCCGTATTGCTCGGAGTAATCCACATTCTGTCGATTTAAGGATTCGCCATGGGTCGAAGAAGTACCTTTCTGGAGGAGGAGATGGCATGAGAGTTGGAGTGGCTCGCAGGGTAGCCAGGGATTGGGTCACTGAGAATGTCCGTAATGAAGATTGGTTCCGGGGAGCGTACTTTAGTGGCTCGACCGTGGAGATGCCCGATGAGGCAGAGTTGCCCACGGGTTCTGATGTGGATATCATGGTAGTTACCGGAGCAACTGACCCTCCCCCCAAGCTTGGGAAATTTCTCTTCCGGGATGTACTCTTAGAGGTTACCTATCTATCCTGGCATGAGCTAACCTCAAAGGAAGCGGTGTTTACCAACTATCATTTGGCGAATGCTTTTCGTTTGAATACGATAATCTTTGATCCCACCGGCTATTTGCATGAGCTGCAAAGTGAGGTATCTAGCTGTTTCACCCACTATGAGTGGGTACGCCGAAGGTGTGAGAATGCACGGCAGAAAGCCATGCGCGGGATACAGTCCCTTGATGCCACGGCACCCTGGCATGATCAGGTAAACGGATGGTTGTTTCCCACCGGTATCACGACCCATGTTCTCTTGGTGGCAGCGCTACGTAATCCCACGGTGCGGTTGCGCTACTTAGCGGTCCGAGAGGTGCTCAAGAAATATGATCATAGCTACCTATACCCTGAGCTTTTGCAGTTATTGGGGTGTGCCGATATGACTAGTCAGCGGGCCCTTGAGCACCTGGGTGAGTTGGCCCATACCTTTGATGCCGCTGCTCAGGTGGCCAGGACAGAGTTTCCCTTTAGCTCCGATATTACTCCTATTGCCCGTCCTATTGCCATTGATGCTGCCCAGGAACTGATCAAAGAGGGAAATCACCGGGAGGCTGTCTTTTGGATGATGGCAACATTCGCCCGCTGCCACAAGATCCTAGCAGCTGATGCCCGGGAGCTACACGTTAACAGGCTGCCGTTTTTTACGGCTATGGTCAGGGATCTAGGCATTACCTCCTTTGATGATTTAGTAGAGAGAGGCGAGCAAGTATTATGCTTTTTGCCGAGGCTTTGGGGTGTGGCAGAGGCGATCATGGAAGCTAACCCCGATATCGTGATCTACTAGGGGTCTTCCATGGTTAATGCAGGTTTTGAATGTTTTCTTGCGAATACAATATTTGGAAAAGCGAAGCGTTCGGCTCTTGCACGAAGAATGCGTTTTATGAGGGGGAGATTAGCTGTGAACAAGCGGCGTTTTGCCCTGGGATTTGACTATGGGACCAATTCGGTACGAGCGCTAGTTGTGGATATTGCTACCGGTGAGGAGGTGGGAACCAGCGTCTATGGCTACAGAGCCGGTGTTGACGGAGTGATAGTCGATCCGGTGGATCCGAATCTAGCTCGTCAGGACCCCCAAGATTATCTCGATGGCTTGGAGATATCGGGACGGGGTGCCATAGAGGCGGCTAGGGCCAATACCCCAGGCTTTGATGCAGACCAGATTATCGGGATTGGGGTAGATACCACCGGTAGTACTCCGATGCCTGTAGATGATGAGGGGATGCCGTTGGGACTCGATCCACGGTTTGCTGAGAACCCCAATGCCATGGCGTGGCTCTGGAAAGACCATACATCTTATGAGGAAGCTCAAGCTATCACCGCCAAGGCCGCCAAGATAAGGCCTGAGTTTCTAGCTAAATGCGGTGGAGCCTATTCGTCGGAATGGTTCTGGTCAAAGATCTGGCACTGCCTCAAAGTAGACCCGGAGGTGTTCGAAGCCGCCTACACTTGGGTAGAACTGGCCGATATTATTCCGGGTTTTCTCACAGGAACTCTCGCCCCGGATAGGCTCAAGCGAAGCGTGTGTGCTGCCGGCCATAAAGCTATGTTCAATGATGGATGGTCCGGCTATCCCGACAAGGACTTCTTGGCTGCGCTAGACCCAAACCTGGCGCGGGTAAGGGAGTCTTTGCCAGATACAGCCTATGCCGCGGGGGAGAGCGCAGGGCTGCTTACAGAAGAATGGGCTAAGCGATTGGGACTAAGACCAAACATAGCGGTGAGTGTAGGAGCCTTTGATGCCCATATGGGGGCTGTGGGAGCTGGAGTTAAGGAAGGTACTTTGGTCAAGATAATTGGGACTTCCACTTGCGATATTGCTGTGGCTAGCAAAGAAACTGGTCTGCCGGATGTGCCGGGAGTCTGTGGTATTGTCGATGGCTCCGTATTGCCAAACCACTTTGGGTTGGAAGCGGGGCAGTCAGCCGTGGGAGATATATTCAACTGGTTCGTAAGGCATTGCGTTCCGGGTAATTACGAGGAAGAGGCAAAGCAAAGAGGCATAGATATTCATCAACTACTCACAGAGAAGGCAGAGAGACTCAAACCCGGAGAAAGCGGTCTTATGGCACTAGATTGGAACAATGGCAATCGCACAATCCTCGTGGATGTGCGACTCAGCGGGTTGATGCTCGGCCAGACACTCCAGACTAAGCCGGAGGAAATTTACCGGGCCCTCATCGAGGGCACAGCCTATGGGGCTAAGGTCATCATTGACCGGTTAGAGGAATATGGAGTTCATATCGACGAGATAGTGAATTGCGGTGGCATTGCCGAGAAGAACGATATGCTGATGCAGATATATGCCGATGTCACCAACCGGACTATGAGGATCTCTCGCTCAGCCCAGACACCGGCCTTGGGGGCGGCAATGTTTGCTGCGGTGGCGGCAGGTACCGAAAACGGTGGTTACGCATCTGTAGAGGAGGCGCAAGCAGCCATGGGCGGTCTAAAAGACAAGCTCTTTACGCCCATTCCAGCAAATGTCGAGACCTATGGGCAGCTTTTTGCTATATATAAAGAGCTCCATGACATATTTGGAACACAGAACTATTCCGCCAATCTCTATCACATAATGAAGGAACTCTTAGATCTGCGTGATGCGATTAGGGGGAAAAATAACCAAGATTGTCTTTAAACCAACATGGAGGTGTCCTGATATGAACGAGACAATCAAGCACATCCTGGCTAGAAGGTCTATTCGCAAATACAGGTCAATTCCGGTGGAAGAAGAGAAAATTAGCACCATAGTCGAATGCGGCCAATACGCTCCTTCTGCCATGAACCGGCAGCCCTGGCATTTTACTGTAATCACCAACCGGAAGGTACTCGATAGAATATCGGAAGAGAATCGGAAGGTATTGCTCCAATCGACAGACGAAAGGGCGCGCAGTAGAGCTGCAGAGCCTGGATTTGACAGCTTCAGGGGTGCACCGGCAGCCGTAATTGTATCCGGTGACAGTGAAGCATCCTTTGCTGCGGCAGACTGTGCCAATGCTGTTGAAAACATGGCTATTGCTGCTTGTTCCTTAGGGCTAGGCAGCTGCTATATCGCTTCTTTCAAGATCGCCATGGAGAAACCGGAGGGGGCTTTTCTCCTAAGGGAGTTGGGTATTCCTAAAGGATATAGACCCTTATATGCTCTAACCTTAGGATACAGCGATGAAACCTTAGGAGAGCGAGCTCCTAGGAGAGAGAATACCGTTACTTTTATCCGGTAGTGATACATCCTCACCTTTGAACGGCTGGGAGCGAGGGGCCGATTTGCTGGAACTCGATGCACAGCTAACTAAGGATGGTCATGTTGTCGTTCTCCATGATTACACACTTGATCGGACCACTAATGGCAGTGGCCCAATAGGGGAGAAGACCCTTAAGGAAGTGCGGACCCTCGATGCTGGCTCTTGGTTTGGCCCAGAATTCGCTGGAGAGAAAATCCCTACATTTGAAGAGGTTGTAGAATGGGCTAAGGGCAAGATTAGACTTAATGTGGAGCTGAAGTCCGGCCCGTAACCCTATTTCCAACCTGAGCTGGCGGAAAAAGTGGTGGCTATCTTAAAGGAATATGATATCGTCGGCGAGACACTGGTGATTTCCTTCGACCATCCTCTGGTGCGTCAGTGCAAGATCTTAGCTCCGGAACTGGCCTGTGCCATTAACTACACGGCGCGGGTAGTAGATCCTGTGGGTTTGGCTAAGGTCTCCAAGGCAGATATCCTCAATCCTACCCTTTGAAGCAGCATGGGCTGAAATCAGTAAAACAATTCATGATTTGTTCGAAGATGCTATCTAGGCTTTCAGAGGAGGGAGAACATGGTTAAAGTAGGTGTAATCGGTTATGGCGTGATTGGTCAGAGGTTAGCCGATGGAGTTGCGCTGCAGAAGGATATGGAACTCGTAGGTGTTGCGGATGTAGGGCCTACTTTAGCGGTTATGGCGCTGAAGGAGAAGGGGATGATCTATGATTTCTATTTGGCGGCTCCGGAGAATCGAGCCAAGATAGAGGAATACGGTATTCCCGTCTCTGGGTCTTTGGAGGATCTGGTAAAGAAAGTCGATATTGTGCTGGATGCTACTAGCGCAGGTGTTGGGGCAAAAAACAAGGAGATCTATGCGAGGTATGGCAAGAAAGCCGTATTCCAAGGTGGGGAGAAAACCAGCGTAGCCGATGTGTTTTTCCACGGCTATGCTAACTACGAAAAGGGAGTAGGTAAGCAGTTTCTCAAGCTCACATCCTGTAATACAACAGGGCTGATCCGGGCCGTAGACTGTCTCGATCGGGTAATGGGAATCGAGAACGTGATCATAACCATTATCCGGCGGGTAGCGGATCCTGGTGATTACCATCGGGGTTTGACAAACGCTCTGCAAGTGGCCCCCGTCCCCAATCACCAAGCGGTGGATCTCATGCTGATCATGCCCCATATTAAAGCAACCGGCGTATTGGTTCATACCCCTGTGACCCATGGTCACATTATCTCTGTGGTGGCCAAGCCAAGACGGGCTACGACCAAAGAAGAGATCTTGGAGGCCTTTGATCAGCATCCTCGCATTAGGGTTGTGCGGTTAGCTGATGGGTTCTTAGGTAATGCATCTCTGTTTCGCTATGCTAGAGACCTAGGCAATCCCCGTGGCGACATGTACGACATAGCAATCTGGGATGAGACCATTACCGTATTCGAAGATCAAGTGATCTTTGCCATCAACATTCCCCAAGAGGCAGTGGTAATCCCTGAAAGCATCGATGCTATCCGGGCCAGCATGGAGATACAAACTGATGGTGTGGAGGCAGTAGGCCTGACCAACAAGTATCTGAAGCTGGGGAGGTAGCATTGGTGGCGGAGCTCTTGATTAATACCATCGATGATTTCGATTACCAAGGCAAAACAGTAATCTTAAGGGTGGATATCAATTCACCCCTTGACCCAGAGACCAAGAAAATAGTAAATGAGAACCGCATCGATAAGAGCGTCCCTACTCTACAGGGACTGCTGAACAAGGGGGCCAAAGTAGCGATTTTGGCCCATCAGGGAGACACCCTGGACTACCATGACTTGGTTCCCTTGGCAGAGCATGCCGACAAGCTCTCGGCCAAGCTCACAAGGAAGATCGCCTACATCGACGACGTAGCGGGTCCCGCCGCTCAGGCAGCGGTCAGGGCTTTAAAGCCGGGAGAAGCGGTCCTCCTTGGCAATCTGCGGTATCTGACTGAGGAAGTCTCGACCTTTGAAAGAGACGTTAAGCTCCAGCCACAGGATATGCAAAGCTGCTATCTGATTCGGCAGCTGGCACCGCTAGCTGACTATTACGTTAATGATGCATTCGCGGCTGCTCACCGAAACGCCCCTTCCATGGTTGGCTTCGCTGAGGTTCTGCCTACAGCCGGTGGCAGACAGCTGATCCAAGAGGTAAAGGCTTTGCATGATATTATGGAGAACCCTAAGCGCCCGGCGGTGTTTGTATTGGGTGGGCTTAAGATCTCCGATGCTTTTGGAATGATGCGGCAGGTTTTGGAGAACGGCAGTGCCGATCAAATTCTTACTGGTGGTGTTACCGGTATTGTCATGCAAATGGCTCGAGGCGTATGTTTCGGCAGCAAGCAGGGGGAGTTTCTGCGGGAGCGCTCTCTGGATGCTTTCCTTCAGCCTGCCCGGGATTTTCTGGGGAAGTATGAGGATCGTTTCATTAACCCTGTGGATTTTGCCTACGAGCGAAGGGGGCTGCGGGTAGAGTGCACGACTTCGGAACTGCCTATAGATGATGTGCTGTTTCTAGACATAGGCTCCAAGACAATTAGGCAGTATGAATCGGCAATCGACAAAGCAGGTACTATCTTTGTCAACGGGCCTATGGGGGCCTACGAGAACCCTTTGTTTACTAAAGGAACACAGGCAGTGTGGAATGCCATCGCCAATTCACCGGGTTTTAGTGTAGTGGGTGGTGGTGATAGCGTCAATGCTGCAGCCTCTTTGGTTCCCGATGCCAAAAACCGCTTTGATTACATTTGTACCGCCGGTGGTGCCTTAGTTCGCTTTCTGTCGGGTACGGAGTTGCCCCTAATCAAGGCCCTGCAGCGGGCATATAGGAGGGTGTAGAAACCTGTGCAAGTTACTTTGCCTTACGGACGCGGATCCTACTCCTTGGATTTGCCGGAGGAGGGTTGGATGGGCACTTTTCTTCCCCATCGGCAAGAGGTCCATGGTGAGGAAGCAGACATTATAGCCCGGGCTTTGGATCAGCCAATCCAGTCTGCTCCTTTGGGGCAACTGGTAAGACCGGGAATGCAGATAGTGATTGTGACAAGTGATAACACCAGGCCTTGCCCTAATAAGACTCTCTT
>JAAYRF010000064.1 GCA_012518905.1 Bacillota bacterium | reverse complement strand
TTTTGCATATAGAGGATCTAGACATTGTCGACGGTACACCGCTTTTGGATATCAAGCCATATGTGCCTCGCTTCGATGAACGGACCGATGTGCGGACAGGGTGGCTGGAAGAGAATGGCGATAGGCTAGAGAAAACAAGGGACGATGGGAGATTCATACCTTGATGATCGGTAGATTACCGTTGTGGGAGGGGGTGGCGGTGAAGGCCTGGAATGATTTCCATTAATCACTGTAAGTAGGAGAGCCTCTTACATCTACATACAGAGGCTCCCTGGTTCTTTATATCAATGAGGTTTTTCTAAACGGCCCTAGGGCTCTCGGTAATATACCATGGCAGGCGGCAATGGTCATGCCGTAGTTGGTTATTGGGACACCGGCATGGGCAGCAGCCTCCAAGCGAGAGCACATGGCCCTTCGGTTAAGCATGCACCCACCGCAGTGGATGATGAGCTTGTAGCGGGTGAGATCCTCGGGGTAATCCCCTCCTTTTTGCCATTCATAGACTAGGGCGCCTCCCACTTTGGCATCGATAAGCCGGGGGATCTGGACAGTCCCTATATCATCTGCTATGGGGTGGTGGGTGCAAGCCTCGGCGATGAGCACCATATCGCCAGGTTGTAGTAAGTCAAGGGCCTGGGCTCCTTGAGCGAGTAGCTTTAGGTTACCTTTATGACGGGCAAAGAGGATGGAAAAGGAGGTGAGGGGCACCGATGGTGGGACCACCTTATCTACCTCCTGGAAGACTTGTGAATCTGTTACAACTAGCTGAGGAGAGAAATGGGGCTCTGCAAAGAGCTGCCCCAGCTCTTCCACCTTTACAGCTACTGCCACGCCGTTATGATCGAGGATGTCTCTGATGGTTTGGACCTGGGGCAGGATTAATCTTCCCTTAGGTGCTTGTTCATCGAGGGGAATCACTAGGAGAACTATCTCACCTGGATTGATGAGATCGCCAACAATTGGCGGCTCCCTTTGCTCTTTAGCTTTTGCAGCTTGCTCACTAATGGCTTTAAGCAGTTTGTCTCTTCCTGCCTGGGTTTTGGCGCTTACATGTACGTAAGGCGGAGAAGTTCCTCTAGATGAGCTGGGTCTATGGCCGGGGCCCGGACTGGGCGAGGAACTCTCCGATGAATCCTGCTCGTGATCGCCTATGTCTATTTTGTTTACCGCAACGATATACGGAACCTGCTTTTCCTCTAGATGAGCGTAGAGTTTTTGCTCAGGTTCACCTTCACCTTTTGGGGCATCGATGACTACTATGGCTAAATCTGCACTGTCAATAGCTTTTTTCGTCCTCGTGATCCGAGCCTCAGAAAGCAGGCTGGCATCGTCTACCCCAGGGGTATCGATAAAGACGACAGGGCCCGTTCCATGGATCTCCATGGCCTTGTGCACAGCATCGGTGGTGGTTCCGGCAATGGAAGAGACTACGGCGACGTCCTGCTGGGCCAAGGCGTTGATTAAGCTGGACTTGCCGGAGTTCATCCGCCCCAAGATAGCGATATGATACCGATTTGACCTAGGTGTCTTATCCAAGCTCATAGCAATCCTCCCCTTGGTGAAATCAGAAGTATAGATCTCTTTGACCTGTCTTGATGGCCTCGAGCCTTCTCTTACACTCATCGAGAAGTCTGGGCTCGACTTCCGTTACCGCCGCAGCAATAGCTGGTGCGGCCGCCTCTATGGTTGCCGGCGATGCGTAGTCACAGAGGTACTCTTGAAATGTCAATATGGCATTGGGTTGGCAGAATTCGTGGATATGGCTGCTTTTGGCCAAGGACATAAAGGCTTCTCCCGTTCTGCCTTTTCTGTAACAGGCAGTACAGAAGCTGGGCAGGTAGCCTGAAGGCAACAGCTCTCGGATGATTTCATCTAGACTGCGGTGATCGCTAACCTCAAACTGGGGGAT
>JAAYRF010000299.1 GCA_012518905.1 Bacillota bacterium | reverse complement strand
TGAAGGATCGGTTCAACCATACAAAAAACCCCCTTCTTTGATGGGGGTGAGACTACAGCTGCCCTTCGCCCTTGGCCTGGGCAAAGAAACAAAAGCTCTGCAAAACAATATGGTGGCCATAGCCACCGCCTGAATTCATGCATGATCATAGATGGTCCCATGGGGGAGCCAACCCACGCGAAAGGAAACAGCCGGGCAACCTGCCAGTCTCACCAGACTATTGGACTGAGTTAGATTGCAGGCGAATGCGCATGGCTTACTCCTTTCTGATCCCCACAGTATTCACTATCAATAGTCTACCATAATTCTAGCTAGAAGCAAGCATTCCGCGAACACCAAATCTACCGATTGAAAGAGCTTGATGACACTTCACCAGGCATCCCCTGCAAAGAATCTTCTTGCAGGGGGCCTGATATCTCTTTGCAAGCTGCTTCGCCGCTAGTAAATCACTACGAATTCCCACTGATGCATTGGTTGTACTAGCACAATCTGATTGCCCTCCACCAATGCAGAGCTCCGCTCACCCTCTGCCTTTACATGAATAGCCGAACTTATTGTCTCCCACCCTGTGGGCAGATTAACTGTGAATCGTGCTACAGTATCGGCTCCAGCGTTCCAAATAACACCTCGCCAGCGTTCCCCATCCTTAAGAAACTGTGGTACTAACCAGGCACTACCCTCGACATTCCCATGGGATACGCCATTTCCAAGGTACCCTATGACCCTCTGTAGCTGGGTAGCTCTGTGTATGTTCATTTCCACTGGAGCATTGGCACACCAAGGTACTGTAGCAACCCTTCCCCCTAACTCATTTTGGTATAGTACCAATCCATGCCCAACGATATTCTGAGTGGGACTTCTCAAATCACTGGCTAATCGGGCACCATCCAATAGTCTCCCTTGAAACAGCTTAGCTGTATACGGTTTCGCGTTTACTGACATCTGCGCGCCTTGTCTTAGCCCAAAGTGCTCATCCGAGATCTGTTCCATAGAATATAACACTTCTGTTTGATCAATCATCCGCGCAGTTTCAAACCCTATTAGGTGCCCCATTCCCCTTTTCACCAAGATTGCAGCAGCTTCCCCATCTAGCAACACTCCCTGGCTCAACCACTCATGCAGCTTCGATTGGGAAAAACTCCATACCACCGGCCCCGCCAGGGCATTTATCGATGGACTTGGCCTCATGGAAAAGGCCTGCCTGGATGCTCCCAACCAGTTTGCCCAACCCCTGGAAGGGCATTGCAGTGCCTTCCAGCCAGTGTCGTGGTCTTTGACGTGGATCTTACGACCCATGTTAGGAGACCAGGGAATGCCTATGCCCACAGACTTGAGTGTCATCGGAAATTGATCAGCTAACCAATCTAATGCACCTCGCCACCGACTTAGGAATCTAGCTCTTTCTGGCTCATCGTCAGGCCAGTTACCCATAAAATCGTAGAGACTAATATTTAGATTAGTTGAACCACAAATCTGTGCTAAGGCCATCTGGGCTCCGATTTGACGGAAGGACTTATTCCAGTTTCCATAAGGAAAACACTCGATCTCGGGACCACTCTCCACGTTCTCGGGCTGAATCTGTCGATTCTGATCCAATAGCGCTATGGAGTTGGGAAGAGTCCTGCTCACTGTTTCACTATAGCCCCAGAAATGTGGTCGATGAATCGGGGGCCTTTCTCCAGCCAGTGCTTTCCACCAGTCAGCCCATCGTCTGCCCTCAGCCGCATGGGCTTCTGGTAAACTGGACATCAAACCTAGGCGACTGCCTCCAGATTCGATAATCTCCCTCCAACGGGAGATCATGGCTAGATGAGTCTCCTCCCACATGTCCAGCCAGGCATCTCGCCAAGGATGCGGTTCACCCGGTGCTAAACAGTTAGCAGTAATCTCCTCTCGGGTAGCATTTGTGCCCATCCGCCGGTTGAATTCAGCTACATGTAACGGGCAAAAACACCCTCCCCACTCCAAGGGCTCATGATTATGATATCGAATATCGTCATCTATCCATATCACCCGAAATCCCTCTTGGGAATATAGCCGTAGAACCTCTTCGTAATAGGCTCTCCAATCTTGATCGAGGGGGCAGACTACTGCTGTACATGCTTTGCCATTGCGATCAACCATGGGCTGCCATTTTTGCTGCGACTTCATCCGCCTCCCTCGATCAGCGTGGAGCAGACTATGCCACGGGTTGAGACTGACTGTAATTCCAGCCTCAGCCAATGCTTTTCTGTACGGACGTGAGTTTTCAATCCATGTCCTAACGTCTTCAAGGGTCCCATGACCATCATTCATCTCTTCGGCAAAGAAAAAGAACATGATCTCGTCGACCCTAGCTTCTTCGACCAGTTTTAGCAGTTGGTCTGTAATGATATCTGCATCTTGGTGGGGACCAAACTGCATCCTCAAAGTGTAATGTGTTGGCATCGTAAATTCTTCCTTTCTAAGCTATTGAAGCAACTGCGTTGTAATTGTAGTGAGCTGAATTGGTCTCCTGGCCATGGGTATCTCGGCGATGGTGGCTGTGTTGTCCAAGTCGCGCACTCTTGGTTGAGTATAACGTAATGGTCAAAAGCCTCTTAGAGCCATGCCTTCATGAAGACAGGAACCCACCGTCCACTGGGATCACTGCGCCTTGGACGTAGGTTGCCAACTCCGAAGAAAGAAATAGAGCCACTCGTGCTACTTCATCCGGATTTCCCCAACGGCCTAGGGCCAGCCTGCTCTGAAAATCATAGCCGGTTTTGATCAGATCCAGCCGTGCCCTTTGGATGGCCATCTTCATTAACCGCTTGGTGCTAGGTGTCTTAATAGCACCAGGTAAGATTACGTTAAGGCGAAAACCATGGGGCCCATAGTCCCTAGCTAAGGCTCTAGTCAAAGCTATGACCGCTGCTTTACTAGTCCCATAAGCCACCAAGTCCTTTTTGAAAGGAAGTAGGGCTTCGATGGTAGATACGTTTACGATGATGCCACCGCTTTTGAGACGTCTTTGGATGAAGCGCTGGCACATCCAGAAAACGGACTCCAGATTGACAGCCAAGGTAGTATCGAGGAAGTCTTCATCGATTTCCAGATAATCTTTGAGTGCGTAAACGCCTACGTTGTTAATTAGAATATCGGGGAGCCCTTCATCGCTAAGCCCCATCCATAGTGCATCAATCTCCTCCTTACCCCTAAGGTCTACTCTAACAGTGGATGCTCGACCACCCATTGTCTGAAGCTCCTCGCGGACACTGAGTAGACCTGTCTCATCTATGTCCAGCAAAATACAATCAGCACCGGCATCGGCAAAGCGTAAAGCCATAGCCTTTCCTATACCGGCCGCAGCACCGGTGATCATAGCTCGTCGCCCTTTTAGGTCAATGAGTTGAACCGATGGAATCAGATATTCTCCATACTTCATTGGAGACCCTCCTTGTGGTCCCAGATGTGGGCATTATATGACTTATCTGCCCTGCCTCTGATCCCTTTCGGCACCTTTCCCAAAACGAAAAAAGGGCTGCCCTGCGTCAGGGATGGCCCCTTGCCTGTCAGCCTATTTTGTCCCCTCAAGGATCGTTCTAGTCGAAGTTGCTATAGATAACTGTCCCCCTCTACGTGACACTCATGCAGCACAGAACCATTGCCGATGAAGCGCAAGACAGCCGGCTCCGCTAGGTCAGCTGCAATCGCCTCTCTCATGGATAGAGTGTGCCTTTAGCGAGATACTTTTGTCCCATATCTTTCATTCCTTAGTCGCTCCCAACACTATCCCTTGTACAAAGTGCTTCTGGACAAAGGGGAAGATGAAAACAAGAATACTGACCCCGATCATGACCGTTGCCATTCTGGTATTGGCCAGGACAATATCGGTTCCTGACGTTGCGGTGTCAAGGACTGCAATCTGACGCAAAGCTATCTGAATGGTGATCTTGGCACTGTCTGTAATATATAACAGCGGCTCTCTAAACTGATTCCACCGACCGACAATCTGAAACAGGCCAACAGCAGCTAGACCAGGCTTGCTAACCGGCAGAAACACCTTGGTGAAAATCAGAAAATCACCGGCTCCGTCCAAGCGTGCCGCTTCCATCAAAGAGCCAGGGACACTGCGGAAATAGTTAAATAGCAGGAGAATCGTGAAACCGGAAACCATACCGGCAATAATCAACGAAGTATAAGTGTTGAGCAATCCCAGCTGTTTATTGACCATATATAGTGGCACCATAATGGCCTCGCCGGGAACAGTCATAGAGAAGAACATCAGACCCACAACGGTCCTCCGCAAAGGAAAATCCCTATGGAGCATGGTGTACGCTGCCATGGAGCCCGCCAGCATGTGCAAGAAAGAACCGACAGTTGTAACCAGCAGGCTGTTGAAGAACGGTCGCCAAAACTCTAGCTTCCGCCACGCGATTCGATAACCAACGGTGCTCCACTCCTTTGGCCATAGGTGGATCCCCGGCTGAATTGCCGCCATATTCGAGGAAAAGGAAAGAGCCAAGGCATTGAGCAACGGTGCTGCAGTCAGGGCTATTAAGCCTACCATTATCAACACCAAAATCCAATCCACTAGAGTTATCTGAGATACGGGTCTGGTTTTAGCTTCGTTTTGCCCTTGCTTACCAGATGCCATTTGCTTGCCTCCTCAAGAGGTTTCCACATCATCGACATTCATGGCTTTTCGCAAAAAGCCTAGCGTCAGTAACCCAACAACTGTCACCATAAAGGATGCTGCAGTGGACTCTCCTAGGCGGAACTCCCGCATACCCTTATCGTATACATAGGTCATCACTACGTCGATGGTCCTGGACGTCGCCGCATTGCGTAAAATGAAGACTTGATCGAATATCCGCAATGCCCCAACTGCCGACAATAGGAACACGACTCCTACGGTAGGCATGAGCAGAGGTAGAGTCAGCTTCGATATCTTTTGCCACCGACTTGCTCCATCAACGGTAGCCGCTTCGTAGATTTGAGGATCTAAAGAGCTGATAGCGGCGTAGTAGATAACAGCGTTGTACCCCATGCCCTTCCAGGTAGATAGTAGCACTAATACCGGTTTGATCCATACAGTATCGGCCAAGAAATGAACGGGCCCCAGTCCCACTAGCTTTAGCAGTTCATTGAATAGGCCCCCGTCGGGGGACAGGACTTGGATCCATATCCCCCCGACAACAACCCATGAAAACAGGTGGGGCGTGTAAATGACGGTTTGAGTTAGCTTACGCAGGGGCGCAAAAGGCAGCTCATGGAGGGCTATAGCTATAAATAGTGGTACAGAAACTCCTAAGGCGATCATACCGCCACTCAAAACCAGCGTATTGACCAATGCTTGCCAGAACATGCTGTCCTGCAGCACGCTTCGATAATTCTCCAGTCCAACGTATACACCGCCCCCCAAGAGAAGGGGTTTTTGAGTACTCATATACAGGCCCTGGATAACTGGGTAGATTGAAAATACGAGAAAGTATATGAGCGCCGGCAATGCCATTAGGTATAGCTGCGAGTACTTACGAAGCCGAAGCCTATTCACATAAAACCCTCCTAGCTTTGCGCCCCACTACTGTCTACTGAAGGCGTAGATCTAGTAATCGACGAGTTTTGCCTTGAGGAGCTCCTCCCGCATTTTCTTCACTGCAGCGGCAGGTTCCATTTTCCCTGTGATCGCCTGGAAGGCGTAGTCCTCAACGATCTTCTCCGCCCTGGGCCAATCGGGGCCTGAGATCTCCAGGGACGCGTATTTGTTGACGAAGACTTCTGCCTCCTTGACGCCAGGTAGAGTCCCGAAGGGGGCCTTTACGTTGGTGTTATACCAGCGAGGTACTCCATGGTCCATGTTATGGGACCGACCAATATCTGTTAGCTCCATGGTGCCATCTGGCTTAATGATGTAGTCGTAGTCCTTAACACCAACCGAACCAAGGATGATCCCAGCTTCAGTGTGCCAAAACTCCAGGAACTTCTTAGCTCCCTCTGGGTTCTGGGCGTTTCTGGGGATAGCCCAAATGCTCGGATCTCCCCGACGGAGTATGCGTTCGCCATTGGGGCCGACTGGGCCCGGAATGCCCATGGCTCTGAACTCCGTATTGGGGTCATCTTGAAGCCGCATGGAATTAAACAACCCTACCCACATATCCCAATAAGTCACCATACCAACCCGGTCGGCCAGGAACAGGTTACGCATCTCTGCGGTAGAGTTAGTGACAAAGTTCGGGTCGAGGATACCCTCTCTGTACAGCTTGTTCAACCATTCGTAGGCGGCGATAGCAGCATCACTGGCGTACGGAATAGTGCGACGGCCATCTTCATCGATAACATAGCGGGCCTTAACACCAAAGGCACCCATAAAGCCCTGGATATCATAGAGCCCCGCTGTGGAAAGGCCATAGGTATCGTCTTTGCCATTGCCGTCGGGATCCTGCTCTTTAAACGCCTTTAGTACCTCGTAGAAATCATCCAGCGTCTCAGGAATATCTAGACCCAGCTTCTCCAACCAATCGGCGCGAACTGTGGGCAAAGTGCCTCCTTCATACTTGTTGAACACTGAGTAGATGTGTCCATCGGGATAGCGTAGCATTTCCCATTCCTCAGTGGGTATCACAGTGGAATCGGATAATATGGGGGATGACTCGATGAAATCGGTCAGAGGCAGCAGAGCTCCCTGATCAACCAATACATCCATGAACGGAGTATTAAGGTAAATCAGATCAAATCGCTCACCGCCCCGCAGTGCCGTCTGCAGATAGTCATCACCGGAAGGTTGTATCCACTCAATCTCGAGCCCCAAAGCTTCTCCTACCTCTTTGGCAAATAGCTTGCTCTCTTCCGGAGTCTTACCGCCGCTAATAGAGCTAACAACCCGCAGCTTCGGAGCAGCGCTGGCTACCATCGACCCTAGAAGAACCGTCACAACCAGCAAAATCACACAAGACAGGTTATGCCGATGAAACAACTTCCGCAAAACAATAACCTCCTTTTAGATGAAAAGCTGGCGTACTTGCAGGTCTGAAGATTCCTTGCTTGGCAATGTTTTGACTTTTTTGGCCACCTCCCTTCACACTCGTCGGGTCACGCCCTTAGTCATGTTGTCCGCCTTGTAACAAACGCTATGCCGAAGCATCCATTGAGATCGCCACTGGGGTCGATCTACAAGATAGGGCAATGTCAAGATGATATCCGCTCAAATGCAGAGATATACTTGTGAGGATGGGTCAAGAAATGCTGCTGAACCAATACAGACGCTCCCTTGGCTACCTTGTTCTCAGTCGCCTCGGAAAATATCAGCTGATAGCTCCCTTGCATCATGGGGTACACTGTATCGTCGATACTCCGACCCAATCCTTCAGCCAAAAACGGCTCCAAGCGCGCTATATCGCCACCAATGATAACGGCCTCTGGATTAAATATATTGACAAGATTGCCTATATGTCTTCCGGTCACAAATGAGTATTCAGTAAGCAGGCGCTCCATGTCTTTCTGGCCATCGGCGAGGGCAGCTGTCAAGAGTTCTAAGCTGGAAACCGTCCCTTCAGAGCCCAAAGCCGCTTTAGTGAGCAGGGCATTGAGGGAGATCTCTGTTTCCAGGCATCCGCGCTTACCACATACACATTGAGCTCCTTTAGGGTTTACCAAAATATGGCCGAACTCGCCGGCAATGCCCGATTGGCCCAGCAGCAAATCACCATTGCAGAAAATCCCTGCACCTACCCCTTTGCCGATCATAATGTAAAGAAAATCCTGAAAACCGGAGGCAGCCCCATACCACTTCTCATAGAGAGCCGCCACATTTGCGTCGTTACCAATAAGAACAGGGACCCCAAACTCATTGCCCAATAAGTACTCCAGATCCAGATTAGTCCAGCCGGCGGGAGCTGAAGTCCCCACTGCAATGCGCCCGCTTGTGCTCAAAGGAACAGGATAGCCGATACCGATACCGATCAACTCGTGTCTAGTCTGAACGCGACGCAACTCGCAGCATAAAGCTTCAAGTATCTGCTCCATCAAGATCTCCGGAGATTCAGTATCCAACTCCCGCTTACAGCTTTCCAGACACTGGCCTAACAGATCCGTAACAGTGAGCTCAATCTGCGTCCTTGCCAGATCGATGCCAACAATGCGCAGATGATCTTGGTTAAGCTCCAACATGACTGGGCGTCGCCCCACCCCAGATTTTGCCTTATAGCTTTCGTAAACCAGTTCCGTGGATATCAAAGACTCTACAATCTCTGTTACTACGGGTTTACTCAGTTTGCTGAGTCGCGCGAGCTCAGCTCTGGACACCGGCCCATGGTTGCGGATAAGAGTGAGTATTGTCGCACGGTTGTGTTCTCTGTTGTCTTGTGAATTCATACCTTGCTGTCTCATAGTCTCTGTCCTTAGTTAGTTAGTTTAACTTACTTAACATATTTGTTACACAAACTCGCCAAGTTTCCTCCTTATGGAAATCATTTCTTTTTAGAATCTCTTGCTCTTGGAGGCATCTCGAGCATGTGATAGACTAACTCTAGTTGGGGTACAATCTGCGGGTGGGAAACTAGGCCATATTCGGCAACTACTTGGGAGGGACGCGTTATGCGTAGAATATATGTGGGAAAGACAAAGGATGTATTTGCCCTCGATGATGGTAATACCATGCTTTTGTTCAAAGATACTGTCACGGGCACAGAAGGCCGCATCGATTCTGGGGCTAACGAAATCATCGGTGAAATGGAAGGTAAAGGTGGAGCATCCCTGCGCCTCACTGTCTACTTCTTTGAACTTTTGCACAAAGAAGGAATACCTACCCACTATGTGGGCATGGGCCCCAAGGAAAACAGTATTATTGTCCAGTCAGCTCGCTCGTATGGGCTGGAGGTCATCTGCCGTGAGAAAGCCTGGGGTAGTTTCGTGCGACGGTATGGAAAACATGTTACCCAAGGTAAACCACTACCCTCTTTGGTTGAGTTCACTTTGAAAGATGATGAGCGGGGGGATCCCTTAATAGTGCCTGAAGCTTTGGTAGCTCTGGGCATAGTGGGCCAAGACGAGGTGGAGTACATGATGGATATGGCTAAGCAAATCACTGCCATGATCAAAAGACATCTAGCACGAAGAGATTTGGAGCTAATTGATATCAAGTACGAATTTGGTGAGGTAAACGGTCGTCCGTTACTTATTGATGAAATATCCGGCGATAGTATGCGGGTAGTCAAAGACGGTAGGGTGCTGCTGCAAAACGAGCTGGCCCAGGCCATCTTTGGTTAGGACCTGAGCCAGCACCTATGCACTGCTATTTTCTGTGCATCTTGAACTCTAGAAAGAGCTCGTTGTAATACGCAAGCATGCGCTTGCCTAGGTTCTCGTATAGCTCAAGCTGATCTGTAATTTCGGGGCCGGGATAGAATCTTTCATCGCTGACGATTTCCTCCGGCAGATACTCTAGGGCCGCTCGATTTGGCGTGGAATAGCCCACGTATTCAGTATTAATGGCTGCATTTTCCGGATCGAGCACAAAGTTGATAAACATGTGGGCTCCTTCGATATTGGTCGCCGTCGTGGGGATGACTATGTTATCGAACCAAACGTTACTACCCTCCGCCGGTATAACATAATTGAGCTTAGGGTTCTCCTCGATGATTAGTGCTGCATCACCAGACCAGACCACCCCTATAGCGGCCTCCTCGTTGGCTAGAAGCATTTTAAGCTCATCACCGACGATGGCTTTCACGTTGGGAATAAGCTCTTTCAGCTTGTCATGTGCTTCCCGAAGATGGTCCGGATCAGTGTCATTTAGTGAATAACCTAGACTATCTAGTCCTATGCCAATCACTTCTCGGGCACTATCCACCAAAATGATCTGATTGCGGAGCGAGTCATCCCACAAATCCTCCCAGCTTTCCAGCTCCTTGCCTCCCAACATTTCGGAGTTGTAGATGATTCCCAGTGTCCCCCAGAAGTATGGAATGGAGTACTTGTTACCCTCATCAAAGGATAGGTTCAAGAAGCGTGGGTCAATGTGCTCCAAGTTAGGGATTAGCTCGTGGTCTAGAGGCAGTAAGAGACCTTGCTCCCTCATCTTGTTGATGGCATAGTCAGATGGAACGACAACATCGAAACTCGTCCCCCCATGGGCGATCTTGGTCAGCATCGCCTCATTGGACTCAAATGTCTGATATATCACCTTGAGACCGGTTTCCTCTTCAAAGGCAGTAATAAGATCGGGGTCTACGTAATCACCCCAGTTATATATGGTCAAAGTATTAGCCCCGGAGTAGCCCTGTAGTGAATTGATACGAGCCGTAACATAGACAAAAATGAAAGCTACCAGGAATACAGCGACAAACATCTGCACAACCTTTTTCATTCACCCACCTCCAATCGCATGGGCCGAGCGGCTTGCTTGCTGATAGCGTAGTAGCCCAGAACCAAGAGTAAGGTGACTAGGAAAATCAGCGTCGATAGCGCATTGATGGTCAAGGATATACCTCGCCTAGCTAGAGAGTAAATCTCCACCGAAAGGGTTGTGAAGCCACTTCCTGTTACAAAGAAAGTAACGGCAAAATCATCCAGTGAATAGGTGAGGGCCATAAAAAATCCAGACAGAATCCCCGGGCTAATATAGGGAATGATAACCCGGGTGAGAACATCCCATTTGGTAGCCCCCAGATCCCGAGCTGCATCAATAAGAGTTGGGCTCATTTCCTGCAGTTTCGGTAAAACCATCAATACAACAATGGGTACGCTAAAAGCTATATGGGCGATGAGAACCGATGTGAACCCTAGCCGCATACCCAGCATAGCAAAGAGAATCAGGAAAGATGCACCGATAATCACGTCAGGGCTGACAATCATCACATTGTTCAGCGTCAGCAGTGCGTTGCGAAAATCTCGACGCTGCACATTGTTGATGGCCAATGCCCCCATCACCCCAACGATAGTAGATATGGCCGCTGACAATAGGGCAATAGTCAAAGTGTTGAGTAAGATAACCAAAAGGCGCGTATCTTGAAATACCTCGTAATACCATTCCAAGGTGAACTCCTCGAAAGCGTACATTGTACCACCGCTATTAAACGAATAGTACGCCAAATAGAGAATAGGAGCATAGAGAACAATGAAAACTAGCGCCAAATAGATATTGGCCAGCTTGGACTTTCTCACCACTTAGCTCACCCGCTTTCCGCCGGTAGTTATCCACATGGTTAGCCCCATAGCAATAATCAAAAAGACAGCCAAGGCCGAACCCATACCCCAGTCCTGCGTGACCAGAAAATGTTGCTCGATGGCCGTACCTAACGTGATAACACGATTCCCTGCAATAAGGCGTGTAATCATGAATAGCGATAGGGCCGGTATGAACACAGCTTGGCACCCTGCCTGGACTCCACTGATGGTAAGTGGGAAAATAACCCTACGAAAGGTGGTCCAAGGGGAAGCCCCTAGATCATAAGCCGCATCTACCAATGAAGGATTAAGCTCTTCCAATGCCCCAAAAATGGGCAAGATCATAAAGGGGATGAAGATGTATACTGCCACAAATATGAAGCTAAAATCAGTAAACAGAATCTGCCTAGCCCCCACTCCAACGACATTCAGAAAGGAATTGACCGGCCCATATGTGCCCAAGAGACCTATAAAAGCATAAGCCTTGAGCAGTAGGTTCATCCAGGAAGGCATCACAATAAGCAATAGCCAAAGCTGCTTGTGCTTTGTCTTGGTAAGCCAATAGGCACAAGGATAGGCAATCCCCAGGGAAACAACGGTGATTAGAAAAGCGTACCAAAACGATCTGAGGGTCATACCTAGATAGACCGGCGAGAAAAACCGCTTATAGTTGACTATACTAAGCTGACCATCAATATCAAACAAAGAGTAATACCCAACCAGTACAATAGGTACGACGACAAATAGAATGATCCAAAGGCCGTACGGGATCAGATACATGTTGCGGGTTCTATTGTCCATGCCGCACCTCCTCTAGTACGACTCCAGCCGTCTGTCAAATTCGGCTTCCGTCTCACCTAACCTCATCACATGGATGTCCTCAGGTTCGAAATTGAGTCCAATCTCTTCGCCCACAACCGCCTTCCTCGTAGAATGTACGAGCCACTCGTTGCCCTCTTCATCATAGCAGCATATCTCGTAGTGAACGCCCCTAAACAGTTGGGAATCCACCCGCACCCGCAGCTTGCCCTTGTCTTTGTCAGTGATTTCTAGATCCTCTGGGCGGATGATAATCTCCGCCGGTTCATTGGGGCTGAAGCCCTTATCGACACACTCAAACTGGTGGCCAACAAACTCCACTAGATAGTCCCGGATCATTATGCCGGAGACGATATTAGACTCCCCGATAAACTCGGCAACAAATCGATTCACCGGTTCATCATAGATATCCGTTGGTGTTCCACTTTGCTGAATGCGGCCATTGTTAATAACAAAAATCTCATCTGATAGAGCGAGTGCCTCTTCCTGATCGTGGGTAACAAAGACGAAGGTAATGCCTAAGCGCCGCTGTAGTTCTCTTAATTCATACTGCATCTCCTGTCTTAACTTCAGATCAAGGGCGGATAGCGGTTCATCCAGCAGGAGCACCTCGGGTTCATTGACAATGGCCCGGGCAATGGCTACCCGTTGCTGCTGCCCTCCCGACATCCCGGCGATCTCCCGGTTTTCAAGCCCCGTCAAGTTGACAAACCGCAAAGCCTCTCGTACCTTGGTGGTGATGAGGTCCTTACCCATGCGTCGCACCCGCAGGCCGAAGGCGACGTTCTCAAATACATTCAGATGGGGAAAGAGCGCATAATCCTGGAAAATGGTTTTGACCTTGCGCTGGCGGGGAGAAATAGTGCGAATCTCCTGCCCATCAAGGTAGATCTTGCCGCTAGTCGGTTCTATCAACCCGGCAATTAGACGGATAATAGTTGTCTTCCCGCAGCCGGAAGGACCAAGCAATGTATAAAACTTACCTCTTTCCAGCTCAAAACTTACATCATCCAGAACGGCAGGGTCATCATCATACTGCTTGGTAACGTTGTCAAAGCGGACAATAATGTTCTCGGCTATTTGTGTCGCCCCCTAACTAATAGATTTCTCGTCAAGCAAAGACCCCAGGGTTCCATGGCATGCTAGAGTATTATACAACATTACAGCCAGAGTGCAATACTAAAATCGAGCGAGACAAAAGTCGCTAATTTACAGGGCGGAGAGCGTGTAAGGGAAGGATAGTCAGCTCACCTAGAAGTGAGCTTAGCCGTCGGGTATCAATGGATAAAATTCCATGCTTGGACGGCATGTCCTGCAAACCACCTGCCGGCCCGAGCCGTGGCAATGCCTATCCATTCCGGGGCATTCCTTCTTGCATGCTGTCGTAAGCTGCCTTTGGTTTGCTAGGGTCGAAGGAAGATTGTTATAATAAGGAATAGTATAAGACCAGAGGTTTCTAGGGTCTTTGCGTTAGATAGTACTACTTTCCGAGCCTAACTTGAAAGCATCATAGAAGGGAAGAGTGCCCATGTTAGCTCTTGGTTCAGATCATGCAGCATTTTCATTCAAAGAAGAAATCAAGGCCCACCTAGATGAAAAGGGCATCCAGTACAAAGATTATGGCTGCTACTCGCAGGAAAGAACCGATTACCCCATCTATGGGGAGAAGGTTGCCAATGCGGTAGCCAGCGGTGAGTGTGAAAAAGGGATACTGTTTTGTGGTACAGGAATAGGTATCTCCCTAGCCGCAAACAAGGTACCAGGCATTCGCGCCGCTGTGTGTAACGATTGCTATTCAGCAGCCATGTCCAGACGACACAATGATGCCAACATTCTCGCTCTAGGAGCCAGGGTCATAGGTATTGATCTTGCCAAGATGATCATCGACATCTGGCTCAATACCCAATTCGAAGGCGGGCGGCACGCTGAACGGGTAGCACTCATTTCCAGGATTGAAGCTAAGCACACTAGGAATGGGAAGAATCAGTAGCCCGCAATGTAGCAGCAGGCCCAGTGATATTCCCACTGACATCCAGGGATCTTTATCTTTGACAGGAGAATGTCTCTGCCGTATATTATAATCAGATGTTAGGCACAGCTTACTTTCATTCTGCTGTCGTATTTCTAGCATGGATTCTGTTGTTTGTGGGATCAGCCAAGCATCCAGCCTTGTTTTCTAGAAAGGAGCGATATGGTGGGTAGAATGTCTCCCTCCTTGGAGGATTATCTAGAGGCAGTATTCAGAGTGGCCGATGAGGGTGGCGCCCGCACCACCGATGTTGCTGCTCATCTAAGAGTATCAAAAGCCAGCGTGAATCAGGCCGTTGGTCTGCTGACTGAGCGGGGGCTGGTCCAGCAAGAAAGATACGGCCCAATCTACCTGACTTCTGACGGTAAGATTGAGGCACGTGCCATATATCACCGACATCAGACCATCAAGAGATTTCTCGTCTCTGTCCTTGGTGTCGACGAAGGAACAGCAGAAGAAGATGCCTGCAATGTAGAACACGTAATCAGTAAAGAGACTATGACACGCCTTCTGCAATTCATGGAAAGGGAGCTAGGAAAATGAACGGGACCCAGCAGCTGCAATCATTATTATCCCTCGCCCCTCAGGTCCCTGGTACCGTATTAGGGATCGATTGCCGCGGCCCCATCCGACGGAGACTCATGGATATGGGTATTACACCTGGTGCCCAGGTGGTAATTGAAGGCGCCGCTCCTTTAGGGGATCCTTTGATTGTTTGGGTAAGGGGATGTCGCTTGGCCCTGAGGAGGACGGAGGCAGCCCACATCCTGGTGGCTCCAAGCGAAGGTCATGGTTATGCCCCAGCCATGGACCAATGGACAGATGGCAGGCCACAGCGAGGCCGGCATCGGCAAAGGCGCCGAGGCCATGGCCCAAGGGAAAGGTTACGAGGGTGGGGTGGAGGTAATCGTCACAGAGGATAATGTTTTTTGCCTAAAAGTTAGTCCAGATTAACTCCGCTGACTTTCGAAGGCATGATTAGGTACACCTGCTACAAGGGGGAGAACATGTATGCTAGACACAGCCACAGATACCAAACCTATAATCGCGCTTGCCGGCAATCCGAATTCAGGAAAAACAGCTTTATTTAACGCTCTGACCGGAGCGAGGCAACACGTAGGCAACTGGCCAGGAGTCACCGTCGAAAGAAAAGAAGGATTAGCTTCTGTGGACGGCGCTTCAGCGGTGATCATCGATCTGCCAGGAACATACGCTTTTGGCTCACAAGCACTAGATGAAAGCATTGCCCGTGACTTCATAGTTAACCATCACCCGGACATAGTGATCAATGTTGTCGATACTACTCATCTAGAGCGAAACTTATACCTCACCCTGCAGATATTGGAAATGGAAGTGCCCGTGATTTTGGCTCTGAATATGTTCGATGAGGCAGAAGCTCAAAATCTTGAAGTACATGTAGACAAGCTCAGTGAGATTCTGGGGGTAGAGGTTGTTCCCACAGTGGCTGTCCAAAAACGGGGCACAGATAAACTGGTCAGAAAGGCGATTCAAGCCGTATCCACCGCAGCTTTGGAGGAGGATCTTGCTCCTCGAAAGCTGCCCTTGGTAGACTATGGACCTACTATTGAAGAGGAAATCAAAATAATAGAAGACTACCTGCTAGAAGTAGTTGGGAATGAGATAGACCGGCCCTTGCGCTGGTATGCACTGAAGCTGTTGGAGAATGATTTCACGATAATAACAGAGCTTCTAGCCGATGGAGATAGACATAGGCAGAACTCTCGAGCCGTGCGCCAACTCAAAACTGAACTAAAGGCAGCTCACTCCCGGATTCAGGATGCGTTAGGTCGCCAGCCGGTGGATCTTATCGCAGCAGCCCGCTACGATCGAGCTGCATCTATAGCCCATGACGTCATCAGCCGAAAAACCGATACATCTGGTACAACACACTCAGAAATCATCGATGAAGTAGTGCTCAATCGGTGGCTGGCCTACCCCATATTTCTGAGCGTAATCTGGATGATGTTCAAGATCACTTTTACATTAAGTGAACCACTATCGGAACTTTTTGTGGATTTCTTTGAGATGCTAGGCACTTGGGTGGGAGGCATGCTGCTGGCAGCAAATATCCCCCAGGTCATCGTAGACTTTGTCACTGATGGCATAATCGCCGGTGTCGGAGCAGTTTTAGAGTTTGTTCCGCCCATATTCCTGCTGTTTTTCGTTATCTCTATTTTGGAAGATGTGGGATACATGGCTAGGGCCGCCCTGCTCTCTGATCGCCTCATGCGGGCAGTTGGTCTACATGGAAAGGCGTTTATCCCCATGATTCTTGGCTTTGGGTGCAATGTGACCGGTATCCTTGCTACCCGCAGCCTAGATAGCCCCCGTGATCGCTTAATCTCGATCATGATCAATCCTTTGATCTCGTGCGCTGGACGCCTACCAGTATATGTACTGTTTGCCACTGCCTTCTTTAAGGAGAAGCGGGGACTTGTGGTATTTTCCCTTTACGTTCTGGGGGTTGTTCTGGCTGCAGCGGCCGCTAAAGTGCTTAGTATCTTTATGGAGCCAGACGCCTCGTCCACCTTTGTCATGGAGCTGCCTCCGTATAGGCTTCCTCGGCCGATGGCTGTTCTTATCCAAACATGGGAACGAGGCAAGGAGTTTCTCAATAAGGCCGGCACTATCATATTGGCAGCAGTAGCCATCGTTTGGGTGTTGGCTAACATGCCACCTGGTACTGGTCCGGGGAGCCCCCATTCTTATATTGGCAGAATCGGGACAGTAATAGCCCCTATCTTCCGGCCCGCCGGATTTGGTACCTGGGAAGCCGTCGTAGCCTTGATCTTTGGCATCGTTGCAAAGGAACTCATCATCGGTACCCTCGGTGTGCTTTATGGTGCCAGTAATGCTACTTTAATCCAGGCTATACAAGGGGCTTGGACACCCCTTTCTGCCTATGCCTTCTTGGTCATGAGTTTGGTGTATGCTCCGTGCGTAGCTACTATAGCCGCCATTAGGCGTGAGACTGGTTCTTGGAAATGGACAGCTCTCTCTGTCTCCTATACGCTCGTTCTAGGGTGGCTACTAGCTGTCTTGGTGTACCAATTGGGGGGACTTCTTGGCCTAAGCTAACCCACGAGCCTCTTACTACGACAGACTTGCCACTAAGCAGGAAAAGCAGCAAAGCCATGGTACTATATTATTGTGGTGCCGTGTTTAGCCGTGCCAGCGGCATGGATTAACTAGGTCATCTTCTATTCCCAGTCTATAGGTAGTTCTATGCAGGCCCCATTGCCACCCTGTTGAGGTACAACCGGCAGAGGTGGCTTTATTTATGCCCTCGGGCATCGGAGCCACGCTAGGAATGTCCATAGAAAGGAATGGATTTAGTGAAAAAGTCTACTGTTTTGGCCTTGGGGCTGTTGTTAAGCCTAGTTCTATCCATTGCAGGATGTGTCGGTAGCCAGGGAAGTAGCAGCAAACAGAATATCAACAACTCCAGGACCATAGAGCAACTTGTTGACAACCTCATGAGGTGTCTCGATACTAAAGATTCCGTGGGACTAGCCGCCATGCATACTGATCCGTACTATCAGGCAGTCATCGATGACGACATACACTTCGCTGAAATCTCCAAAACGAGAGCCGACCTAGAGGAGGAGGTTGCCGAAGCCTGGGAGAGCCCCACAAGACCCAGCTCTAGTTTGGTAGGTCACAATGCGAAAATCAGCGGAGATACCGCTGTCTTAACTTTGACCGTCATGGTCATTGAGGGAGAGTCCGAAGAGGAAGACCATACGTATATCGACGAGTGGTGCTTCGAGCTGCGGAAAATTAACGGTAGATGGTATATTCACAAGCATCTTCTCGAATTCTAGAATCGAGTAGGAGGGGGCGTCTTGCCCCCGTCTCCTCACACCACCGAACATGCGGGTCCGCACCCGTTTCCACTGCACCACATACACGCCCGCATATGGGAAATGGCACCAGGCATGGATGCGTAGCGAAGCCAAGCCGAGACAGCGATGGATCTATAGTGGCACATACCTAGACCGCTGCGCTAGATACCCCACTGAACTGACTATTATATAGGTCATAGTAGAACCCTTTCTTGGCCATGAGTTCTTGATGGTCGCCCTGCTCAACAATGCGACCATTATCCATTACGACAATGGTATCAGCATTGCGGATGGTCGAAAGGCGATGGGCAATCACAAAGCTCGTCCGATCCTTCATTAGCTCCGCCATGGCCTCTTGGATCAAGACTTCGGAGCGGGTATCAACTGAGCTAGTCGCTTCGTCGAGAATGAGAATTTGAGGATCTGCAAGGAAAGCTCGAGCAATAGTCAGTAGCTGCCTCTGCCCTTGGGATATGTTACTTGCTGCGTCGCCTAATAGGCTGTCATAGCCATCGGGCAGCGTTCTCACGAAATGATGAACATAAGCCGCTTGGGCTGCCGCCACAACCTCTTGCTCCGTAGCATCTTCTCGCCCGTAAGCTATGTTATCCCTAATACTGCCGTTGAACAGCCATGTGTCCTGGAGCACCATGCCAAAAAGACTGCGCAAATCATCTCGCCCCATGTCCCGGATATCTACACCATCAATGGCAATCTTTCCGCCATCAATTTCGTAAAAACGCATCAGTAGGTTAACTAAGGTTGTCTTGCCCGCACCAGTAGGGCCAACTATGGCCACCGTCTGACCCGGGTCCACCTCTAGACTCATGCCTTCAATAAGAGGTACCCCCGGTCTGTAGCTGAAGGACACATTCTCAAAAACAACGTGCCCCTTTACACCATCGAGAGTCACGGGGTTTTCGATATCAGGAGTCTCTTCCACTTCATCGAGCAGCTCAAAAACTCGCTCTGCCGAAGCTGCGGTGGACTGCAAAACATTCATTATGCTTGCTGTCTGGACGATGGGTTGAGTAAACTGCCTCGAGTATTGAATAAAGGCCTGGACATCACCTAGCAAAAGAGCCCCGCTGGCTACCTTGATGCCTCCAATGACGCAAATCGCAACATAGTTTAGATTGTTAAGCAGTTGCATAGCTGGGCGTATGGTAGCAGATATGAACTGGGCCTTGAAACTTGACTGGAAAAGACGTTCATTCTCCTCAGCGAACACGTCAAGAGCGTGCTTCTGGCGGTTAAAAAGCTTCACGACTCCATGGCCTGTATACATTTCCTCTATGTGGCCATTGAGGGCACCGGTACTATCCCATTGGGCCGCGAACTGTCTCTGGGAGCGTTTGGCAATCGACATAGTAACCACCACACTAATAGGCAATATCGCTAGTGCAATGAAAGCCAACAGCGGACTGATGGAAAACATCATGATTACCACACCGATCACTGTGAACGTCGCTGTGATGAGTTGGGTTAGACTCTGTTGGAGAGTGCCGGCGATGTTGTCTATGTCGTTGGTCACCCGACTCAAGATCTCCCCTCGAGTATTATCATCATAGTACTTGAGTGGCAATCGAGAGAGCTTGGCATCGACTTCTCGACGCAGTCCATATACGGTCCCCTGGGATACCCCTGCCATAATATAGCGCTGCATCCAGCCAAAGAAAGCACTCACAAAGTAAACAGCTGAAAGCATGAGCAGCACCCGCCCAATAGCAGCAAAATCCACTCCCTTGCCCGGAACAAAGTCCATCCCAGAAAGCATCTCGGCCATCTGGTCTTTCCCGTCAACTCTGAGCATCTCCACTACCTGCTCGCGGCTCAGTCCGGCAGCAAACTGCTTCCCCATTACTCCTTCAAAAAGGATATTAGTCCCTTGACCGAGAATTCTAGGCCCTGCCATGCTAAGGACTACGCTGGCTATGGCCAATACTATAACAACCGCCAGGCGGATTCTATAAGGCTTGAGATAGCCAGTCAATCGCCTGAGCGAACCTCTGAAGTCTCTGGCCTTTTCTGCAGGCATCATGGCACCATGTGGGCCATGGCCGCCTCTTCGAGGGCGCTGTTTGGGCACTGTTTTCTCGCTCATGCGACTTCCTCCTCTGAAAGCTGTGAAAACACAATTTCCCGGTATACTTCGCATTGTTCCATTAGTTCATCATGGGTACCCATGCCTACGATTCTACCTTCATCCAGCACAATAATGCTGTGGGCATGCATGATAGTACTAATCCGCTGGGCAACGATGAACACAACAGCGTGACCGATCTCATCTTCCAAGGCAGCTCGTAATACGGCATCAGTCTTGAAATCGAGAGCGGAGAAACTGTCGTCAAAAATGTAAATGTCGGGTTTCTTTACCAAGGCTCTGGCAATAGCGAGGCGCTGCTTCTGGCCTCCGGACAGATTCGTGCCCCCTTGGGAGATTGGGGCTTCCAGCTGGCCTGGCATTTCGGCGACAAAGTCGGCAGCTTGTGCAACTCGAAGGGCTTGCCAGATTTCATCATCGGCAGCATCCTCTCTGCCATAGCGCAGGTTGGTTGCCACTGTGCCGCTAAAAAGAAGAGCCTGTTGAGGAACGAAACCAATCTTGCTCCTCAGATCCGCCTGGGCAATCTTTCGGATATCCACTCCATCTATGAGTATGCACCCACCTGTAACGTCATATAGGCGGGGAATGAGGTTGATCAGTGTGGACTTTCCGCAACCTGTACTGCCTACGATAGCTGTAGTTTCCCCCGGACGGGCAGTGAATGAGATGTCCCTAAGAACCGGTGTTGTCGCCCCCTGATATGTGAACTCGACGTCTCTAAACTCAATGCCGCTTTTGATCCCGCTCAGCTTCACAGGAGCGGGCACGTCGTGTATCGATGGCTCCGTCTCCAACACCTCTTGAAGCCGCTCTGCTGAAGCTAAGGCGCGGGGAATCATGACAAACATCATGGCAGACATCATGACCGACATGAGTATTTGCATAACATATGCCAAGAACGCTGTGAGATTACCAATAGGCATTGCGCCACTGTCGATTCTGCGGGCGCCAAACCACATTATCGCCACCATGGAAAGATTCACTATGAGCATCATAAGTGGCATTGTCAGCGCCATTAACCTATTGATCCGCAAACCTGTAGCAGTAAGATCGACATTAGCATCATCAAACCGTCTTGCCTCGTAGTCTGTTTTTACGAAGGCCCTGATCACTCGAACACCACTGAGCTTCTCCCGAACTACCTGATTAAGTCTATCTATCTTTATTTGCATTGATCTAAACAGAGGCGATGCCCTTCGCATAATGATACCAAGCACCACAGCCATCACCGGAACAATAATAATGATGGATGTGGACAGGGGAACGTCCTGCCGAACCGCCATGACGATGCCCCCAATACACATCACAGGTGCCGAGATCATGACATTAAGCGTCATGACAACCGCCATCTGAACCTGCTGCACATCGTTGGTAGTGCGGGTGATGAGCGACGGTGTACCGAAATGATCGACCTCACTTTGAGAGAAGCTCTGTACCCTGCCAAAAAGCAGACTGCGAAGATCACGGCCAAAAGCCATAGCCGTCTTAGCCCCCCAATATACAGAGGAAATAGAGCACACTGCCAGGGCAAGCGAAACCAGAAGCATCAATCCACCAGTCTTCCAAATATGTTGGATGTTACCTGTGGCGATGCCATTGTTGATAATGCTGGCGTTAAGATTAGGAAGATATAGATTCGCCATAGCCTGAATCAGTAATAGGACAATCACAAGCAACAATTGCTTCCAGTACGGCCTAAGATACTGAAGCAAATTTGTTTTCACCATGGGAAATGCACCATCCTCT
>JAAYRF010000063.1 GCA_012518905.1 Bacillota bacterium | reverse complement strand
TGGGCGATGATAACTTCCTCTACCTCCCAGCTAAAGCCAGTGGCCTCGGCCAGCATAAGGAAGTTCATCACTGTTTTCCTGCCTGGGTCGGCAATAAGGATGCGTCCACCTGGCGCTAATTTGTCATCCATTATCTTAACCAAACACCTATGCAGCTCTTTTTCATACAGAATGTCTGAACCGAAAATCAGAGGATACTTGCCTTCTATTGAGAAATCACGCCAATCAGCTAGCTCATAGGAGATGTTGCTCACATCGTTCAGTGCGGCATTCACTTGGCAAAAGAGCAAGGCATCGGGGATAAAGTCTGTTTGGATCACATGTGCGCCCCTTAAGGCCGCGACAATACCTCCTAGCCCAGTGCCGGCGCCTAGCTCCAAGGCCTTAATACCGCAAAGCCCCTTATCTTGCCAAAGATGAACTGCTAGACCCCGGGCGGCGGGCCAGAGCTTCGCCCAGAAGGGCAGGTCATCTTCCGAAGTCACTTGATCTAGTAAAACGTCGATGTTAGCTACATTGAGGATTTTGATCACTTTGCCCGGCAAGTGGATGTGACTACATTGCATCTCGTATTTTTCCTGAAGATATGCTAGAGTACTCATGGACAGATTATACCACAGGCTATTGTTGTCCTGAAGGATAGGAGTTGAAAAATGCATTTAGTTCTATCGTATTACCTCTTTACGCTGTTGGGCTATGTGGGCACCGTCTTTGGACCGACGCTGCCCTTTATCATCGATGGATTTTCCTTGAGCTTGGCTCAAGCTGGCACCCTATTCTTCTTGTTGTCTTTCGGCCATGTCCTAGGCTCCATATCCATGGCGCCGTTAATGCGTCGCTTCGACTCCAAGCCAATCATGCTGTTAGGTGCCGTGCTCATGGCAGCTAATGCCCTCGCCATTCCCTTCGCTTCCCGATGGTTTTTAATGCTAGGTAACGTATGCGTCCTGGGCGTTGGATGGGGGCTCTTGGAAGTTGGTTTCAATGCTTTGGTCTCTCATTGGAGCGAAGGTGATCCTGGTCCCGCTCTCAACCGACTCCATCTTTTCTTCGCGCTGGGAGCATGGCTAGGCCCCTCACTTATAAGTTTGCTGTTGGTGGGTGGTATGGCTTGGCAGCTTGCTTTTTTCACAGTAGCTTTTGGCTTTGTAATCTTCATCGGCATCTTTGCTAAGATGCCGGCAGGGATCTTCCAGCTTGCACCTGGCAAGGGCTCTCATCCTACCGGTGGATCTTTGGAGACCTCGGAGAAAGTTACTTTAAGACACCTGCTTGCCGCCCCCGGGATCGTGTTGCTTGGTTTGGCTATACTCATCTATGTAGGCGTTGAATTTAGCATTACCGGTTGGATCACTACCTTTTTGACCGAAAGCCTGGGCAGCACTGCCGCCATGGGCGCAGCCGCAGTGTCTTTCTTTTGGGCTGGGCTAACCGTTGGCAGACTAATCTGCAGTATGTTTTTCCAGAGGGTGGATTATCTATCTTTACTTTTGTTTCTTTGCGCTGGGACAGCGATTAGTGTGGGTCTAGGCGCGCTGATCCCCATTCCGGCTGTTGCAGTAGGGTGTTTTGCATTGGCAGGCTTATTTAGCTCTGGGATCTTCCCCACCATTGTGGCTTCTGGTGCTCGGGCATACCCAGATTGGATCTCGAGTCTATCTAGTTTCTTCTCGGCTCTAGCCGGCATAGGAGGTATGCTGATGCCTTGGGTTCTAGGTATCATAGCAGATACCGTGGGGCTTGGTGGGGGCTTGATTGTCTTGAGCCTATTTATGGCAATGGCTGCCCTACTGGCCTTTGCTCTTAAGAGTTCTGGTTTGGAGCAAGGTACAGGTACCCAAATGCGTTTTTTCGATGAAATGAACTAGGACCATTTTCCTGGCACAGGAATATGATGTGGTGGAGGTGATTCCTGTGCAGGAAGAGTTCTGGAGAATGGTGCAAGACGCAGCCAAAGATGAGGCTGAGGCAGTAGAGTTTTACAGGCAACTGGCAGAGCGGGCTCCTACGAGCGCTCTAAATCACTCTATTCAACACATAATGGGCGATGAAATGGATCACCAAGCCTTTTTCGAGTCTGTCCTCACTTGCTGTGATATGGGTCCTGAACCCGACGGTAGCGATGATCGCAAGGGGAGATACGAGAAAAGGCAGGTCCATGGGCGGCGCATACGGATCCCCGAGGTGTCGGAGCCATATCCCCCCATCAGGATAGAATGCCCAAATCCCGAATACGCACGATTGCTATTTGACGACTATGCCGGGATGGTTAGCGAGATGACTGCCATCAATCAGTACCTTTTCCATCATTATGACATGCCTGAGGAGTTTGCCGAAGTAGCTGAGCTTCTTGAAGCTGTCTCTATAGTAGAAATGCGTCATTTGGAGATGCTCGCCGAGCTAATCAAGCTTCTAGGTCAGCCGCCGATGTATATGGATGGCCAGGGGCGGTTCTGGGATGCCAGCTTCGTCGCCTATATCCCCGGCAACCCCTGTGAGCAGCTGCAGGCCGATATAGAGGCAGAGCAGGCAGCTATTCAGACGTATCGCCAGCATATAGCCATGATTGATGATCGCTACATCAAGGCTGTGTTGGCCCGCATTGTCAAAGATGAGCAGTTGCACTTGCGATTGTTTACCAGGGCCTATCAAAGGTATTGTCGGTGCTACGGCTAGTATGCCAACAACGCTTGTGGGTTAGAGACTCCTATCTAGTCCGGACAACTGAACTCCCTACACCGAGTAGGGGGTTCCTTGTATGCTGGTCATGTCGATGTGACCCTGAGATCCCTCAAATGAGACTTGAGTCCCGTTACAGTAGCCTAAATCCTACGTATATTGTAGTACGTCATCAGGTAGCGGGCCTGAAGGCAAAGAGCCCCTACCTCAAAGGACGATACTCAACAGAAAGGGGTCGGATCATGAGTAGGAGCCGCTGTTGCTTGGAAGATTTCATCACTTGCCCGGTATTACTGGCCTTTGCTATTGGTGCACTTGTCTGCCTGTTGTGCAATCGGGATTAGTTGGTGGCTTTAGGAGGCCTTTGCAGCCACAACAGGCTACAGCTACAGGCTCTAGAATAACTGGTCAGTAATGCAATGAAAGCCTGGCGCTTCCGCACGTAGTGGAAGCGTCATAGTTTATGTACTCCCTAGATACGGAAGGAAAAACGATAGGCTTTGGGAAAGTCTAGAGGTGACTTCTGATTATAAAGGAGTGAATCAAGATGAAGGTCAGCAGTAGATTGAATTTGGGCGCGCGATGCTATTTGATGATGGTTGGTTCTGTCATGGCTTGCTTGCTCTTGTTCTCGACAACGGCTGTTTTCGCCTTCTCGAGCCAAGAGGTAAGAGAAGCACTGGATGTAGCTATGCAATATGCCGACTTAGAATATAGTATCGATGATGAACTAATGCAGGGTGTAGCATATTTCTATGGTGGACAAGATACTATATCTAGCTACTTGGCGAAGATTGAACAAGGTGTTAGGCCGGGTGAGGGGGCCGGGATAGACGCCTCGGGACTGGTGGTCAACGCCTATAGAGCCATTTATCCTGAGCTTAAGTTTGTGCACAACACCAACTCCAAGGAGACTATGGTCGCTGATGCCAGCAGTATGACCCTCTATCTATGGAATATTCGGCCGATGAAATTGGAGGATCTAGAACCTGGTGATTTAATCTTCTTCGGTACAGAAGGTAGCGGCATCAATGGCGTATCCTTGTATGTCGGTCGACAAGGGGAGTCCGTTAGGATTGTCACCGCTTCCCAGACCCAGGGGAAAGTGGTATTGACCGGCATCAGGATGGGCGGCGATTATTGGAAAGGCAGCTTTGCCGGAGCGGGCCGCCTAATCAAGAGGTAGACATCGAAGAAGGGGCGGTTATGGCCAAGAGCCTACCGCCCCTTTTGCTGTTACTCTCTGCGTATAGTCTATGCTACTGACTGTTCCAGCTACGCCGAGCTATGCCGGACAGGATGCCTTTGCTACCTAACGCTTTAAGAAGAACCAGAGCCAATAGGGATGTCAGAATCCCCTTAGTAAGGTTGAAGCCTAACATGGCCACGATCAGAGGGAGTTTAATCTGGCTGGTGGGCAGCCCCCAAAGGGGTAGAAAGACGAAGTAATTGGCAGTGACCATCACAACTGTCATAGTGATGGTACCCGCTATGAGACCCACCACCGGTGAATTCTTGCCTTGGGAATGATACACTTTACCTGCCACCACTACGAAGCTCGCACCTGCAACTAGCGCCGCCGCAGCTCCCACGATTCCGTCAGCGGATTTGCCGGAAAGAAAGAAGAGAATGCTTTTGACCAACTCTACAGCAAAACCTGCAGCAGGCCCAAAGCTGAAGGCTGCTAGCAGTCCACATATCTGTGACGGGTCGTACTTCAAATAAGGTGGGAAAAAGGGTAAAGGGAACTCCAATGCAAACATGAGCAAGAAGCTAATGGCTGCCAGTAGTGCTAACACCGTCATCTGTCTTACCTTGGTCATCTCAAATCACCTTTCTTGTGAGTTGAGCCTTCAGGGGAAGGGCAACATAGATAAAGCCCCGGAAATAGTCCCGGGGCATAACCTACACTGCTAACTACAGGGTGTCTTCTCCCATCCAGACTATACTGTCGGCTCCGGAATCACACCGGATCAACCGTGAACGGCTCGCGGGCTCGCCAATAGGCATACCGCCGGTCAGGAATTGAAGGCTTTCACCTTCGCACCTAGCCCCGAAGACTTATCTATGCTTTTGATTTTAGTGTATGCATCTGACGGCCGATTGTCAAGGGCTACTCGGCCTTTTCGGTCTCTTCCAGTTCAGCACCGAGACCCAAAGGATCGCCATCGATGATCAAAACCACTTCATATCCTTTCTTGCGGGCACGGTTATACAAAGTTGCCACAGAACCTTCACCAATACCTAAACGGCTAGCAATATCCTTGGTGGAATGACCCAGCTCCTTGAGGGCCACCACTTGCCTTTCTCGCCAGCTCAGCTTTTCCACTCCCCGGATCTCCAGTCGCATATCTCGGCTCCCTATGCCCTATCGCTTGAAAGTTATCAACAGCTGTGGATAAGTCTGTGGACAAATTTTATACAGAAATAATACAGATAGCATATATTTCACCGGAGAAGTCTCGACATCCTGCTTTCTCTGCAAAGGGAGAAAACCGTCCTTTTTCCGAGATACTCCTCGAGGAGTGCAGGTAATGGAAGAAAAATCAATAATAACTTACTCATGGACTCTATCGCTACACTGACTATTTGGATGTCCAAAGGAGGTAAAGGCTAGTTCCTCTTTGTGATGGCTAAGGAGGAGTTGAGCCGGTTATCGATGAGAACAGTTGTAGAAGGAAAGTGGCGGGCATTATTCGGCTTGGTGACTATAATCTATTGGTTTGCTCTCTATATCTACGTCCCCATCTTACCAACTTACGTTACCCATTTAGGTGGATCACTAAAAATGGTAGGGTTGGTGGTAGGATCTTACGGTCTGGTACAGATGCTACTGCGGATTCCCTTGGGTATTTGGTCAGATAGGATCGGCAAAAGGAAGATCTTTGTCACCCTTGGGCTGCTTCTTGCTTTGGCAAGCAGCTTGACTATGGGCCTTTTCCCTAATGTAACAGCAATCTTGATCGGAAGGTCGTTATCTGGAGCCGCGGCTGCCACTTGGGTTAGTTTTACTGTGCTGTTTTCTAGTTATTTTCCCAGTCAAGATGCACCTAGAGCCATGGGCTTGGCCATGTTTTACAATAGTCTGGGCCAGATGATAGCTACTTCCATGGGAGGCTATATTGCCCAAGCCCATGGTTGGCAAGCCCCCTTCCTCTTAGGGGCGATTGTGGCCCTTGGAGGCGCTTTACTCAGCCTCAGGCTCAAAGAATCAAACTGGATAGAGCGAGAGCCCCTAAAAGTATCGGAGCTCCTGGCAGTGGGGCAGGAAAAGGGCTTGCTCATTGTTTCGGGTTTAGCCATTCTCACCCAGTGTATGACCTTCGCAACAGTATATGGCTTCACACCCATCTACGCTGAGGCCCTGGGAGCGACTCCGGGGGAGTTAAGCCTGCTTACTTTCTTTTCCACTTTACCCGTGGCTCTTGCTGCGTTGTCTAGCAGCTCAGGCTTTGTCACGAGATTGGGCGAGGAACGGGTTGTCTTTGGAGGGTTCATCCTCGGGGCCCTGGCTGCGGCCATCGTACCGTTTACGACTACCTTGAGTCAGCTATATGTAACTCAGGCGATTGGTAGCCTCGGTCGAGGAGTTGTTTTTCCCGTGTTGATGGGCCTGAGCATCAAGACGGTACCAGAGACAAAACGGGCGACGGCCATGGGATTCTTTCAGGCTATATATGCCCTTGGAATGTTTGGAGGGCCAGTCCTGGTGGGTATAATAGGAGATGTATCGGGACTTACTGGTGGCTTTCTGGCAACGGGACTGATCGGAGTTATTGGCGGCGGGTTGGCCCTGTGGCTTCTACCTGCCACTGGTGGAGTGCAAAGGCCATTAGCACAGTCTCAAGACTAGCCGGCAAAGAGAGCCAGTTGCGTACCGATTGGTGACAAAGGGAGGTTGAAACCATGGTTGAAGTGCTAACAGATGCTAGCTTTGAGGCAGATGTCCTGGAAAAGAGTGGTGTAGTCTTAGTGGACTTCTGGGCTCCTTGGTGTGGACCATGCCGGATGGTTGCACCTATCGTTGAAGACCTAGCAAAGGATTATGCGGGGCGGGCAACTATCGCTAAGCTCAATGTCGATGAACACCAGCAGACTGCGGCCAGATACGGGATTATGAGTATCCCCACCTTGATGATTTTCAAAGATGGCAAGGCAGTGGACAAGATTGTGGGGGCGGCACCGAAGCAGACTATCGCGGCCAAGCTAGATAGCTATCTTTAAGATTCGTGTGCAGATCTAGGCCCCCTGGTGGGTATAATGAGAGTAAGCTAGAAGGCGGGGTATTACCCGCCTTTTTTGCAACATTTTACTCTCCTAGGCATAGGATGGGAATACCGAGAAACACCTATGGCCCAATGGATTGTATCGGATCGTATGGCCCAGCATGGCCAGGGAGGGATTGGGTGATGGCCCAGGTCGCACAGGTGAAAAGAGTTTTTGCTGGCAGTAACACAGGTGTAGGATTCCATTCCTTCTTTCATCATATTGCGGGGCCCGAGATTGAGCATGTTCATGTGATCAAAGGCGGGCCGGGGACCGGTAAGTCCACCTTGATGAGCTATATGGCGGAGAAGTCTATCAGCAGGGGGTTTTCCGTTGAGCTGCATCACTGCTCCTCCGATATTAAGTCCTTGGATGGATTGGTGATCCCCGCGCTAAAGGTCGCCTTCATTGATGGTACAAAGCCCCATATGTACGACCCCCGACTTCCCGGAGCTTTGGACGAGATAGTAAACCTCGGCGAATACTGGGATGCCGCTGGTATTCAAAGGCATAAGCAAGAAATAATGGCTGCCAACATCGAGGGTAATCGGCTTTTCAATAGTGCCTATCGGTATCTAGGGGCAGCCCGCAAGATACACGAAAACTGGGCGGATAAGGTCAGCATGATGCAGGATTGGGGTTGGGTCAACCAGCGCTCAAAGGAACTATGTAAGAGTATCATGGGCCAGCGTCCTGTTGCCTCACAACCCGGTCGAGAAAGACATCTATTTGCGTCGGCCTTTACCCCGGAAGGTCCGAAAAGCTATGTGGAGACGGTTGCAGCTCTGGCCACTATCGTGATTATCATCAAAGGGCAGCCGGGGACTGGCAAGTCAACTTTGCTCAGTAAGGTCGCCGGCGTGGCCAAAGAGGAGGGCTATTTGGCTGAGATTTACCATAGTCCCATCGATCCTATGAAGCTGCAGCATGTATTATTGCCTGAGTTAGGCGTCTTTGTTGGTACAAGTACAGAGCTCTTCCCCTTTACCCCAGCTAGAGACTGGGAGACCGTCAATTTGGATTATGGTCTTAACCCGGAGCGGACGAATTACCATAGATCTGAGTTAGAGACCGATCGGCAAACCTTTTTGCAGCTTCTAAATACAGGCATTGGTCTAATTAAAAAGGCTAGGGAAACCCACATGGCGGTGGAGGGTTTCTATGTGGCTAATATGAATTTCACCGCCCTCGATGGGCTAAAAGAAAAGCTGGAACAGGAGATCTTCGCGAAGTTATAGGCGAAGTACTCAGCAGAGGCGCTCCCGTTGGAACGCAACGCCCTAATGATCAAAAAGAGTCTGCGCAGATTGTTGCTGACAGATGAGCCCTGGCAAAGCTGGGGCTCATTTGGCATCTACCGTGGATGGGTTGAAAAAGAACTTGATGGAATCTTGGCTTGCATAGCAAACAATGGTTGACTTGCGTTACGTATGGTGGTACTATTGCCGTGTAGCATATATGCGGTGGGCATATAGTGCAGAGAAGGGAGGCGTAGATAGTGGGATCGAAGAGGGGCGCTGTTGGGCCACCGGGTAGCTGTGCCCATATGGAGCATTTTCTAGAGACCTGTCTGCTGGTTCTGGTGGAGGAAGCTCCAGGCCATGGCTACAGCCTTATGGACCGCTTGGCTGACTTTGGTTTTCCGCCGGACTCCTTCAATATTGGTACTTTATATCGGACGTTGCGGCGACTTGAAAAGGCAGGGCTGGTTACCTCCGATTGGGAGGAAGGTGGACAAGGTCCCCGCCGGCGAGTTTATACTATAACGGATCAAGGCAGGGAGAGCTTGTCTCTTTGGATTGAAGTTATCAAGGGCAATCGGCGTAGAATCGATAGACTCTTGGCACGCTATAGTGCCTTGCATGGGAAGGAAGGGTTAGAAGGATGACAACTGGGATCATCTACGGGATTGGCATCGTATCCCTAGCCATTAGCTGGGCTAAAGACCCAGCCAGATCTAGGCGGGCCCTTCTGATAGGGATGCGCGCCCTTTTGAAGATGCTGCCATCACTCCTAGCTGTAACGGGCCTTATGGGTATCATCAGTGGAGCACTATCCGCGGAGAGTATTTCCCGGTATCTAGGGCCGGAGTCAGGCTATTTGGCCACCATACTCGGAGCCATAGTGGGATCAATTACTTTAATCCCCCACGTTGTGGCTTTGCCTTTGGCGGGATCACTATACGATGCAGGCGCTGCTTCTATGGCAATAGCGGCATTCATAACAACACTAAACATGGTTGGCCTTGTCACCGCACCTTTAGAGATTGAACAGTTGGGCAAGAAATACACGTTGATGCGCAATAGTCTAAGTCTTATCTTTGCCCTCATTATTGCTTTTGGGATGGGAGTGATTTTGCGATGAAAAAGGCTGTGCACAGCCAAGACCTTGGCAAGGCCCAACTAGATAGAGCCAAACAGGTTCGAGCATATCGGCCGGCGGCATTGATGCTGCTTGTCTACGTAGTGCTTTGGATCTGGAGGCCCAATGTGGCCATCGACTCCATCAGGGCCTTCGGGTTCTCCTTGAAAGAAGTGATGCTCATCATGCCGGGCATCTCTATTCTGATGGGCCTTTTTGAAGTTTGGGTGCCCAAATCTTTGGTAGAAGCCCATATGGGCAGTGGCTCAGGCCTGAAAGGTTTCGCCATAGCTTTTGCCTTTGGAACTGCACCGACAGGGCCGCTCTATGGTGCCTTCCCCGTTGCCCGAGGGCTCCTCGATAAGGGAGCGAGTATTGGCGCGGTTACGGTATTTCTTGGTGCCTGGGGAGCGGCCAAGATACCACAGCTAATGATGGAGGCTAAGTTTTTGGGGTTGCCGTTTACCGTCGCTAGATTTGTTTTGACCCTACTAGCCGTGGGGATTATGGGGGTGTTGGCTAACAGTCTGGTAAAGAAGGAAGACATTCCCATATTAGCCACAGCAGAGTAGACTCGCTTAGGCGTTTAGTATTTTTTCCAATTTGCTGGATGGAGTACTCGATATTGGCATGAAAAGGAGTTGGCGAAGTGAAACGG
>JAAYRF010000062.1 GCA_012518905.1 Bacillota bacterium | reverse complement strand
TTCTGTCTTCACCAATATCTCTTCACCGATATTTCTCCCAATGAAACTTAAATCCCAAAAAAGGCCCGGGGGCCTGTAGTGTTTCTATTCGGAGAAATCATGGCAAATCCTGCCTCCTTGTATTGGCGTATGCGACCACATTAGCGGGAACTGAAGAAGCAAGTCTTCCCTTTAAAAGGAGGTACTTCACTCCCTAGCGAACAAATGTATTGGTAGAATGGACTACTTAGATGGGTACTTAGATAGATCGCTTCATGCAAGCACCATGTCCCGCATCGCGGGCTTCAGTTTATCTGAAGTACGGAAGGAGGATTATTTTGGTTCGTAAAGCAAAATCCCATGAGTGGCAAGCCCAATGGATCTGGGGCAAAGCCCCTTTGGCACAGAAAAACCGATATCAAGCTTTTCGCAGAACGTTTTCACTGCCCCATGCCATATCCCACGCGAGCCTATATATCACTGCAGATACCCGCTATGTCGTGTTCTTAAATGGTGAACGCTTGGGCCAGGGGCCCGTGCGCAGCTGGCCCTTCGATCTCAAATACGATGTCTACGATATTACATCTAGGCTCTGTCCTGGGGAGAATACCATTAGTGTGTTAGTCCACTCGCTGGGGATGTCAACTTTCCAGTATATCCACGGGCAAGGCGGCCTCTTGTGTCAGGTCAACGCCTATGATAACCATGGCCGCACCTTAGTCCTAGCAGGAACCGATGAGACCTGGCGAACGATTCTGCACCCTGGCTACCAGCAGAAGACCCCCCGTATCTGCTGTCAGCTTGGTTATGAGGAGCAATTTGACGCCAATTATGATCTAAGACAAGATGCCATCAGCTGGCTAGATCGTGAGTATCTCGACGATGGATGGGAATCTCCGCAGGTTATCGGGCCCGTAGGAACGCCGCCTTGGTCAAATCTATCAGAGCGAGACATCCCCTTCCTTACAGAGGAACCTATCTATCCGCACAGTGTTTTGAGTGTCCGCAAGGTAAAGCCCGTCCCCTATAGATTTTCACTGGATATGGTACCGCTTTTCTGCCCGGGCAAGACCGACGCCAATCGAACAGATCTCCATGGAGCATTGGTCATGAATATGAGAGCCCCCGAGGATGTCATGGCCACGTGGCATGAGTTCCAGGTATATGGGTATGGTGGCCGCGTTCAGGTGAACGGTCAGCCGTTGGAGTTCGACCACTCCATGGCGGCACCCATTTCCTTAAGACAAGGTGATAATCTTGTAGTTATCGATGTTACCGGCGAATGGCATGACCTATTCTTCACCTTTGCCGTAGACAGTGACGTGACCCTAGAGTTTACCGCACCTTGTGTAAACCATACATTGGAAGGGCCTTCTTTAGGCTTCATAATTGATGAAGACGGTCAAGACCTTACGTCAAGACTCTGGGCAACAGCCAGTGTAAAAGAGCTTATGGCTAATAAGATGCTGCAAAACGCCATACAACTGATACCCACAAGCGCTTTGATGGACAGTGTTTTCGCCTGCACGACCCGGCGAAAAGTAGAGCCAGGCAGTGTAGTCATAGATCCAATAGGTAATCTCTTGGCCTCTAACGGCCAAGAAGCCGTTATTTACCCCACCACTGACGGATCAGATATTGAGATCCTGTTGGATTTTGGCAGAGAACTGGTGGGCTTTCTACAGTTTCGCCTCCATGCTCATCAGGGTGTTACCCTAGATTGGAACTGCTTTGAAGGAATACAAGAAGGACGCTGGCTCTTTACCGATGGTCTAAATAACACACTACGCTACATCACCCGAGCAGGCCATCAGTCTTTTCATTCCCATATACGGCGAGGTTTCCGCTATGCTGCGCTCACCATTCGGGGGCTTAAAGAACCTCTTCGGTTGGGACAAGTCCGCTGTTTGCTAAACACATATCCCATTGGAAACCGAGCACAGTTTCAGTGTTCCGATTACTTGCTCAACAGTATATGGCAGCTAGCCCGCTATACCAGCCGCCTATGCTCGGAGGATACTTATGTCGACTGTCCCGCTTACGAGCAAGCTTTTTGGGTAGGAGATGCCCGCAACGAAGCCTTAGTTGACTATTATGTCAGTGGGGACTATCGCCTGGCCAAACGTTCCTTGCGTCTTGTTGCCCAGTCGTTAGAACGCTCCCCCTTGCCTGAATCACAAGTACCTAGCGGATGGCAAAATATCCTCACGGCGTGGAGTCTGCTTTGGATTCTAGCTTGCCAAGAGCACTATATCTATTCCGGTGATAAAGAATTTGCCCAAGACATATACCCCGCTTTGAGACAAACGTGCCTGTCTTTTATCAATGGATATATCAATGATGACGATCTGCTAGACATTAAAGCCTGGAACATGCTAGATTGGGCCCCGATGGATACTCCCGATGAGGGAGTCGTCACCCACCAAAACGCCTGGCTAGTTAAGGCCCTAAGGCAAGTGGCCCAACTTGCCAAGGATTTGTCTGTTCCTACTTGTCAGGAAGATGCAGCTTTATTTGAAGAATATGCCCAGAGGATCAAGGTCGCTATCAATAAACATCTTTGGTCTTCCAAGCACCAGGCCTTTGTTGACTCTCTGCATGCCGATGGAACCCTGTCCGAGGTGGTAAGCCAACAGACTAATACAATAGTCTATCTTTGTGATTGCGCCAATGAAGACCATCTGCCTTTTGTTGCCCGGTATGTAAAGGAGGTTCCAACAGACTGGGTATCCATAGGCTCACCCTTCATGATGTTTTTCAGCTTTGAAGCTTTGGTCAAGCAAGGCAGCTTTCAGGA
>JAAYRF010000061.1 GCA_012518905.1 Bacillota bacterium | reverse complement strand
GACTGAAAATCCCCGTGTCGCCGGTTCGATTCCGGCTCTCGGCACCATTTTGAGCCATTAGCTCAGTCGGTAGAGCACCGGACTTTTAATCCGGGCGCCCGGGGTTCGAATCCCCGATGGCTCACCAGAGCAAAACCTCCATTGCCAAAGGCTTTGGGGGTTTTTTGATATCTTGCCATGGGTTGTGGAATCCCCTTTGATTGCAACAGTGACTTTAGAGCTGTTTCATCATATAGAAGATAATGGATATTAGATAATGGGAGACTACATATGCGAAGTAGCAAACTTCAAATACCGATCGGAGAGTCAGGTGATAGTTGACTCTACTCCTACAATAGACATCATGCGTAAGTCAGAGACAAGTAAGGACAAGAAGGGGCGGCATGGTCCTGCCAAAAAGTGTAAAGGGGATGCTGTAATGAGAGAGAAGATTAGAGTCATCCAGTACGGTTGTGGCAAAATGGGCAGATATTTTCTCAGGTATCTATATGAGAAGGGCGCGGAAATAGTCGGCGCTATCGATCTCAACCCCGACCTTGTAGGTAAAGATGTCGGAGAAGTTGCAGGACTTGGATTCAACATCAACGTGCGCATCAGATCAGATGCTGAACAAGTTTTCAACGAATGTGACGCGGATGCATGTGTAATTGCCACCAGAAGTCTAATGCCTGAGGTATATGATGCCTTCGCGCTCTCTGCCAAGCACGGTGTCAATGCGATCAGCACATGTGAAGAGGCCTTCTATCCATGGAATACCTCACCTGCACTCACCAATCGATTGGACAGATTAGCTAAGGACAACAACTGTACTCTGGCCGGCTCAGGTTATCAAGATGTATATTGGGGGAACTTGATTACAACACTGGCAGGCTCAAGTCATACGATCGAAAGAATAGAGGGTATGTCCAGCTATAATGTGGAGGATTATGGCATTGCCCTGGCAGAAGTCCATGGTGCCGGACTCAGCCTGGAAGAGTTTGAGAAAGAGATTGCTCAAAGCGATTCACTGCCATCTTTCATGTGGAATGCAAATGAGTGGCTATGTTCACAATTCGGGTGGTCGATTAAGTCAACCGATCAGAAGCTGGTACCAACAACCCACGATAGGGACATCAAATCAGAGACACTAGGAAAGGTAATCCCTGCAGGTCACGCTACTGGCATGTCCGCGATTGTGACTACTGTGACAAACCAAGGGCCTGTCATTGTATCTGAGTGCATCGGGAAGGTCTACGCCGAAGGCGAATTCGACCGAAATGATTGGTCTATCATAGGAGAACCCAATACGGTAGTCAAGATCGCGCGCCCAGCCACAGTAGAACTCACGTGTGCAACGATTGTAAACCGAATACCACAGCTGCTGGAAGCTTCCGCCGGATTCTATACGACTGACAAGATGCCTCCAGCGGAGTACAGAACCTACCCATTGCATTTCTATGTATGGTGAGGAGACAGGACAAAAATAGACTGTCAGCACGATTCCTAACACAAGCAATGCATTGCAGGCTATCCGGTAGCGGTGTGATGAATGGAGGTTTTCTTTGTCATTCTTGTCCGCCTCCGATCATGCTTACCTGACATATTCCACGGACTCAGACTCCAATTTCGAATTTCCCGCTACCATCTCTCCAGATGTCGAGCTTTAGCGGCCTCGTAGACTTGTTTTCCGCCTTCCAGGATGGCTTCCCGGCCCTATGCCTCTGTTCGGGCGTTAGAAAGTTAAGAGCACTGTGATGATGCTCGTTGTTGTATCAGCGTATAGGTCTCAGCACCCACGCTCCTGCATGATCGAGATCTCTGAATCCCGATGCTGGATATGCTTTGCTCGCAGCCTCCTGACAACTATGCTATCACATAGGGTTCTATGTGGTTCAATGAATAACAGGAGAAATATGGGAACCCACGAAACAGTCCTTCAGGAAGCTTACTAAGTGTGCCATACATACTCAGATCCCCTTGTGATTTTCCTTGCACTGGCAAAGGAGCAGCTAGCGCGCTACGGGTAGCTTTGTTGATGTACCTAGACTGGAGGTTATAGACTTGGCTTCACTTACTGTTCATATTAGGGTAGCGGTCGACTCGGCTAAGAGCCTTGAGATTGCCAAACCAGAGCAGTTCTTCTTGGGGGCAATAGCTCCTGATTCTATCCCATCGTTGGAGAAAGCTCTTACCCACTATTCTGAACGGATATGCGGGTTGGTGTACTATCGATGGGATCAATTTCTAGACGAATATGCTCAGTCTACTGATCTGGACTATGTTCTGGGGTATCTTTGTCACCTTATTACCGATGAGGAATGGGATAGGTATGTCAGGCATCCATTGAAAGCAAGGGCAGATTATATGCAGCTGCCTAACAGGCGTGAACGCTACTACGCGGAAATGAGCAGGTTGGATATTCTGGTTCGTCCGGATGAGAGCACACGCCAGGAGGTTGCCAGATATTTATCCTCTGCCGTTTTCCCAGGCTTGCCAGATGGTCTAGATCAAGAGAGTGTTACGGAGTGCACGGCTTGGGTGAAAACGGATCTTTTTAAGAATCATGGATTCTCGCCAACAGAATACATTGACCTTGAAGCGGTTAGATCAGTAATCGGAAGTGCTTCTCAAAAGACTTTACGGATTGCCCGGCTCTTGATGAGGGCTACCGAATCAGGGCGTTAGGGTGGCCTTGGGCGAGATCACAGGGCAAATCAAGGAGGGTTATTGCTATAATGCAGAAATATGCCAAATGCGCATCTAGCAGGTTGGGAGCACCGGAGCAGTAGGCCGCAATAAGACCAAGGGGTGGCGATTTGGGAAGGAAGGATACTAACACCAGAATCCTAGCTGTGGTCGGGACGGTGCTTGTCTGGTTCCCGCTAGCTGCTACTATTGCCATTACTGTGATCGGGAGCATCACGGGGCATGGGCTTCGATTAGACTGGCTCTTGCCGGCGGAGCTTTTTCCGGTCGCCTTCGTCGGTGGAGGGCTGCTTTTTTGGGCGGCTTTGCGAGCACACCTACGGCAGCAGCTCATAGGCTGGGGTTTGGGTATTGCTACAGGGGTGCTAGTCGGTGCCCAAATGCTTGCCGTTGCCACAGGTTTAGCTTCTGGCAAGACCAAGCCAACTGCCTGGGCATGGGCACTGATGATTGGGTCAATGGCTATTTACTCCATTGCACTGCTAGGGATGGGTATCGCTGGCGTTTTGCTAATACGTGATCTCTTCAACAGCTCTGAGTAGGGAGGCATGATCGCTATAGCGTCTAGATTGATTACCAGATCGAATAGGCGATTGAATTGTGGGTGGCAAGCGAATGGGTCCAGTACGGGTGATTCGGCGGGATAAGAATTGGGCATCGGTAGAGCCCGGCGAGATAATAACATGCTCCATGACAACTCCCGATGTAGTGATGGTTATAGAACGTAATGCGGAAGCTTTCTCTCTGATATACGATCGGGTCAAATAGTAATTCTAGACGCTTCAACAGGCATTTTCCTTGGCCAAAGTGAATGAGCGGTTGTTGATCAGTCGCGAAGAGGGTGTTCGATTATTGGTGGCATTTTCCGTGGGGGAGTGGAAATGACAGGCAGTGAAAGGCGAGCGGTATTTTTTGATCTGCAGGGCACTTTGGGGGGAGAAGGGCTCGGAGATGTTCGGGATTTCGAGCTCTACCCCTTTGCCTCCGATGCTGTGAGATTGGTTAACGAATCGGGTTTGCTGGCCATCATCATAACCAATCAGAGCCACATCGGTAAGGGTCTTTTTCCCTATCAAGAATATGAGGAGAGGATGTCTGGTATCAGGGGTAGCTTAGAGCAGCAAGGCGCGCACATAGACGCGGTATACTGCTGCCCACACGTTCGTAGTGATGGCTGCGACTGCAAAAAGCCACTACCTGGGTTGATTGAGCAGGCTGTTAGGGATTTCCGCATCAGCGTTCCGGGAAGCTATGTTATCGGAGATATGGGAGCCACCGATATGAGACTAGCCCAAACATGCGGAGCCAAAGGTATCCTAGTCCTCACAGGGGTGGGGAAGGGAAGCATGGGAGAGTTCAGACACACTTGGGCTGAGGTTGAACCAGTGTACATAGGCAAAAACGTACTGGAGGCCGTTGAGTGGATTTTGCGGCACGAAACGGACTCCTAGCACGCACACGGTGGCGATGTGACTATTCATTCAGGCGAGCTTAGTTAGTCTCGTCTAAAAAACTCAGGACCTTCTTCATATCCTCCCAGACAAGTAATTTTTTGCTTGGATCCCTTAACAGGGCCGCGGGATGGAAGGTGGGCATTACCATGATGCCGCTGCGCTCTAGCCAGTCACCTCGCACACGAGTGATTCTCGCCTTGGGATCGATCAGAGCTCTTAGTGCTGTAGCCCCTAGGATTACCAGTACATCGGGACGTATTATGTCAATTTGCCTTGCTAAGTAAGGCATGCACGCTTTCACTTCGCCTGGCTCAGGGTCGCGGTTTCGGGGTGGGCGACATTTGACAACGTTGCCGATGAAAACATCCTCCCGTTTCAGATCCATGGATACTATCAGCTTATCTAGTAGCTTACCCGCCGACCCGACGAAGGGTCGCCCTTGGGCGTCTTCTTCTGCACCGGGGCCTTCACCAACAAACATGATGCGTGCTTGGGGGTTGCCTTCCCCGGGAACGG
>JAAYRF010000298.1 GCA_012518905.1 Bacillota bacterium | reverse complement strand
TGAGATCCCTTCTCGGAGTACCGATCTCCCATAGGCCTGCTGTTTGCTCTGCCTGCATCGGCTTTGTCGGGGCACCGCCGCCACTGGCTTGTGACCAGGGCGGCAGTGTTCTGTTTGTTGGCGGTTCATCCGGCCTAGGCCTAGGATGCGAAGGTGTATGCTGCTCTAATTTGCGAGTATCTTCGTTGTCTTTTCCGAACAGTCTAAGTTGCTCCATCTCCGCCACGGATATCTCTCCCTCTGCTGCTCAGGCTAGTTCCTAGCTCCAAACTTCGTTCTTGGCCATTTCAAACTGGGCCGATGTTGCAGAACGAAGCCCCGCGTCTAATATGGCCATAGCATCTAGATTGACGGGAAGGTCGAGGGTTGGATGGAGAGGCTCACCAGTCTCAAGGTGGTGAATGAACTCCTTGGCAATATTGTCTCGCCCCTCTGGAAGGGCGCCGCCTTCGTAGGTATCGGGCGTGTCAGTTCCCTTTTTGTAGATATATACAGTCCCTGGACCAGCACCATCGCAAACGAGGGTGGCTTCTGAGCCATAGACTATAGGACCGTTGGACACCCCAAAGTGCGGTGTAGTCCAAGAACCCTCTAGGATCGCTACGGCTTTGGGGAAACGTACCATGACAAGGCCGTTGTCTTCTGCGTCTCCATAAGTGCTGAAGAAGTTGGCTGCGAGACCGTATGCTCCTACCGCGGCCTGGCCGATAAACCACCTCGACAAGCAAGCACCATAGGAGCAATAGTCAAGGAAAGCTCCCCCCCCCATTATCTTCTGATGCCACCACTCCACTGCCTTCTCGACATCAGTGAGCTTCTGGCCCCACTCGAATGGGCCAAGGGAGAAGGAGTTGGCATACTTAAACTTCCAGACTTCACCAATAGCGCCATCTGCTACCATCTCTTGGGCTCGCCTATTTGCCGGCTTCCAAGTACTGGGCCAGTTTACGGCGAGGCTGACGTTGTTATGTTGGGCTGCTTTCGCCATTCTAAGGGCATCGGCATAGGTAGTAGCCATGGGCTTTTCCACGACTATGTGGGCACCTGCTCTGGCCACCTCTGTGACAACCTCACCATGTTTGACGTTTTCGCAGCAGACGATGACTATGTCCAAATCTTCGTTCTGTAGCATGTCCTGGTAATCCTCGTAGACTTTGGGGATTCCTATGGACTCTACAGCTCGTTGCATATTGGTTCCCCTTGTCCCTGGCTCATCGGACAAGGAAGGTACAGCAGCCTTTGTATCGGCGCAAGCTACCCACTCAACATTGGGAAGCTCTGCAAATTCAGCCATCAATGTCAAAACGTGCATATGAGCAAAACCAATAACCCCTAGCTTGTACTTCTTACCCACGGTTATCGCTCTCCTTTCGCATGGTAAATGACTCTGCCACTATGACTTTGGTAGTGCCAGCGGCCATAGATGCAAAGCATGTTTGTTTGCCGCTTGCTTTGAATTGTGGGCTCCTTTCATGGGTTCGCCTTGCAGTGTCATAGTCCTTCAGAAAAGGATAGGGCAGGAGTATTATGGAAAATGGGGAAAATGATACTAGCATCAACGAAGCTCACGATCTGCGAAGGAGAGCGCTACCAGTTGCCAACCAGCTCATCTACTGGAGGTGTAAAGATACATGAACCAGATTGATAGCAGGGATTACTACCTATCTCGGGAGCTTGAGATCATGGATCAGTTCCACAATCACGCCAAAGCCTGGAAACCCTTTCTTACAGCTTCTTATGGTGATAAAACTACACACATGCTGCTTTTGGCGGCTAAAGAGCAAATGGAAGCTATCATCCCTGTAATACCCTACATAGGGGGTGATGGGAATCCCATGACTCGTCACCTCGTTAGGTCAACCACAAGCCTGGCTCTTTATAAGGCCATAAAGGAACGGGGTGGAACTCCGAAGGAAGCTGGTAAAGTGATCCATGACGCAGTAGTGACCAGTGTCAGCAAGCTACCCCTTAGCTCTTTTTACCTCACCCAGGAGTTCATCACAAGGAAAAAGGCTGAAGCGGAAAAATCGCATACGCGGATTTACAAGGGAGATTGGGTCTGGGAATTTGTGGAGGGCGATGGTGTGGAATTTGACTATGGGTGTGATTTTCTTGAATGTGGAACCCAGAAACTCTACCACGCCCATGGGGCTGATGAGTTTCTGCCTTTTTACTGCTACCTTGATTTTGCTACCCATAGAACTACCGGTTGGGGGTTTAGCAGAACCATGACTTTGGCGGAAGGCCATAGCAAGTGCGACTTTCGCTGGAAGAAGAATGGGACCACGCGAAAAGGATGGCCCCCACATTTCGTAAAGCACAAGCCCTAAGACAGCACCATATTGGAGACTAAGCTAGAAGCGGGAGGAGTTGCAGTGGATGTAACGCGTGAGCACTTGGGATTAGGGCTTGTTCAAGTCTACACCGGCGATGGCAAGGGCAAGACCACGGCTGCTTTGGGTCAGCTGTTCCGAGCGGTTGGACGGGGGCTCAACGTATATATGGCTCAGTTTCTCAAAGGCCAAGAGACTGGGGAGGTTCTGGCTGCAGCCCGGTTTATTCCTCAGCTCATCATCCGTCAGTTTGGTCTGGGGAGATTCATTGTAGGACGAGAGCCTAACCCAGAGGAATTGGCCCTTGCCAGGGCTGGGTGGGAAGAAATCCAGGAAGTAATAGCTAGTGGTCAATACGACATTGTCGTCCTAGATGAGATCAGCCATGCTGTTCGTGTTGGGCTCATAGAGCCGGAAATGGTTCTGCGGATGCTGGAAGAACGTCCCGGCCCGGTGGAGCTTATCTTGACTGGGCAAGACATGCCACCTTCTTTGCTGGAAGCGGCAGATTTGGTGACTGAGATGGTTGCTGTAAAACACCCCTATGACCGAGGGATTCCAGCACGGAAGGGTATTGAGTTCTAGAAGTTATACCTAGCTTGATCGTTTGTTGCGGGCCAGCACCCAATCTGGCCCGCAACCCATTTTCTTCGGTACTCCCAGTATGTATCCTCGACAGTGCTCCTCGCCATGGTAATTGGCGGCTTCTGATTTTTCCCTGCCACAAGAAGGAAAAGCGAACTTAATGTAGTAGTATATTACCAATAGTGCGGCAGCAATAGACAAAATGGGATAAGTGGAACAAGTCAGATCAAAGAGCGGCTGCTGAGGAGTTGGTAATTATGGCTGAAGGAGAGCTTGTCCTGAGGATGCAGGGCATCACCAAGCGATTTCCCGGTGTGTTAGCGCTGGACGCCGTAGATTTTGAGCTGCAAAAGGGCGAAGTTCACGCTATCTTGGGAGAGAATGGAGCTGGCAAATCAACGCTCATCAAGATCCTGTCTGGCGCGTATACCTTGGACGAGGGTCAGATCTGGTTGCATGGCGAGCCGATTTATATCCTCAATCCAAAGCACGCTCTAGAACTTGGGATAAGTGTGATCTACCAAGATTTCAACTTAGTGCCCACTTTGACCGTTGGAGAGAATATTTTTCTGGGCCGTGAACCCATGGCCCTTGCCAACCTTATTGACAGAAAAAGGACTACCAGCGCATGTCGGACCGTACTTGCTGAGCTCAACATAAATCTAGATCCCGAAATGCGGGTCGATGAACTGGGGGTGGCCATGCAGCAGATGGTGGAGGTAGCTAAGGCTTTGTCTATGGATGCCGAGATCATCATCATGGATGAACCGACTGCTGCGTTGGGCGAAAACGAGATTACTGAACTCTTCTCCACCATCCGCCGTTTGAAGGAAAAGGGTGTATCTATTATCTATATATCCCATCGCCTCCAAGAGCTACCTGCCATCGCGGATCGGGTAACCATCCTTAGGGATGGCAGAAAGATCGCCACCCATAGGATGGAGGAAGTTGAACTTAACTCTCTTATCCCCCTTATGGTAGGACGCACCCTTTCCGAGCAATTTCCGAAAATCCCAGCATCCATCGGTAGTGAAGTGCTGAGAGTTGAGGGTTTGAATTGGAAAGATCGGTTAGTCGACATATCATTTAGTCTTTATCAAGGAGAGGTTTTGGGCTTCGCTGGGTTGGTAGGTTCAGGTCGCACAGAGCTCATGCGTTGCCTGTTTGGTGCCCAGGAATATGACCGGGGAAAGATCTACTTAGGCAAGATACCCGTCAGAATCAGATCTCCCCAGGATGCTGTGAGACTGGGAGTGGGGTTTATTACTGAGGATCGCAAAAAACAAGGACTGTTTCTAGGGCTTTCCGTTGCTGAGAATATCACTGTCACCGATATTGGCCAAGTCATGAACGGCATTTTCATCGATCACCAGCAGGAAAAGGCTGTTGGCACCGGGTATGTGGAGAGCCTGAGAATCAAAACTCCTACCATAGAGCATCTGGTCCGCTATCTGAGCGGTGGGAACCAGCAAAAGGTTGCACTAGCCAAGTGGCTGTTTGCTGAGGCCCGAATATTGATTTTCGATGAGCCAACTAGGGGTATTGACGTTGGAGCAAAGGTAGAAGTTTATAATTTGATAAATCAGTTGGCACAGAACGGAGTCGGTATCATCATGGTGTCTTCGGAACTGCCGGAGATTATTGGCATGAGTGACAGAATTCTCGTCATGAACCGAGGTCGCCTCACTGGAGAGTTTCTCCGGGAAGAAGCTACCCAAGCAAAGATCATGGAGTGTGCCACCAAGGAGTGAGGAAGATGCAGGGCAGTGTCACAGTTCGGCAAAGAGCCAGATTCTCTCTAGGAAAAGAACTGGGGGCTTTCTCCGGGTTATTGATTCTGTGCGTCATACTAACCTTAAGCTCTCCGTATTTTCTCTCGGTGACAAATATCATGAACGTTTTAAGGCAATCATCTTTGATTGCCATAGTGGCGGCTGGGATGACCTTCGTAATCATTACTGGAGGAATTGACCTATCAGTAGGCTCAGTTCTTAGTCTGGCCAGCTGTTTGGCAGCGGGAATGATGATCAACTTAGGTTGGAATATTTGGGTCTCCGTATTCATCGGCCTGGCTATCGGTGGATTGATGGGTTTCATCAATGGGCTTCTCATCACGCAGATTCCTCTACCACCGTTCATTGCTACGCTTGGCATGATGGGTGTTGCCCGTGGATTGGCTTTTGTATATACGGGAGGGGCACCGATCTACTCTTTTCATGAGCACTTTCGCTTTCTGGGAAATGGCATGGTGGGGCCAGTGCCTTTTCCGGTAATTTTGATGGCAGTTGTCTACTTTGTGGCGCACATTCTACTGACAAAGACGAAGGTAGGTCGATTCTCATATGCTATCGGCGGCAATGAGGAGGCAGCGGTGCTTTCCGGCATCCCGATTGCACGTTATAAGGGTATTGTATACACTGTAACCGGTTTTTTGTCGGCCATGGCAGGGATGGTGCTCGCCGCCCGGCTAGATGCGGCGACATCAGTGGCTGGTGATGGCTTTGAGTTGGATGTGATCGCGGCGGTAGTCATCGGGGGTACTAGTCTAAGCGGTGGCGAAGGTAAAGTCATTGGTTCATTAATTGGTGCCCTGATCATGGGCGTTGTGCGCAATGGTCTGAATCTACTTTTGGTATCATCTCATTGGCAGCGAGTGATTCTAGGGTTGATCATTCTAGCAGCCGTGGCCATGGACGTACTCCGCAAGAACAGATCAAAGTAGGTGGTCTAGTGTCCTACCAATAGAGAGGGAGGAGGGATTTCTAGGGCTGCCGCATGTACCTTTTGGAAATGTGATCTTGAATTCTAAGGAGGGCACCATAGTGAAGAAACTGGCGCTGATAGGTTGCTTGGTTTTCTTGGTAGGGTGTTTATTGGGCTCAGTAGCCTTGGCCGCCGATACCAGGGTAGCGGTAGTGTCCCCGGCACTAACTAGCACTTTCCATGTGACACTGGTAAAGGGTGCCGAAGCCGAAGCCCGCAGTTTTGCTTGGGGCTATGAATCTCTAGCTCCTGACCGTGAGACTAATTTCCAGATGCAGGTTAGTATGGTGGAAGATCTGATTCAGCGGAAGGTCGATGCCATTAGCATATGCGCCATCAACGACAAGGCCATTGTCACTGCAGTACGTTCAGCGAACGCGGCCCAGATTCCAATTTTCATTCACAATTCCCTGACTGAGCTTCCCGGAGGAGATGTGGTGGCCTACATTGGCTACGATCAAAGGGCCGGTGGCCGGAAATGTGGCCTAAAAGCTGTGGAATTGCTGCACAGCAAGCATGGTGAATTCAAGGGCAAGGTAGCCATCTTGGAGGGGATTCCAGGCTTTCATACTACGGAAAGAAAAGGCGGCTTTATGGAAGTCATGGAAAAGTTCCCTGAAATAGAGGTTGTCGCATCTCAGCCAGCAGATTGGGAAAGAGAGAAAGCGATGAATGTAGCAGAGAATCTTCTGCAAGCCATTCCGGATATTGATCTCTTCTTTGGCTGCAGTGATGCAATGGCACAAGGGGCCTCCCAAGCTGCCCGCTCCATGAACAAGGATGTATTCACCATTGGTCTGGACGGTAATCCCGACGCTATTCAAGATGTCGGCAAAGGGACTCTCACCGCCACTTTGGCAGTCTTCCCATACGATATGGGAAGGATTGCCATGCAGACAGTAAAGGATCATTTGGCAGGAAAGCAAGTGCCCAAATTCGTCAAGACCCCTACTGAAATTGTGGATAAGGACAACTGGGAGAGATTTCAATAGAATAGGTCCAAAACCATT
>JAAYRF010000060.1 GCA_012518905.1 Bacillota bacterium | reverse complement strand
GGTGCGGCGAGTTCTGATTGTCGTGGACATGCAAAATGATTTTGTCGCTGAAGAAGGGGCGTTGAGTTCGCCGGCGGGTCGCAAGATCGTACCCTTTGTCCGCCAGCAGGTGCAAAGGGCTTTACAAATGGGGGACGAGGTTGTGTTTACTTTGGACACTCATCTAGAGGATGATGCCGAGTTTGCCAAATTCCCGCCCCATTGTCTGAAGGATAGTTGGGGCCAGAGACTAATACCTGAATTGCAGGAACTCTTAGATGAACAAGTGACTGATCGAGTGCACTTTGTAGAGAAAAACCGTTACAGTGCCTTTTACCGGACAGACTTAGAGGAATACTTGGGCTTGGCCAGCGGAAGCACGGGCAGGCCAGTGGATGAGGTAGAACTGGTGGGGGTTTGTACCAACATTTGCTGCTATTTCACGGTAGAAGAGTTGGCCAACCGTGATGTTCCAACCAAAGTCTATGCCAAGGGTGTAGCCAGCTTTGATCAGGAAGCCCATATCTTTGCCCTGGAGCAGATGCGGTCGGTGCTAGGAGTAGAAGTGATCGAGTATGTGTGAGCCGGTATGGAATGGCTGGCCGATTACGATTGGCTGGCTGTTGAGCTGGTAGGAGCCCAATCTGTAGGCTCTACAGCCCCTACCAATAATCTGGATTATTGATAGACTGACCTCACTAAGGGTGGGAGTCCGCCGGTGTTTTAGCGAGGCGTCCCAACTAGCGTGGCAAGGGATCGTATTGAAAGAGTTCGGATCGTAATATTGGAGAATAGTACGTCAAAGGCTTATGTGAGAATCAATTGACATTAGAAAGGGATGATGATGCCATGACTACCGGCTTGCTAAAGCCCTCCCGCGGTTCACGCCACCTAGTGGCTACTTTTTCTATTGTCGGTTGTGATCCTCTAACGGGTGAATTGGGAGTCGCAGTTCAATCCAAATTCTTAGCAGTGGGAGCCGTAGTCCCCTTTGCTAAAGCCGGTGTCGGTGCCTTGGCCACACAATCTTGGGCCAACACCAGCTATGGACCGGAGGGTTTGGGATTGCTAGAGGAAGGGGAAACGGTGGAGGCGGTACTAGAGACTCTAACCGGGAAAGACAAGGACCGTCATCTGCGCCAGGTGGGAATAGTGGATGCCAAAGGCAATGCCGCAACCTTTACCGGCTCGGATTGTTTTGCTTGGGCAGGAGGACGCACTGGTCCCGGTTACGCATGTCAAGGCAATGTTCTGGTAAGCCAAGAGACTGTAGATGCAATGGCCGAAACCTTTGAAAGGACAGAAGGTGAATTGGCACGCCGCCTCGTGACTGCCCTCGATGCAGGACAGCAAGCAGGGGGAGACAGCCGGGGCAAACAGTCGGCAGCGATCCTAATTGTCAAAGAAAACGGCGGGTATGGTGGCTTCAATGACAAGTACATGGACCTAAGAGTAGATGACCATCTTGAGCCCATCAAGGAACTAATCCGTCTGATGGCTCTATTTGACCTTTATTTCAAGCCAACAGCCCCCAACAAGTTAGTGAAAATCGAGGGTGGGCTTATCATTGAGATCCAGGCGCTGCTAAAAGAGAGTGGTTTTTATCAAGGGGACATAGACGGCCGGTTTGATCAAGATACCAAGGCTGCCCTCAAGACCTTCTATATGATGGAAAACTTTGATGACCGCATGCGGGATGATGACTTAATTGACGGGGAAATACTCACATATTTGCGGCGGCTTGGAGGCAACGGTCAGGATTGAGTTTTTGCCAGAATTATAGACCGGGGTAGCTGCATACAAAAGCAGCTGCGTCAGCCCTCACTGACTTCGCCTAGCGCAGTTAATATTTTCGGGATTCTAAGGAGGCTATGGTTTCCGCTGAAGGCATGCTACTTTAATGCCTAGATGGTCCCATGCCTCTAACTTCGATAAGAAGATCCCCCTATATGAGACCTGTTCGGGTAGATGGCCTATCGGGGAGATATCTAATACCGGATGGGTTGCTGAAGCGGGCTGCCTAAAGGTGGGCTGAGTGAGGTAACTCCAGGCAATGGCGTTGTTATCACCACTAGACTCCAGGTGGAAAACGATACCCGATCAATTTGAGATACGTCGCAGGAGGGATACTCCAGTCTAGCGCTGAAGTTAAATTATTGTCACTACATAAAAACCTTTTCAGAGTCTTTGCGAGTCGTTGTGGCTACCCACAAGTTTGCCAAGGAGATGGGGCCTTTGTCAGATCAAATTACACTATCTTTCTTGCAGGAGTACATAAGGAAAAAGGACCATGAGCCAGAGTTGAAACATGCTTATTTCCTAAAGCTAATAGAAGAGGTTGGTGAATTATCCGAAGTTCTGCTAAAGGGCAGAAGAATGGAAGGGCAAAATATCAAAGGAACTATAGAAGAAGAACTCTATGATGTGCTTTATTATGTTTTAGCCTTGGCTAATGTTTATGATGTTGATTTAGAGCAAAGTTTTAGGCTTAAAGAAGAGCTTAACAAATTGAAATACGGACGTTCATTGTCTTAGTATTCTATGCCCATGCGAGCCCTCGATTGTAGTTTGTGGAAAGCCAATACTCAGAAGGCAGCTATAGCACAGTGAGGTATCTTGAGGACAAACCACCACTAATTCGTACCGTCCCCCAGCCACAGTGGTGGATAGGCACATCTCCGGCAGGGGACAGCAATGCCATCGCCCCCGTGTCGGTATTGACTAATGTACCAAGGCAAGTTGAGGAGATATTCTCGCCTTCAAGTGAAATTGTAATCCGGATCATGCTGGACTCATCTGCAGCAGCGCAGACAAGGCATAGGGATGACAGGCTGATCATTAAAATGATTGACACTACCAGAGGAAAGATCAGTAACGGAGAATAACCACTAGCGTTGCTGTATGTGATTAGGTCAGCATAGTACGAGAAGTAAGGAACAACACATAATACTGCGAGCTTCAACTGACCTGAGATGCTAACTGTAAGAGGCGAAGGAGAAGTCTGCTTAATGCAGAAAACGAATACAAACTGGTGTTTCGAATATATTCGGGCAGAAATGAGGTGCAAACCATGATTGAACTACCCGAAGCGTTGAATATCGCAAAGCAGCTTCAAAATACGGTAGCCGGAAAGACGGTCAGCCGCGTTCTACCGCCTACGAAAGCCCACAAATTTTGTTGGTATAGCGGCGAGCCAACGGAATACGATGAAAAGATAAGAGGTCACGGGGTTCATTCTGCTGAGGGCTTCGGTATCTTTGTCGAGCTCATATTCGATAACGGTCAGCGGCTATGCATCAACGATGGCGTGAATGTGCGTTTTTCCGATGTTGACGATACAAATGCAACTAAGAATTATCAACTGAAGGTGGAATTCACTGACGACACCGCGCTTGTGTTCACAGTTGCCATGTACGGCGGTATTATCATGCACGATGGAAGCTATGACAACGAATACTACAGAAAAAGCCGGAATGCATTCTCTCCGTTCTCCCCTGGATTTGAAAGCCACTTTCGCAAACTAGTTGCCGAAAGCAAACCAACTTTGAGTGCCAAGGCGTTCCTTGCAACAGAGCAGCGTTTTCCCGGCATCGGAAATGGGGTGCTACAGGACATTTTGTTTGCGGCGCAAATCCATCCGAAAAAGAAGATAGGAAAGCTAACAGACCAGGAGGCCGACAATCTTTTGTTTGCTGTTGTTTCCGTTCTGCGCGAGATGACAGACCTTGGCGGGCGGGATACCGAAAAGGATCTGTTCGGAAATATTTGCGGATACGAGACAAAGATGTCAAGGCACACGCTCGCGGCAGGCTGTCCGGTCTGCGGTGGGGAGATAAGAAAAGAAGCCTATCTTGGCGGCTCGGTCTACTACTGCCCAATCTGTCAACCGATTCTCTGATTGAATGGAGTTGAGGTTTTCTGGTTAGGGCGCTGAAGAAAATTACAGAGTTGGAGCTGCTGTTCTGATTTGTGCGTTTGCTATGGGCAGGTGGATTGTTATCGCGGATCGCGACCAGGGAGGGAAGAGTTTATGTTTAGAATTGGTCAGGAAGAGATTGATGCCTTTACAAGGGTGATCAAGTCGAAGGAACTCTTTCGGATAGGGAGCAAGAACCAAGAAGTCGACAACTTTGAGAAGGAATTGGCAGAGAAAGTATCAGTAGATTATGCCCTTTTTCTCACAGGAGGTACGCCGGCGATTATCTCAGGGCTTATAGGTTTGGGAGTAGGTCCCGGTGATGAAGTCATTGTACCAGCCTATACATTCATGGCATCGGCTTTAGCAGTAACAG
>JAAYRF010000059.1 GCA_012518905.1 Bacillota bacterium | reverse complement strand
CTTCCCATGAACTCTAGATCCGGGCACCTCTCCTTAAAGTACTCGTAGAATTCAACGGCTCTCTGCATCATAGGAGCACCCAACGGCTCTGGAATATGCATTTCATAGAGTAGTGACTTGCGTTCCCTGAAAATCTCCATACTATCAGGAACCTGGTCTGTATGATACCGGATGGGACATCCAAACCAAGGAGCTTCAAAAGTGTTCTGAAAATCTATGAACACTTGCCAGCCTTTGGCGGGATAGCCCATAGACTCATCCCGCCAAAGGTTGAATGCCTTGAAATAGAGATGCTTGAGCTGCGCATCGAGCATTACATCGGGATCCTCAAAGTACTGCTGAAACGTATAGCCTTCAGTATTGAGAGACGGATCCAGCAGGCGGCAGCGAATCCCATAGTTAAAGATAACTGGTACGCGCCAAGGCTCGCCCCTTCTATAGGCCTGCCAAAGCTTCTCCACTTCCTGGTTATGCTCAAGTAAGCGGTCTGGTTGCTTAAACGCTGCTGACAAGGCAGTTCCCCCCGTCCTAGACCCTCAGATCTAACCCTTCAAACCAGTAAGGGCTATACCCTGTACAAAAGTCTTTTGGGTTAAGAAAAATAGGACAATGATTGGCAGGGTAATCACCACTGAAGTGGCCATCAACATCGCCCACTCCATACCAAACTGGCGTTGAAACTGCTGGAGGCCCAAAGCCAGAGTATACTTGGCGTCATCCTCTAGATAAATTAGAGGAGCAAGGAAATCATTCCAATACGCCATGATACTAAAGAGTGCGACTGTTGATAAGGCTGGCTTCGATAAAGGCAGTATGATCCTATAGTAGATGCCGAACTCAGAGCAGCCATCAATCTTGGCTGCATCAGACAGCTCCATGGGCAGTGTAAGATAAAACTGCCGCAACAGGAAGATGTAGAAAGGCCCGCCAAAGAATGAGGGAATAATCAAAGGCTTAAAGGTGCCTATCCAGCCCAAATTGCGAAAAACTATGAACAAAGGAATCATGGTCACCTGATAGGGTAGCATCATAGTGGCTAGCACCAGTATAAATACCACATCCCTACCTGGCCACTGCACTCGAGAAAACCCATAGGCTACCAAAGACGAGGAAAGCAACATTCCGAACGTAGATGGTATCGCTATGGTCAGTGTGTTCTTGAGGTACAGCCAGAAGGGAATGTAGTTTAGAGCCTCTCGATAGTTGCTCCACTTAATGGGATCAGGTATCCAGATGGGCGGCATAACAAACAATTGACTGTCTACCTTCAATGATGTGGAAACCAGCCACACAAAAGGCAGGGCGAAGAGAATACCCAATATAACAAGGAGCCCATAGATGACACCTTTCCTTGCTAGCCCCTGTCGTCTGATAGAATGATTATGCACTTGGTTTGCCATCTGTTTTCCTCCTATTGCCCCTCATAGTAAACCCACCGGGCGGAACTGCGGAACAATACAAGGGTAGCGATCATGATCAAGACGAACAAGATCCAAGCCATGGCTGAAGCATACCCCATCTTAAAATAGGCAAAAGCATTCTGGAATAGCAGAACGGAGTAAAACAAAGTTGAATTGAGGGGACTTCCCGGCGGTACATTGGTACCTACACCCCTGGTCATAATGTAAGGGGCGGTGAAGTATTGCAGCATTGATATAGTTCCCATGATGAGGTTGAAAAGAATGGTTGGGCTCAGCATAGGTAGTGTGATCTTCGTGAACTGCTGCATCCAGCTGGCTCCATCGATCTCCGCAGCTTCATAGAGCTGCTCCGGAATACCCTGCAGACCTGCCAGATATATGACCATGGACCCTCCCACACCCCATAGACCCATAATGATAAAGGCCGGTTTCGACCAGCGAGGGTCTACAAGCCATCCGGGCCCTCGAATACCCACCGCGGCCAGTACGCTATTTATCAGTCCGTACTGAGGATTGAAGATCCACAACCACAGCATGGCAGAAGCCACAGCAGGGATAATGGAAGGTAGGTAAAACAAAGTCCTGAAAAACGCTTTAAATCGAATATCCTGGTTAAGCAAGACCGCTAGCAACAGGCTGACAATAAGAGATAGCGGCAAGCCAAAAACCAACATATATAGAGTGTTCTTGATAGATATCCAAAACAGCGGATCCTCAAAGAGCAGCTCAGCATATCCCTCCAACCCAATCCACCTGGGCGGCCGAAGAATATTAAATTGAGTGAAACTATAGTAGAAAGATGCAACCAAAGGATATAGCACAAATGCTAGAAAGCCGATGATCCAAGGGCTGATGAATGCCAATCCAGTAGCAAGATCCCGGTGCTTTTTCTTAAGTTGCAGCATATCGAAAATCACCCTCCCAATATCAGAGATATGGGCTCCCCGGAGCCAAAGGCCCCGGGGACTCCCAGCATCACTTATCATCGGCTACTGAATCTTCTGGTACTCCCTCTCAATGGTGGCCCTAACTTCCTTCAAAGCTTCGTCAGCCTTGGCTACTCCTCTGGTCACAGCCTCTTCTGCTCGGCCCATCTCAGCCAAATACTGCTCCCATACGGGGACAGGCACGTAGTCACCAAAGGCATTGGGGCCTTCCAGTAGGCCTAGACCAAACTGGAGAATGGGTACTGCCTCCAAAAGCTCAGGATCCCTAGCCACTTCCACACGAGGCGGCATGTTCACGAAAACCTTAGCTAGCTTCTTCTGACCCTCAGGTCCGGTAATCCACTCAACGAATCTCCAAGCAGCATCGGCCTTCTTAGTGCCAACAGGAATTGCAAAGACACTGCCACCAAAGGTAGTGACATTCTCTCTTCCACCCTCAGGAGCAGGGGTAGCAAACAGACCGTAGTCTAAGCTAGGATTGTACCTTGTTTGGAACTGCTCAATCCATTCGCCATAACTTTGGATAGCTAGCTTGCCTACCATAAATGGGTTGTTGGGGCTCCAGTAGTTACCGAAACCGGCGGTGAAATTCTGGAGATTGTCTACGCCGTACTCAGCCCAGAAATCACCCAACCACTCTAGAGCTGCAACGTTGCGGGGATGATCGGCTGTAATCTCACCTGTATCTTCATTTAGCCACTCGCCACCAAAGACAAAACCTAGCTTCAAGAGTCCGCCAGGTAAGTAACCTAGCCGAGTGAGCTCGCCGTTGGCATCCCATTTGGTGAGCTTGCGGATGACATCCTCAAACTCTGTCAGATTCTTAGGTGGTGTCTCGGGATCTAGCCCGGCTTCACGGAAGAAATCCTTATTGTAGGCCTCAAAGTTGGTATTGGTTGTTGCACCCAATGCCCAAACATGGCCCTGGTAGGTAAAGGACTTCCAAATGGCAGGGAAAAAGTCATCTGGGCTTACTACATCAGAAGCCTCGATGTACTTGTCGAGGGGTTGCAGAGCCCCATGATGAGCCAGACCTGCCAATTGGCTAGCCCAGATAGCTGATACAACATCAGGGCCCCGGCCACCAGCGATGGCAGTAAGCAGTTTCTCGTAGGCGCCAAAGATGGTGGTTGTTTCTACTTCAATATCGGGGTTAGCTTTGTGGAAATCCTCAATAACTACCTTAAGGTCTTCGAGTTCGTCTCCACCCCACCCCGTCCAATAGGTGATCTTGGTCTTAGCCAGGACGGTACTAGAGGCCAATAAGCAAACTAATAGCCCTATAACAAGCACGTTCCATTTTCTTCTCATGAACACTTGAACCTCCTGTCAATTTGGACTCTCAGCTACACGATCTAGACCAACTTAACCCCTCACAATATTACGTTTTGGCCACCATGCCCCCTTTCTTTACTTGCCGATAGACCACCAGATTCACATATCTAAACCGATACTTATTCGGGATTAACCTTTATCCCTTCTATAGAAAAAATGGTACCTTCAGCCAGAGACTTGATCCTGAAGCCTGCTCTCACGTGTTTTGCCATTACCCCCGCAGCTAGCCCTTATAACAAGCTGCGGCTCAAACATCACATTCGGAGCGCTGCCCTCTTCGATCAAGCCGACAAGACTTCTAACTGCCGCTTGTCCCATTGCTTCCTTGGGTTGAGCAACTGTAGTCAGCGGTACATCCAGCCAAGCACTAAATGGTAGATCATCAAATCCCACCAGTGCTATATCGTGAGGTATCTCGATTCCAGCTACCTGGCAAGCCCTCATGGCTCCCACCGCAGCAAAATCGCTGGAAGCAAAGATAGCCGTCACATCCTTACATCGCCGATAGAGCTCCTGCATAGCCAGATAGCCGCTCTCCCAATTCCAGTCAGCAGCCACGATGAGGCGTTCATCTATTTCTATCCCGTATGCCTGTAGCGCTGCTTGGTACCCGGCCAGACGCTGTAGGCCCTGGGGATCTGCTCCGCCATGGACCCCGATGTGGGCTATGCGGCGGTGCCCTAATTGAAGCAGATACTCTGTAGCCATATATGCCCCCCGAAAGTGATCCACCATGACATATGGAGCATTGAGGTGATCATGTAAGTTACATATTTGTACTAGAGGTAATCCCTCAGCCACTAGCTTCATAGCTGTTTTTGGGTTCGGAGTGGTGCCATAGTAAATGATTCCATCCACACCCCGGCTCTGCAGCTCCCTAAGGGCCGACTCATCTTTACCGATGTCAAGCCTACGAGTACCCAGAAGAACCCCCAAATCAGCTGCAGCGGCACCATCGTGGATACCCTGTAAGATATCACCGAAAAAGGAATCCGCTACCCTGACAATGGCTACCCCGATTAGATAGGTCCTACCCTTCTGCAGGCCTCTGGCCATCACATTAGGTCTGTAGTTCAGGCGCTCAATCGTCTCCAGTACCTTCAGCCGAGTTTCATTGCTTACTTTCTCCGGGTATGAACTATTAATGACCCGGGATACTGTGACTATGGAAACACCAGCTTCCCTCGCCACATCGGATAGTGTAACCCGCATATATATCACCTGTTTAGCTCCTACCTCTTGATGAAGAGCCTTCCTTTTTGTGCTGAACGACCCGTTTTGTGCTCCGGTTGCTTCCTAGTAGCACCCATAGACATGGGCTGCTTCCACCATGGCCGCTACATTTTCCCGAGGTGCATCCCTAGGAATATCGTCGCCGGAGCCAAGGATGTACCCGCCTCCAGGGGCTCCTGCCTCAATACACCTTCTTGCCGCCTCCATTACCTCTTTAGGCGAGCCTTGCAGTAAGAGCACTGTATCAAGTCCACCTTTTAGCGCTACACGATTCCCAACACGCTTTTTGGCTTCACCCACAGTTACTCCCCCTAAGGGATCTAAGGGTTCAATTCCATCGACACCGGTATCAGCCATTAGCTCCAAGATAGGTACAACATTGCCACATACATGCAAATAGACCTGGACCCCACGACGCTGGAAAGCTTCTGCCGCCTGCCTATGATAGGGCAAGCAAAACTCCCTGTAATGCGCTGGTGAGATAATGCTGGCCGAAGCCCAAGCATCACCGATATAAATGCCATCAACACCGGCTTCTATCAAGGCTAATCCTATGTTGATACTAATGTCCGTGCCCTTTTGCATGATGGCATGGGCAAGCTCCGGATTCTCAACCAAGTCTAGCATAGCCTGCTCTGAACCTCGCATCTGTACCAGGAAGTTCATCGATTGACTGGCCGCGGTCCCCGCTATATACGCATCATCCCCTACTTCCTTGAGCAACCGTTCCACCGGCGCCAAGCGGCCGCTGGCTTTTAAATCGTCAACGGTAGGGACAGAGATTTTTTCCAGATCTGTCGGTTCTTTGATGGGCGGATCTTCGTGCAAGGGGATAGGGGCTTCATCATCTTCCAGTCGAGCGTAAGGTTCCTTCGATTCAGGGTCTACTAGATAGTCTACGCCGTTTATTGTTCGCACCTTGATCCTATCTTTGTATCCCGGCGCCGGTCCTAAGCCAACCTCAAACCCGTCAAATCCATATTCCCGCCAGGCCGCTAGCAAAACATCGTAGTTCAACATAGGATCCAGGACAATCTCACGATAGTTGATTCCCAGTGTACGGGAAGCATGGTAAGCAGTGATAACTGGAAACACCGGCACCCGATCAGGTATCTGCCGATCCATAGCAAGTGCTACTCTCTCTTTTGCTTTCAAGCTACTCTTCCTTCCCGTAAAGCAGTCTTCCCACTTAGCGAGGGCACTGAGAGATCCTGTCTTCCAGGACCTCCCAGTATCCGTTATGTCTATAGTTCAGCTAAAGCTGTCGCCAGATTGCCTATACTGCGGGCTGCCCCGTATTTTTCTTCCTCAAGTCCTTCAAATTCCACTGACAGCCAACCATTGTACCCGGAGTCCTTGAGGATTCTAAGAACCTTGCCCGTATCAACTACTCCTTCGCCAATAATGGTTCCGACAAACTTCTCTCCAGACAATGCAGGGTACGATGGAGCCTCCCCCGTCTGGGCCGGTCGAAAGTCCTTGAAATGTACGTGGCCCGCGAGAGATGCTAGTATCTTCACTGCATCAGTGGGTATTTCGTCTACTAAGAGAAAGTTGCCTGTATCTATGGTTGCCTTCAAAGCTGGTGAACCCACATCACCTATTAGGCCCTCTACCTGGGCACCTTTTCCGGCCAGCAAGCCATGGTTCTCCAATGCCAAAGTAATCCCTTGATCCTCTGCATAAGCAGCTGCTTCCCGCAAACCATCGACAATCCAACCACGGGCATCATCGAAAGCGATACCTTCCGATAGATCACCAGCAAATACCCGAACTACCCTGGCATTGAGATACTTTGCCATGTCTACACCCCGGGTGATGATCTTCACTTGCTGTGCGCGAGCCTCGGCATCAGGAATCACGAAGTTGTTGCCCACCGCGTAGGCACCTACGGCAAGATCAAACTCCCGTAGTGCACTTAGCACCTTAGGCCCCTCGGTATCGAAGTCTTTCCAGAAAACATCCAAAAGCTCAACACCGTCTGCATCAGTTTCAGCAGCCCACTTGATAAAATCGATTACATCCAAACGCTCGGCATAGAATTCTCTATGCAGACTCCACATGCTGACAGCTATTTTCATTAGCCATACCTCCTACCGAGGGCTTACTCGAGACAGACTGAGCAACCAGTCTTCGCTGATTCATATACCGCGGCTGCCAGCTTCACAGAAATCAACCCGTCTATACCGCTGGTTAACGGTGTCTTGCCAGTCTTTACGCAGTCAACGAAATGACGCATCTCCGCCACTGCTGCATCATTCTTGGCGTCAGTTATCTCTTCCCACTGGCCTGTACTAGCGCGGAAGACACGAATAGGTGTAACATAGTCCACAACGATAGTGCCCTCAGTACCGTAAATCTCTAGTCCGAGCACACCTTCTTTACTGCTCCAACCTGTCTCTATATAACCCAACGCTCTGTCACCGAAGCTGAAGTTGAGAACAGCAGTATCCTCTACTACTATGTCTTTGCCGAAGGTGCCAATTCTACCGCTTATACTGGTAATCTCGCCTAGCATATAGCGGGATATGTCCAGAGCGTGGATCCCCATGTCCAAAAGGGCGCCGCCGCCGGCCTTCTCGGGGCGGAAGAACCAATCTGTCGTAGCCGCCCAAGACTTGTAGGGACCATCGTGGGCAAACCGCACTCGAATCATATAGGGATTGCCGATGGCGCCGTCCTCCAACAAACCCTTGGCAACCTGATTATGTTTCAAGTATCTGTGGGTAAATCCGACCATCAAGACTTTTTTGGCATCAGCAGCAGCATTAACCATAGCCTCAGCCGCCTCTACCGAGGTGGCCATGGGCTTTTCACAAAGAACGTGTTTGCCGGCCCTAAGAGCATCAACTGTTTGGGGCCCGTGCAGGTAGTTGGGGGTGCACACACTCACTGCATCGATGTCATCTCGAGCCAGGAGATCTTCGTAGGAAACATAGCGAGCATCCTTGGGGATATTATGCATATCTCCCAACAGATTAAGATTCTTCCGGTACGGATCAGCTAGCGCCACAACTTCCACGTCATCAAGCTGCGCATACCCGTGTAAGTGGGTATAACGAGCGATGGCCCCGCAGCCTATTACCCCAATTTTCACCTTCTCAGCCATCAATATCCCTCCATCTAAGCTTGTATGCAAGTCCCTCGTTATGTGACGTTTCCTCTTGCTCTTATTTTGGATCTTCTGCGGGATTTACGTTTATCCTTCCGTGTTTGGGAAAATATTGTTGGTTTTCTGTCCACGACAAAAATGGGCAGCTTAAAGCTACCCTGTGTAGTCTCGTGCATAGAAATGCCTACAAAGTACAATCCCTCTTGCGAACTGCAAAGCGTTTCGGTATGAACACATCCTCTTGCTTAACCTGAAGCAGCTCACAAATCCTCCGAACAGTATCACAATCGGCAGGTCGTTTGCCATGCTCGATCAGACAATAAGAACTCTGCGGCACGCCGATGGCCAACGCCACTTCCTTCTGCGTCATACCCCTAGCCAACCGAATCTCTCGCAACATGGATACCGCCACCTCTAGTCCCTCCCAGTGAAACTGCTCGCCTTAGCCACCATTTGCCTACAGTTTAACTTTGCGATACGCAAAAGTCAAGGATAACTCTACATTTTGCAATCATCGCTTCCCGACTATTACAAAACGTGATAGACTCACTCTAAAGGGGGAGACTCTATGACAGTATTGGGTAGTCGAATTCGCCGCTTACGTCAGAAAGCCAACCTCACCCAGGTGCAGCTTGGTAAGATGTTGGGCTGCTCAAGCAGTACTGTCTCCCTGTACGAAGGTGGTCAGCGTTCTCCCGATACAGCAATGCTGGTCAAGCTTGCCGATGTTTTTGATGTGTCTGTGGATTACCTGCTCGGTCGTGTATCAGATCCTGTCCGCCAATGCGAAGCTGAACCCGAAACAGTGGATCCGCAGGCTGGTTGGTCTATAGCCGAGGACCTAACGCCCGAGGGCGCCGAATTCCTGGAAGCATTGACCAGGGAGGTTAAGAAGCACTTTTCAAAAAAGGGCCACCGACAAGAATATGGCCGTGATTCCAGTGAAGGTGTCGACCCACAGGCATAAACATATCGGTAGCCCTGCTCTATCCAATTTGTGACTCTGCCCTAGAAAGCCTCGTGGGCAGATCTACTCGTTACCTACTCGTTCTTAGAAAACACCTGTTTCCCACTGACAAAGGTGGCAACAACTTCTAGGTCCCCATCTAGAATGGTAAGGTCTGCATCCTTGCCCACTTGGATCATGCCTTTGCTATCTAGCCCTACAACCCGAGCTGGTACCGTGCTGGCCATCCGCAGGACGTCGGCCAACGGCATCCCCAGCTCTTTAACGAGATAGCGTATGTTATGATCCATGGTCCAAGCGCTGCCGGACATGGTCCCATCTACCCGTTCATCAAAGCCCGCTCTGCGGATGATACCGTCCTGTTTGACTATGCCGTCATATTCTCCATCGGGCAGTCCGGTATACCTCACATTATCAGTGATCAAAGCTATGTTGTCTATGCCCTTGCAGCGAATCAAGATTTCGATTGCTGTCGGGCTCACGTGAAATCCGTCACCAATGAGTTCCGCCGTTACAGAATCTGTGGTCAAGACCCCGCCAACGATCCCAGGGTGTCGGTGGTGAAGACCAGTCATTACATTGTATGCGTGGGTAACATGCTGCAAACCAGCGTCCACTGCCCGCAACCATAGATCATGACCGGCTTTGGTATGCGCACAGGCGGGAACTACACCTATTCGCCTCATGTGGGCTATGAGCTCTAGAGAGCCTTCTAGCTCAGGTGCAATCCCGACCAGCCGAATTAGCCCCTCGCTTGCTTCATACAGTTCGTCAAAAATCGCTATGTCGGCTTTTCCCGGAGCCTCATAAGGCGTGCCAGGTAAGTTTTTCGGTGCCAAAAACGGCCCTTCCATGTGAATGCCAAGGGGCTTCGCTCCGTGATCTGCCTCTCGCTTGGCGAAATCGGTGATGCCTTGAACGCCAGTTAGATTGCTTACCGTAGGTAGCCAACCTGTGACACCAGTGGACGGCAAGAACTGCGAAATCGCCTTCAACGCTTCCCTAGTCCCATCAGACGCCCGATAACCTAAAGCTCCATGGTGATGTAAATCGACAAACCCCGGCACTACCGTGCAATCGGCGAATTCATAGGTTTTTGTCCAATTCCCCGATGGTTTTTCACTGGCCGATCCCAGCGCAGCAATCCGTCCGTCTTGCACTAGCAGAAAACCATGCTTGATCTCTCGATAGGGCGTGATAATATTGTCGGCCTCAATCATCATCATTTGCAGCATGAATTCAAATACCTCCTTGTGTTACGTCGATCACTTGGCCAACGATCTCTTCCCAAACAATGGCGGCCGATCCTCTCACACCGCTGATCGATCCACCTTTAACCTGTACCACTCGCGCGCGTAATGTCGGATGAATAAGAGGCATTGCTTCCTTGGTGTACCTGAGAAGGATATCACTTTTCGTAACGACACCCCCACCCACAATAATGGCCTCAGGAGACAATAGGCGCTGAATGTTGAGCATGCCAATGGCCAGGCATCTAGCTGCTTGCCGCAACACCTCCTCTGCCAAAGCGTCGCCCTGCTCCGCTGCAGCTGTCACATCCGCCGCTGTAACTTGACCATTCTCCTGGTATACTGTCCAAAGAAGCCCTCTCTGCTCTTTTCGCACTGTATCGGTACCCTCCCGCCCGATGGCTGTACCCGAGGTCAGAGCTTCCAAGCATCCTCGGGAACCGCAGTTGCACAAAGGACCGTCGGGCTGGACTATGGTATGACCTACTTCTCCCGCTAGGGGCCACTGGCCACCGTGGAGCTTTCCATTTAGAATGATGCCACCACCGATTCCCGTGCCGATGGTCATAAATACGAAATTCTGTATGCCTTTGGCCTCCGGCGCATAACGGAGAGCTCCCAAAGCCGCGGCATCGGCATCGTTCTCCACCCTGGTTGGTATACCAAATCTGCCTTCTAAGAGCTCCTTTATGGCGAAATTCTGCCAAGGCAAATTGCAGGCACCAACAGCGATCCCCTTTTCCCTGTTAACGGAACCGGGTACGGCCACGCCTATACCCGTGACTTCTACAGGAGCAAAGTCCAACGCAACCGGCGCTTTACCAGCTGCAGCACTGAGCATATTTGCTACCAGCGCGACAAACTCGCGCTCCAAGTCCGCGAATTCACGGGGAGTGGCCACAGTATGTGAATAGAGAATTTTGCCTTTAGCATCCACTACACCGCCAGCCATCTTGGTTCCACCAACATCAATGCCTATTGCTGCTTGCATCATCCTCACCTTGCACTCCCATCTTGTTGATCGTAGTCCCACAGATTACATTTGAGATTTTCCACCCAAAGGCTGACTAATCCTTCCCATGCAGTACCATACCATCCAAACACATACTACTTGATAGACTCGACGCCTAGCCTGTTGACAACAGACCATGATAGCTGGCAAGATCAAGCTAGACCTTTTGAGCAATACGCTATAACGCCAGGAGGCGACTTATGTCAAGCACATACACGTATATGGCAACAGTAGTCCCCGGCCTAGAGGATGTCGTTATGTCGGAAGTCACTGCCAAACTCCCAGGCGCATGGATACAGACGAAGCTGCGGGGACGCATCTTGTTTACTACTGATTGTTCCTGGGCAGAGCTGAAAAGGCTGCGATGTATAGACAATCTATACCTACATATAGCCTGGCTTACCATCGGTCCCCACAAAGCCCATTTAGTGGACATTGTAAGCGGTATTGAAGAGATACCCTTCCACCAGTTCCCTTATCTTTGTCAAGCCAAGCCCGGTGATACGGCCATTGTCAGCGCCAGCCGGAGTGGGCATCACACCTTTAGTAGGTTTGATGCTGCCAAGGCAGCTCTCCAAGGATTGATTAATGCCCATGACTTCACTGCTGGGACGACTAAAGCCCATGATTTCAACTTCCGCCTAGATATTATCGACAATGAGGGTCTTTTCTCTCTCAAGCTTACCGATGCAACTTTTCGGTTCCGGGGGATGCGCGCCTTTTCCCGGGCAGCCCTTCGTCCGCCCATTGCCCATGCCTTGGTTTGGCTATCTAATCCCCAGGCAGATGACGTATTTCTGGATCCGTTTTGTGGTTCAGGCACAATTCCCATTGAACGAGCAAATTATGGGGCTCTTTCCATCACTGGCAGTGATATATCTTCCGATGCAGTCAGCGCAGCCCGAGCCAATGCACCCCAAACCGTCACTATCCGCCAAATGGATGCCTGTAACCTAAAGGCGATACCTTCCGAATCGGTGACCACCATCGTCACGAACTTGCCTTGGGGCAAACAAATAACGCCTAATCTGGAGATAGATACCTTATATACTCTCTTTCTGCAGGAAGCTAGGCGGGTGCTTGTCCCCCACGGCCGTGCCATCATGCTGACCGACCAGCAAGAAGCCTTGGAAAGGGCTGGTGAGCTCGCCAAGCTGCGATGTAGGCCATTGTATACGGCCAGCCTCCACGGCTCGCTGCCCACTGTCTTCTTGCTGGAGCACGGCAGCTAGGCAAGAATCCCCTTAAGCGCTGTCTAGGCTGGATAAACGCCACTTTGAAGAGTTGACTCCCAAGGAGACAACGTGTGATCTAGCGGTTATCTTCCCAACCCGACTTTAGCTGCTCGTACCAGGTGAATTACGGGATCGCCTGCACTGGTCCGGGCAAATTGAAAGTCACCATGATTCGCAGCCGCACCCACACATCCATTCTTATCTATGGCCAGTACCGCCATCTTCTTCCCGTCTTCCTGGGCATCATCCAAAGTGACACTGTTTCTAAGCCGTTTGATCAGACCGAGAAGACCTTCTTCACAGGCCTCTTGTGCTGTAGCTCCTGCTGCCATGAGTTCTACGATCCGAAAACTTAAACATCCCCTCATGATATATTCACCGCAGCCAGTAGCCACCGCTGCCCCCGATACATCATCGGCATAGAACCCAGCGCCAACCAAAGGTGAGTCACCAACCCGTCCTGGTAGCTTGAGAGCCATGCCACTAGTGGATGTGCCGGCCGCGATTTTTCCTGCACTGTCGAGAGCCACAACCCCCACCGTATCGTGCCCCGTAGGGCTGCTGCTGTTGCCTATCCCTTGACACCGCTTATTCCAAGCTTCAATGGAGCTGCCGGTAAGTAAAGGACCTCTGGCCAGTCCATGGCTATCGGCAAATCGTTCCGCGCCTTGTCCCACTAGAACATGATGTGGTGTCTTTTCCAAGACCAAACGTGCTATTTTTACGGGGTTGGGAAAACCTGTAACTGAGGCGACAGCTCCCACAGCCAAGTCCGACCCTCGCATCAACGCTGCATCTAGCTCAACGTCTCCCACTAGGTTAGGGATACCGCCCACTCCCACCGAATCAACGGCTGGGTCCACTTCCACCCGACATATCCCTTCCTCCACTGCATCGATGACGCCTATCCCCTCTGCCAGAAGCTGACTACCTGCCTCCACCGCCACTCGACCAAAGGGCCATGTGGCGGCAATAGCCCATTCTACCATTCTGAGTACCTCCGTCTGTTTTCCATGATATGTTAGTTCTTGGTCAAATCTACAATATGCAAGTAGTTTCGGCACAGTTACGAGCAAAACCTGCTCCTATCATCGGCGAGATCTTCGCCTGTTCATTCCAAAGACCCGATTCCGTGTCCTTCAGAACCGCTGGCAGGGTTAGTTGCGTTACTGTCTCGATAGCGGTATAATCCTGCTAGAGGAAGAAAGGACGATGAAATGTATCAACGCTGGCCCAAGATACTTCTAGCAGGCATAGTAGTGGCTGTCATACCGGTCTTGTCGGGACCAGAGTTATACAAGCTATTTAGTGACAGGAACACACTGGAGGCGTTTTTGGCTCAAGCGGGTCCCTGGGCCCCCATTGGGTTTATGCTGCTTAATGTCTTGCAGATAATCATAGCACCCTTACCGGGCAACATATTCGGCATGGCCGGAGGGTATGTGTTTGGGTTTGCCCTAGGCTTCCTGCTCAATGTAGGGAGTATGCTTGTTGGTTCTATGTTGGTTTTCCAACTGAGCAAATGGTATGGCAAGCCTCTGGTACAAAGATTCGTAAGTCCCAAGACAGCTGCTTTTCTAGAGAGGTTGGCCACCCGCAAAGGACGCCGCGGTATTGCCCTAATTTTTCTCATACCTTTTCTGCCCGATGATGCGTTATGCTTCGTTGCAGGACTAACCCCTATGAATATTCGGTCCTTTGCCCTTTTGCTCTTGGTTTTCCGGACTCCTGGAATCTTGGTATCTACCCTGACAGGTGCCGGTCTAATCAACCTTTCAATCCGAGGATGGACTATTGTGGGTACTATCGGCCTAATCTTGCTTTACGTGGGGTGGACCAAAGGCGACAAACTGCAGAAACGGTTCCTAGGTTTTCTAGACAGGTATCTATCGCCAGCCCAAAAACCTCATGGAGATTAGGCTCTGACAAAAAAGACCCGTTACCCCCTATGGCGGAGGTGACGGGTCTTTCTTGCTAGGTCTGTGTTGAGTCTTTGCTCAAAAGTCAATGGTCGTAAATTGCGGTAGGTATTCCCTGTTTTGGTTAAACATGGTCTTAACCATATCCCTGATCTCCTGCAAAGAGAGTACTGCAGCTGTCAAGGGATCGTAGCAAATGGCGTGAAAGATTAGTCGTGGGTCTCCTGTCAAAGCTCCTTCCACCGCCATTTCCTCCACTGCTGCACTGATGTTATTCAAAGCTGCTAGTTGTGGAGGCAATTCGCCTACATACATGGGGTTGAATCCTTTTCGGTTAGCTAATACAGGGACTTCCACGCAGACGTCCGGTGGCAGATTGGGGATGAGGCCAGTATTAGCTACATTACCGTTAAACTCGTAGGGCTCACCACCCATATAAGCATTGATTATATAGGCAGCATACTCTTTGCCCCGCTCCAGATCGACTTCGTCTTTTTCAAACCAAGCTTCTACATCCTGCATCCAACTGTCTTCTCGGCGGAGATACTCATTGAGGATATAGGCATATACACCGGGATTCCAGCCAGTTCCATGGGTGCAGTATTTCTCAATTAACTCGGGACGCTTCCTAAACCACCAGTTATATTCAGAGTTGTGCCCACTAGACTCCGTTACATAATAATCGAGATGGATAAACATCTCATTGCGCACAATCTCTTCGTTGTAGATTTCAGGTTTGGAGACTGCCTCCCGAAGCAGCGGGTAAGCATCTTTACCCTTCCATTTGTACTCTAGATACCAAGCTTGGTGATTGATGCCGGCACAAACATAATCGATTTCCTCCATCGAAGCACCGATCCAGCGAGCCAGCATGGCAGCGGTACCCTGTACGCTGTGGCAAAGACCGGTTACCTTTACTGAAGTCTCCCTTTGCATGGCTCTGCATAGCATGGCCATGGGATTCGTATAATTGAGCAAGATAGCGTTAGGACAATACTTTTCCATGTCGCGGCAAATATCCAACATGACCGGAATCGTCCGCAAGGCCCGGAAAATACCAGAGGGCCCTCTAGTGTCCCCTACATTGGTGTCAACACCATACTGCTTTGGAATCTCGATATCATGTCGCCATACCGACACATCACCCGCCAGAATGGTGCACAATACTGCATCTGCACCCTCTAAAGCCTCCTGCCGGTCTAAAGTTGCCACTACCTGGGCAGGATAGTTGCCGGCCTCGACTATCCGCTCAACGGCCCGTTTGGCAAAATCCAAACGTTCTTCATTGATATCCATTAGGGCAATAGTCGCATCAGTTAGCAGCGGAAACGTAAGTATGTCCCGGACTAAAGACCGGGTGAAGCCAAGACTTCCGGCGCCGATAAAAGCAATTTTGGCCATGTACTAACACACCTTTCCCTAGTGATCTTACCCTCTGAAAATCTCATTCTCTATGGAGTGGCATTTCCCTCCATCTGGGCCAATATCACTCGGGCAGGCGCCGCTTCGGCGTCCACCACAGCCAAGGGGGCTGCTATAAGCAGGTATTTGCCTTTGGGCACCTCCGCTAACCGCAGTCCTTCGATGATCACAATTCGTTCTTTCAGCAGCAGCCGATGGATTTCGGGGTTGGGCTGTCCCCTCCCGATACTCAAGGCATCGATCCCCACTCCCCGTATCTTCCTCTCAACCAAATGCTCTGCCCCATCAACATCCAGAAAGACATAGTTGGGATCGAATCCATTCACCAAGGAATTTCTAGTCTTGAACAATATGAAGTCTCCAGGCTCTATGGACTGCCCTTCAAGCTCGCTGGAGGTAATCCTATCCGCCACATGGGTGAAATCAAGAACTCGACAGGGCCTGACCATATTCTCAATGGGCACGGTATGAATCTTCTCTCCCCCAGGGAGGAAATGAAAAGGTGCATCAACATGAGTGCCAGTATGCATGTTCAAGGTTAACCGAGTCTCCCGGGCCCCTTGTGAAAAATCTCGATCAACTGTCAGCTTTGGTCGATTCTCGGACCTATTTTTGTAAACCGGCATGTCCTCACAGATGGGCATGGATACGTCGTACAATCTCACCTACGGATCCCCTCTCTGATTTTGCTCTCCTCATTCAGTGGAATAGGTCGATCACTCAGCAGACACTGAAAGGGAAGTAGCCACCGGTGTCCATTGCGAGCCAAGAGCCGTTCCGCAGCTCTAGGCCCCCAACTGCCGGCAGAATAGATGTCGATCTCCGTTTCCATCTCTTCCCAAACATGACTAATCTTGTCCACAAAGTCCCACGCATACTCTACTTCATCCCATCGGGTAAACAAGGTGGAATCTCCACGCATTACATCAGCCAACAAACGCTCGTAAGCCTCAGGGGAGTCGAGTCCCTCCAGACAATTCTGGCAGTAATCCATGGTGACAGGAGTAATGGTATGCTGGGTGCCTGGTTTCCTAGCATTAAACTGTAGAAAAATCCCTTCTTCAGGTTGTATCTTGATGACCAGAAGATTCGGACCCAAGGTATTGTGCTTCTGAGCAAAGTAGAGTACCCCGGGCTGCTCACGAAACCGAATGACGATCTCTGCTGAACGCACCGGCAACCGCTTCCCGGTCCGCAAATAAAAAGGTACCCCACTCCAACGGAAATTATCGATATATAGCTCTAAAGCTACATAGGTATCTGTATTGGATGCTGGGTCCACCCGCTCTTCCTGCCGATATCCCAAGACTGTCTCACCATCGATGGAGCCAGGCCCATATTGCCCGCGCACCACCTGTTCGGTTACGGCTGCCTTGGTTAGCGGCCGAAGGGATCGGAGAACCTTCACTTTTTCATCCCTAACTGAGTCAGCATCCAGTGCCACGGGAGGCTCCATAGCTATCAAGGTCAAAAGCTGCAGCATATGATTTTGTACCATATCCCGCAGTGCACCCGCGGCTTCATAGTACGGACCTCGGCTTCCCACTCCAACGGTTTCACTGACTGTAATCTGGACCTCTTCTATATATCGGCTGTTCCACAGAGGCTCAAACAGAGTATTAGCGAAGCGAACCACCATGAGATTCTGAAGCATTTCCTTGCCCAGATAATGGTCAATCCGGTACACTCGCTGTTCACCGAAGGTTTTCGTCAACTGCGTATTCAGCTGACGAGCTGAGGTCAAATCATTACCAAAGGGTTTCTCCACAACCACCCTTTGCCAGGCACCGACATTGGTGGCCATGCCATGGAAATGCAGATCCTTGGCTATAGTCCCGAAATACTGAGGTGCCACCGCCAAGAAGAAGATGCGATTGCCTTGAGTTTGATAAGCATCATCTAACTGGGCCAAAAATGCTCTAAGCCCTTGATAAGCCTCTCGATTATCAAAGTCCATCTGAAAGTAGTGCAGCCTCTTAAGGAACCGATCCCTTGCCTTAATATCTACTGTATTTGCCGAAAACCCCGCAGCATGTCTCGCTTCTTCTCGGACTATGGAATCTGTCTTACTCCGCCTACCTACCGCCACCACGGCGAAGCGATCGGGCAAGAACCCTTTGGTAGCCAGATTGGCTAAGGCAGGGTAAAGCTTGCGCTGCGTTAGGTCTCCGGTAGCACCGAATATGACTAGGATACATGGTTCAAGGTCTGGGGAAATGACCATAGCCTCTGGCAACCCCCTTATGATATAAATGACGCGTTACTCCTTTCAACGGTAATCTTCATCAGGAACGATCTCTATATCCAATTGGTGTGGAAACTACCGGTCTTATCAATCCGCCTATACGTATGGGCCCCAAAGTAATCCCGTTGGGCCTGGATCAGATTGGCCGGCAGCCTCTCCCGCCGATAGCCATCATAGTAGAAAAGCGCTGAACCGAATCCTGGAACCGGAATGCCGGCAGCAACTGCCGTGGCTACTACTCGACGCCAACTAGCCTGACCTACCCGAATCGCTTTTTCAAAATAGGGATCTAGCAAGAGATTGGAGAGCTCTGGATTCCGCTGAAAAGCAGAGCTGATCTCATTTAGAAATCCTGCCCTAATGATGCAACCTCCTCGCCAAATAAGCGCCACTTCACCTAGGGGCAGATTCCAGCCATATGTCCGACTCGCCTCCTTCAAGACGGCAAAGCCCTGAGCATAAGAGCAGATTTTAGAAAGATACAAAGCCTGCTTTAAGTCCTCCAAGAACCGGCTCTTATCTCCTTCGAATGGCTGTTTTGGCCCGTCTAGTTTTGCTGCTGCCAAGGCTCGTTCTTCCTTGAGGCTCGATAGTGCTCGAGCGAAGACTGCCTCTGCTATGGTGGGTGCCGGCACTCCCAGCTCCATGGCTTCTTGTGCGGTCCACTTCCCTGTGCCTTTCTGCTCTGCCTTGTCCAAGATAACATCCACCAAGGGCCGGCCAGTCTCTTTATCAATGCGCGAAAGAATATCAGCAGTGATCTCTATCAGATAGGATTCTAGTTCACCGCCGTTCCATGATTCGAAAACTTGGCTGATCTCACCCGCTTGCATACCAAGCAATTCCTGCATGATGAAATACGCCTCGCTGATGAGCTGCATATCGCCATATTCGATACCGTTGTGGACTGTCTTAACGAAGTGGCCAACTCCTCCTGAGCCCAGGTAGGTGCAGCATGGTTCATCACCTACCTTGGCGGCAATAGCCGTCAATGGTTCCTGAACCAGATCCCAAGCCTCCTTATCTCCTCCTGGCATGATGCTTGGGCCTTTCAAAGCCCCTTCCTCACCCCCGGAAATTCCTACTCCCAGATAATGAACACCGTGCTCTGTTAGTCGATTATTTCGCCTTATGGTTTCCCGGAAATGTGAATTGCCACCATCCATTATGGCATCGCCAGGCTCCAATACGTCCAAGAGCTCATCGATAACCGCGTCCACCGGTGGTCCGGCTTTCACCATGAGCAACACCCGTCGCGGCAGCTGCAAGGCATTTGCCAATTCCTGCCACGAGTAGGTACCTGCAATATCCTTACCCCTAGCTGGACCATTTACAAACTCATCTGTTCTTTCCCTGTTGCGGTTATAGACGGCTACTTTGTAACCATGGCCCGCGAGATTGAGGGCTAAGCTTTGCCCCATTACTCCCAAGCCAACTACACCAATATCTGCTTTCCCCATACAATACGGGGTCACGAACACTCCCTGGGTCTACAGGGAGAAGTGACCCGGCACCTCCTGTTTACATTATAGCTGAGCTTCCTACATCTAATGGCTATAGAGCTTTCAAATCCGCGACGTATCTGCCCCAATCGAAAGCCTTCTCGGGAGCCTTTTCAAGCTCATCGCGGCGCAGCTCTTCTAGTAGTTGGTCAAACTCTCCTTCTGAAACCGGCACTTCCACTGGACAACCCTTCAGCCCAGAAAAGAGGATAGCGTTGGCCAGCTGCACGGATTTTAGTCCCTCGGTCCCCGGTGAAATTAATTCCTCCTTGCCTTTGATAGCGTTAATCACATTTTGAGTGATGTACTTATGTCCATGGGGCTTACGTTCTATGGAGACCTCAACAACCTCAGGTTTGGCTGAGTAAAATCCCTGCTGACTGGTGTTTAGTATTTCCTGAACGGGCTTTTCCGTCTTATGGAAAGTGAGTCTACCGTCCTCCAGGACTAGTTTTCCATTTTCTGCGGCAATATCCAACCGGTTAGTTCCAGGAGTATCGCCAGTGGTGGTAATGAAGCTGGCCGTAGCCCCGTTATCCAGCTCCATCAAGACAGAGACATCGTCTTCCACCGTTATGTCATGCCATTTCCCTAAATATGCCATGGCACTGAGCCGCTTGGGGAGTCCGAAAAACCACTGGAACAAGTCCAGGTTGTGGGGACACTGGTTCATGAGAACGCCTCCACCTTCACCGGTCCAGTTGCCCCTCCAGCCCCCTGAATCATAATATGCTTGGGTGCGAAACCAGTTAGTAATGATCCAACTCACCCTCCGTACTTCACCTAAAGTGCCGTCTTCCAGCATTTCTTTTATCTTGATATAAACAGGGTCGGTTCGCATCTGGAACATGGCAGCATATACAACACCGGAACTAGCATGGGCCGCGTTCATCTCCCGAGCTTCCCGACTAGTTACAGCCATCGGCTTTTCGCAGATCACATGAATCCCCCGGCGAAAAGCTTCCTTGGCCATTTCGGGGTGGAAGTAATGGGGCACAGCGATTATTACTGCATCTACCATCCCGCTACCTAGCATCCCTCGGTAATCAGTGAAAGTCGCCACCTGACCTTCCCAAGTGGCAGCAACTCCATCATGATCGAAGTCACTGGCAGGCTCTAATCTGGAAAACCTCGTTTTGTCAATATCGCAGACAGCTGTTAACTCTGCCCCATCCATTTCGGGAAAATACCCATAATGATGGGCTCCAATGTTACCAAGGCCAATGATACCAAACCGAATCTTTTTCACTAATAAGGCCACCTTTCCATCGTAGTCCTATCACATCAGTCCCATCATCACCAAACTAACAATCTTTTCCTTCGGGTATTTCTTGATTGGCCCGTAGTTTCCTTCACCAAAGGTAGTTGTTGCTAGATTCTGGGCAAATGCAGTTCTTATGCCGAAACGTACAAGATCACCACCTAAATGTGTTAGAATGGAACAAGGCTACACCCATAATCTGTAGTTAAAGGAGAGATAAGGATACACATGTCGAGTATGCCTTTCCAAAAATGCCATCGTATTTTGTTTCAAGGGGATAGCGTAACTGATTGCGGCAGGGATCGGAATAATCCGAGGTCTTTAGGCAGCGGCTACCCGGCCCTTATCGCAGCTGAGCTTTGGGCTAGGTACCCAGAGCTTCAGCTAGATATCTTGAACCGCGGGGTAAGTGGAGATAGAGTTTATGATCTAACTGAAAGGTGGCAGAAGGACTGCATTAATCTCCAACCTGATTGGGTCAGTATACTGGTGGGCATCAATGACACTTGGCGTCGCTATGATAGTGGCGTTTCATCGCCCATCAGCAAGTTCAAAGCAGCTTACCGCCAGCTACTGCATGAGACAAGGCTTAATACGGGGGCCGGTCTTATTCTATGCGACCCCTTCGTCCTGCCCCATCCTGCAGACCGTCTGGCTTGGAGAGAAGATTTAAATCCCCGCATTGATGTTGTTCGAGAGCTAGCAATGGAGTTTTCTGCCATCTACATTCCTCTAGATGGCGTTTTCGCTGCGGCCTCAACTAAAGCGAAGCCCGAATTCTGGGCAGAAGACGGAGTTCATCCTACTTTGGCCGGGCATGGGCTTATAGCCAGGGTTTGGCTAGCGGCTATGACTTGCTAGGCAGAGCATTCGCAAACACAGGGCGGCTGGGGTGCTTAAGCAGTAGAATGAATACTGCCTTAGGCACCCGTACTCTATAGGACACCCACTTT
>JAAYRF010000058.1 GCA_012518905.1 Bacillota bacterium | reverse complement strand
CTTCGCCTGTTTAGCCAGATCGAGCACTAAATCACTCTGCCGGTTCAAATCACTAGGGCTAAGCGATTCCGTATCTGAGATCAGGGCAGCGTTAGCCTGTTGCTTTGCTGTATCCCTCACCTTGGCCACCGCCTCTGGTAACCACGAGAGTTCCATTTCCTCCACCCTGATTAGCGAACCATACTCGCTCGCATCGTGGAAGACCTTAATGAGGTATTCAAGCTCTTTCGAGCGTTGCTGCCTCTCTTCCTCGCTCATGATCTTGAGAAGAGTTGACTGGAACTCCTTGCTGATTGAATTACTCTCCCTGATCGCCAAGATATTCGGGCGAACTCCTTTGGAGAATATCTGGGGATCCCGTGCCCTCGCCTTCATCATCAGGGCAAAGGCAGCTAGCTGAGCGGCCCGTTCATCTATATCTAAGCCATAGATATTCTGTTCCAGTATCATACGGGGGATGTCAGGTATGTGGTAGCCAGCTTCTACATACATCTCGTATAGCAGGTCGAAGGCGTAAACCAGAATATGCCCAGAACCGCAAGCAGGATCGATAAGAGTGATCTGGGCCGGATCCATATGCTTTTGGACCAATTCTTCTAGCTGAGCCCGCACTTCGGGATCTTGCTCTGCTTCATCGATGTAGTAGTCCATCAGTGGACGCAGCCTTGATTCGGGCCTGCTTTCCAGCCATAGCCTGCCTAGGGAGTTATCTACCATGTACCTTACAATCCAGTTGGGCGTAAATAACTGCGTGGCAGGGGGAATGTCATGCTTCGAGGCTTTCTTACGTTTTTTGAAGCTAGCATAGATCTCATCTTTGCGCTCAGATATATAGTACTGGTATAGCCATCCCACTATCTCCACTTGTTCCCGCCAGTCTTCCTCTGGGATCTCGGCTACCAGGCGACGGATAATGGACCCCTCGGCGAGGATATTCCGAGGAAATAAGAGCTCAATCCACCCCTCTATCTCCTCGAATAGGAAAGGCAGGGTAGATGCCAGCTCAGTGCACTGGGCCATCAATAGATAGCGATAGAGCCTCTCATCATCCCCAGCCATACGCATCTCACGAACCAGTTGCTCGTCAACCTTAAGGGCTGAGATGGCATGCCTCATAATATCTGGGCGGGCCCTAAAATCACCTGGATCAGCATCTGCCGCGGAAAGGACCCTTACTCCACCGGGAAGATAGCCGTTTACCTCCATGAAGCGCAAAGCAACGAAGCGGTTGAACCAAGTGTAAGCAACCTGCTCTACCACCCGATCGTATCCGGTGGTGCTTAGCCTCTTTACGAGCTCATTCCACTGGTTGGTCTGGTCGAAATCTAGCAGCTTTCCATCGAGGGTTACCCTAGTGACATCAGGAATAGCACCTGATTCAATAACCTCACGGGATAGACCTAATTCATATAGGCGCTGCTCCACATCATCCATCAGCTGACGCCTTGCACTGGCCGCGAATTTTTCTATTGCTGCTGTATTCAAGGAGTATCCCTCCTGGTATCACTTGAGTATTACAGTATTACCCCGCATGATCTGAACCTTTAGTTGCGATGATAAGCTTTTCATAAACTCATCGACTTGCTCTACAGTCTCTAGGGTTTCATTAATAGATACTCGCTCTATGACTTCTACCAGCTTCACATGCCTACGCACCGGCGGCGTAGGTGCTGCCGTCCCTTGGCCATCAGACTCATGCTTGGTGGTTTTCGTCATGGACTCAATATTGCGGAAAGCAGACTGCAGCATTTCGCCGCTGGTCACCTGCAGTGCCTTTATATCATTGAGTCTCTTCGATTCGCTAGCCCGGTTTTTCAGCTTCTGGAACCCATTCAGCATATCAAGGGACTGAGCCTGATCAGGCATGGCTGCATTTAGTGCCTGCTCCACCTGGTGCAGATGATCATCAATCACCTTAGTAGTATCTCGCCTGGCCGCTTCACAGATCCTTGCATAATCACCGTCTAGTGTCTGCTTAAGACCTGGAATCCGGTGAATGAACCCATACGGAGCTTCCGAACCCACTATGGTCTGTAGCTCATCCATTGCCCTTCTAGCCTCGTCACTTAAATACTCTCTGGGAACCTCCCGCAAGATACTAAGAGTATCCACACCTGAGTCAAAGTGAACACGCTGATTCTCCAGAAAACTCTTCACCGGAGCCACTGATTGGGAGCCTTCTTCAATCTCAGAACCCTTAGTTTTCAATAACTGTTTGAGTCTAGCGTAATCCGTGGTGGCATCTAGGATCTGCCTGAGTATGTCTGCCCATGATCTCATAGAGGCTTGTCCTGGGTAGTGCCTACCCAGTCGGTAATATGAAGCTAAGGGCTCCAGCTCTTGCAGCTCAGATTGGAGAAGTCCCTTGAATGTGGCTATCAACTCATCTTGATTGCCTCCCTCAAGGTGAGCTTTGTTAAACACTTGCTGGGCTATCTCCCGGATTAGCCTCATTAGCTCCTCATCGTCAGGGCTTCGATGCCGAACAATAACCTTATCTATTTGGGAATACTTAGTGAGCATGTCCACAATGCGCTCATCGCCCCGCTCTACCTTGGCTGCGCCCTGAATTAGCTCAATCTCATTCTCCCGATGCAAGGAGATAACCACCGCGGCCAGATCGTATAGCAACCAGCCGAAGGGCTTAGCTGTATACTTGTCCACTAAGGTTTTCATCGTTACCCGCATATGCATCATTTGAGCATCTGACAGATACTGCAAGACTTCATCTCTGGCCCGCCTATTGAGCTCAGCCCCCCCAAGCTCATGGGCATGCACCAGGCGCTTTAGCTCCCTCGGGTCATCAAAGTGCTGCTCCATATCGCCGATTCGAGTATAGACTGCCGGCACAACCTTTTCCATCGCCTCAGCGATGATATCTTGAGGCCGCTTAACGTTTCGGCTGCTAATGTCTATAGGAGAGCCGTTTACATAGAACTCCGCACTAGCGATGCATCTTTTAGCAGATCCGATAAACTCCTCACGGTACTTCTCCCTCTGTGTTTCCCGGGTTTCCAGTATGCGGAGTATATTAGTAGGCACGTGAACTCGAGGCTTCTGTTTTAGAAATACATCAAGCCGAAGATACATCTCCGCTTGCTCGACCAGATCCCGATCATTGGAAAGCACCATATAAACGCGGTCAGGATGAAGGGCAGATTTACGGATAACATCCTGATACCCCACATTGCTGTAGACAAATGTGAAGGGAGTCATAATACTGATCCCAATCTCCGCCTTTGCGGAACCAAATACCATGCCATCGACTTCCTGGAAGAAGTCGAAGTTATATACGCCTTGGTACCTTACTTTCTTGGTTTCGAAGATCAACCCAAAGATGGTATCGTGGAATAACCGAGCTACCTGAGAAGAGTCGTAATTTGTGCGCTTGATTTCCCTATCAATGTCCTGCTCATCATCGGTGAGAAAGATGAAAACGTCAGCATCCTTCTGAACTAGGCTTTGCCTAACCAGCCGATCAAGGGAACTTGCGATCCTCTGGCGCAACGCCTTCTTGTCCTCATCGATGGATGAAGCCATGAGTACAGTAAGGTTGTCTAGGGTTGCTGGCATCACGTCAGTAGTCCATTTTAGGGTGAAAAGAACCTTGAGTACCTCACTATCAAATGACTGCAGTTCGGGCTTCCGCTTCGCCCCCTCGATGACCTCCCGGACGGAAGGCTCCAAAAACTCCTCCATGGAGTTGTAGAACGTAGAAAAGGGGATCAGCACTCCTTCCTCATCACCGGCTATCGTCAATGCTGCATCCTGGATGGTCGCAAGCATCGATCGTGCACCTTTTGCCAGGTGTTTACCTGCCGCACCCTGTCTACGGACCTGTTCAAATACGCTCTGTAAGAGGTCAAATTGGTAGGGAACAAAGGGATAGGTGTCAGAGAACTCCTTAGCTGAATCGTACAGCCGCTGGCCCGGTGTGTTGGCAGAGAAGGTAAATAGATTCCGACATACCGCTTCCTTCTGTAAGTAGAACATTTCGAGGGTGTGTTGCGCGGGAACCGTCTTCCGAAGTAAACGGTGCTTAATCACCTCATCGACATTGGCGGAAGAAAGCGATAGCCGAGTATCGAACCTACCCAGTATTTTGGAGAAATCCTCGCTGACGATTCTTTTGGTAACCTCATCGATGGCCTGCTGGCTTGTGGCGACAATCCAGGCCCTCCCATGGCACTCTGCCCCCAAGCATTCGGCAACACTCTGTAGATTCAACATATCCTTTGTATCTGAGGCTATGAATTGTCCCATCTCATCGGCAAGGAATATGATCTTATGATCAGGGCCACGCATGTCCAGGTACTCCTGAACCATGCTGGCGAAGGTCTCAGGGCTCATCTCGTAAGAACTACGCAAGTTAGTGATAAAATCCCATTTGCGGGATTCCTCCACTAATCCGATTTTGACTAGGGCATCTACTATGTTGCTTTCTTCAAATATCCCGCCGAGCTCCCGTCGCTCAACCCATGGAGCGCCTGCCACCTCTTGAAAGGCATCACAGAACTCCTCATACCTCCCCATACGTAACAGGGTCCATTCCATGTAGCCAAGCCACATGGGACTTGAGCAAAACCCCAGTTGCTCAAAGAAAGCCCTAGTAAAGACGCCTACCACTGTATCCTTTGCTATCGAAGAAGATGAATCCGCCTTGGCATCTAGGTTGAAAAGGACTACATCCTTCGGTACCGCTGCTGCCCGCCGGATTTCAGCAACCATGAAGCTATCGTCCAGTTTCTCCTCTAGATACTCCACAGGGCGCCGCCCAAAGACGTCCATATCTTCTAGTAGATACGATAGGATCTTGAGCAGATGTGACTTACCGGTTCCGAAGAATCCAGAGATCCAAACTCCCATCTTATCCCAAGGCTCATCAATACTCCGGTTGAAGACTTGAAAGAACGTAGATATGTAGCGACGAATCTCGCCTGTAACAACGTATTCCTCTAGCTCGTGTCGCACTATATCTGGGTCTCGCTCGCCAGCCTTGATCACTCCTTGAATGTTTCGATCAATGGGTTGCACAAACATGTCTTTGATCTTCATGAGCTAAACCTCCGATGATCACCTATTGGGCACCATCTGAAAAGCACGGTAGTAGTTTTCACCTTCTATGACGTTGAACAGCTTCATACCGGTTCCCGTATAGGTTCCCGGAAAGAACAAAACCACAGGCAGCTCATCTAGTCGACCGGTAATATTGCCCAGTATCGTATGAGACCGTACCCACGGCCATACCCTTCCGACACCGGTAATGAACACTATCCGTTCGTCTGTCAGGGCAGCATTCATGGCCTGCACGTAGGCCTCTGGAGGAAGAACGGATTTCACCGCCTCCAGAAGATATTCAGGTCCCCGCCGTTTCTCCATCTCAACCAACCTGTCCAAGACACCCCGCTCCTCCATAATGGATAGTGCGATGTCGTACAGATCAAATCTCGCTATTTTGCGCAGCGAACCCGTAAACTGGGAGCTTTGAACCAAGCCGCTGACAAATTGGCGGACTACCATCTCATCGGCAGGGTCGTAATCGAATATCCAAACGGCTACCTCGTTGCCAAGACCCCGTCTCAACAAGAACGCGTCATCATCAATTCTAGCTGCCAATTCATTTAGCCGCAGGCCGATATTCGAGTCCATTCTACATCCCTCCAATCAGCATTTGGGCATAGCAACCATCTCCTACGGCCTCCAGTGCCTCACGATAGCTTGTAGGGACTATGGGCCGTACTATGGTAGGGTTGCTAGTGCTGACAATCAGACCTGCGTCAGCCAGCATTTTCACAACTGCCTGCCTCAACCTCTCTATTGTTGCTTCAGACCAGGCGGCAACCACTTCGTTCTGCTCTCTCAACACCCGGAAGAACTCTTTTGCGTCAGATTGCTCAATTCGTCCTTCAGCCAGTCTGGCATTGGGCACATACACTTGGATGATGAAGTCTGCAACCACCCTGTTGGACTTGGCAACAGCATATAGTGCTGTAAGCTTGGCTAGATCAAGTGGTCCGTCGGCCACTATCTCAAGGAGTTCAGGTGACAACTTATCCAGCCGTCGTAATATAGCCCGTGCGCGTTCACGGAGTTTCTTTCGCCCATTATGCTGGTAGAGATTATGCTCCCAGATCTCCTCCACAATCTCATCATCGGCCAGCCCCGCGCAGCGCATTTTGGCGGTCATACGGGTCTCTGTAAACAGTAACGGATTTCCTGTGAGATCAGCCGAGTACCTTGGTGTTTCTATCATTACGTTTCCTCCGTCAGTTCGTTGGAAAGCACGCCTCCTATCCCGGCCAGTCACCGCTAGAGATAGAGTGTATACTTAGTGCCAAGATTGCCATAGGCCGAGACATATAGAACTCTGCAAGGTTCTGAATGCCAGAGATTGAAAGCGTGGGGCCCCTTCCACTCATGCGGCTCAACGGGTCAGACCCTATCTCGCGATGGGGTGGGGTGATACAGTTGACATACTCCCACGAATAAAGTCGTGAAATTCTTGGGTTCAAACAAGAGCTGCGGCCTCAGACCGTCTTACACTCTCTAGTCCGGAGTTGATGCCCCAACTCCTAATATTTCGAGCTGCGTTGTGATCTTTGTCTATTATGGACCCGCAGCTTGAACACGCAAAGGTTCGCTCGGGCAGTGCTATG
>JAAYRF010000297.1 GCA_012518905.1 Bacillota bacterium | reverse complement strand
ATCGGCGTTTTCATGCTGCGCCAGTTTTTCTTGAGCATACCGGGAGAGCTAGAAGAAGCTGCCCGGATTGACGGGTGCTCTCGCTATGGCATCTTTTGGAGGATCATCCTACCCTTAGCCAGGCCTTCCTTGACCGCTCTGGCCATCTTTACCTTAGTGTGGTCCTGGAATGATTTCATGTGGCCGCTGATTGCTTTATCTTCCAAGGAGATGTACACCTTGCCCGTGGGTATCTCCACCTTAGTTGGCTACTATGCCAGGGATTGGGGTATGCAGATGGCCGGCGCCTTTTTGGCGTCTGCCCCGGTGCTTGTGCTTTTTCTCTTCTTCCAACGGGAGTTCATAAAGGGAATTGCCATGACTGGGTTGAAGGGTTAGCTAAAATCCCAGCCGTTATCGAACGCCCTTGGCATATGCGACACCGGCGAGGGAAGGTCTCTATGATATGCCCAGATAGCGACAATGACCGGTCGCTCTAGATAAATCAGTGTAAAGGAGACAGAACATGGCGGAATACTTAAGACAGGAATATCCTCGCCCGAGCTTAGTACGGGATCGTTGGCTCTCTTTGAACGGTAAGTGGCGCTTTGACTTCGACGACGAAAAGATTGGCCTGCAGGAAAAATGGTGGAGCAGCGGCCATGAGCTTGGCCAAGCGATCAACGTACCCTTTGCTTACCAAACCCCGGCCAGTGGCATCAACTCCCAAGATTACCATCCGGTAGTATGGTATGCCAGGGAGTTTGAGGTCCCCAGCCAGTGGGGAAAGGATCGAATTTTGCTCCACTTTGGTGCGGTCGACTATGAAGCTACTGTTTGGGTAAACGGCATCACCGCGGGCTGTCACGAGGGCGGTTATGTACCTTTTTCCTTTGATATCACGGACCTTTTGCAGGATGGCGAGAATACCTTGGTTGTCCGGGTTGTGGATGAGGACCGGATCAACCAGCCCCGAGGCAAACAAACCGCCACCAAGGAGCAATGGGGATGCTGGTACATTCCGGTGACCGGTATCTGGCAGAGCGTCTGGCTAGAGCCGGTGGCTGCCACTCGCTTCACCGATATCTATCTCAAGCCGGACATCGATACCGAGAGCCTATCTATCGAATACACCCTCAGTGAGTGGCAGGCTGGTTTATCCATTGAGATAGTGGCGAGCCTAGATGGGGGCCTAGTAGCCTCGCAAGAGGTACCTGTCCCTCAACGCATTTCCCGCTGGCTAAATGCCCCGTTAAACCGGGGGACCCTTAGCCTCTCGGTTCCTTCACCGCAGCTATGGTCACCGGAAAACCCTTTCTTGTATGATCTCGTATTGCGACTTAAAAAAGGTGATCAAGTCCTCGATGAGTTAAAGACTTACTTTGGCATGCGGAAAATCCATGTGGAGCGGGGGCAGGTTTACCTCAATAATCGACCGTACTATCAGAGGCTGATCCTCGATCAGGGCTACTGGGTGGAAGGCCTTTATACAGTGACCTCCGTGGAGGAGCTGCGCCGGGATGTGGAACTTACCAAGGCCATGGGCTTTAATGGTACCCGTAAGCATCAGAAAATCGAGGATCCTTACTTCTACTACTTCTGCGACAAGCTTGGTCTTCTGGTTTGGTCGGAGATGCCTGCTTGCTACGAATACGACGTGGAAGGTGCTGAGCGATTGCGGCGGGAATGGACTGAAGCTGTCCTTAGGGATCGGAGCCATCCCTGCATTATCGCTTGGGTGCCCATCAACGAGAGCTGGGGCGTGGACCAACTGGCCGGCAAGGTAATGCCGGAGGCCACCGCCCATCTCATGGCTCTATACTACCATACCAAATCTCTGGATCCTACCCGCTTAGTAGTCAGCAATGATGGTTGGGAACAAGCGTTAACCGACATGCTGACCATCCATGAGTACACCCAAGATGCCTGCGATCTAAAGAGGCGGTATGTGGCCTTTAGACAAAACCGACACCAGAAAGCCTTTAGCCACAATCGTCTTATTCTGCTGCCGGAGTTCGACTATGACGGTGCTCCCATCTTGGTTACGGAATTCGGTGGTGTAAAGGTAGAAGAGCAGCAGGTGGAAGGTTGGGGCTATGGCAAGGCGGCGGCGGACTATAAGGAAATGGTGCAGCGGATTACGGATCTGGTAGATGTCCTTTTGGAGCAGGATGAGGTGGTGGGCTACTGCTATACACAGCTCACCGACGTGCAGCAAGAGGTTAACGGGCTGCTAGATCATCACCACAATCCGAAAGTTGATGTGGAGCTATACAAGAAAGCCTTTAGAGGCAAGTAGGCATTTGTTGTTTCTATGGTTTCTCGAGAAGAGGGCGGGGATCTCCCGCCTTTTCTGCACCAATCCCCGAAAGTTGTTGCCTCTTGCCCACGAAGGAGCTTGCCATAGCGGCCTAGGCTGCCCCGTATGAATCACAGACTCTTTGTGTCAACTCTTTGGGACAACGTTGTATCGCTCACCAGCGACCCTGGCTCCAAGATTCCACAGGAAGGGTTCGCAGAAGTAGTGTTGAATCTAGAAAATGGTACGTTTTAACTGAACTTGGAGTCTAGGCCATAAACAGGTGGTGATTGTTAACTTGGATAGACCTATGCGAGTTGTCGGTCTTATGTCTGGTACTTCTGCCGATGGTAT
>JAAYRF010000057.1 GCA_012518905.1 Bacillota bacterium | reverse complement strand
CGGACAACCCGTATTGGTCTTCTAGATCTGAAAGGGGACATTCTCCAAGAAGCGCAGGTCATTCGTCATACCAACGATGAAAAGCCAGAGGATACACTAAGTAAAATCCTGGAAACTGTTGAGAAGATATGCAGTAATCGGGTTATGGATGCTGAGCGCATAGTGGGTCTAGGCATAGGGGTTCCTGGTTTGGTGGAAATATCCACTGGTACTATCCGACGCTGCATTAATCTAGGATGGCAGGGTATTCCCATCGCCGGTTGGTTTCAAGATAAGCTAGATATGCCAGTGATTATTGACAACAACATCCGGGCCATGGCTGTAGGTGAGCGGATGTTTGGCAGGGGCCGGGAGGACGCTAACCTGATCTCCTTTTTCGTCGGCCCTGGTATAGGAGCCGGAGTACTAATCAATGGCGAGCTCTTCCGAGGCGTAAATGACGGAGCCGGTGAGGTGGGTCATACCCTTATAGACCCCAATGGTCCTATGTGCAGCTGCGGGCGACGGGGATGTCTAGAGGCAGTCGCCTCCAATAGAGCTATTGTCCGCAACCTATGGGAAGTTGTTCAAAGTGGCAAAGACCCAGAGCTGCAAAGCTTGTTACTACAAGAGTTAGCTAAGCAAGACAGTGGCGAATTGACCATCGAGACTATCATTGGATGGGCGGAAGGCGGCAACAAGTACTGCCTGACGCTTTTGGAGCAGGCAGGACGTTTCTTGGGTGAAGGCGTGGCCAATCTGGTGAATCTCTTTAACCCAGAGCTAGTTATTGTCGGAGGAGAGCTTTTTAACCATGGCGATCTCGTCTTCAATATACTGGCGGCCACAGCCCGAGAGAAAGCGTTCTCAGTGCCCGCGGAAAAAGTGACCATAGTGAAGACTAAATTTGGTAGGCGCCAAGGGTTGATTGGTGCCGGTGCATTAGCTCTAAAGGAGTTCTTCTATTCATCCACCATCTCTCAGACGGTGGTGGACTATCCTGAAACGGCAGTGGTGGACCGGGGCTAGTCATTTGCCTCAAGTCGCCCGATGCATCTATTTTGAGCGACACCCATCTTAGGGCAGATATCAATATACAAAGGTAATGGAGGAATACAGATGAAAATTGCGGCAGGTGTAAATGCTCCCGAGAGAAAATGGCTGGGGATTGCCCCCTTGTTTGATCCCAAAGATGGGGTTACTGTACTAACCCCTGATGGAGAAGGTCCCGGCCATTGGAAAGGAGCCTGCAGCGCCTTATATGATCATGAGGCTGGCAAGTTCTATTTATACTATCGGATTCGTTCCCCTAGACCTATTCGGGGAGGGGAATGTCGCATAGCTGAAAGCACCGATGGTATACACTTTAAAGATATTTGGTCCGCAAAGAAAGAGGAGTTCAATACAACATCCATCGAGCGTTCGGCTCTGGTTAAGTGCCTTGATGGTAAATGGAGATTATACATCAGCTATGTCGATCCCGCTGATAGTAGGTGGCGCACCGATCTTATGGAGGCCGATGATCCCAAGAGCTTCAAGCCCGAGACCCGGCGCAAAGTCTTGACAGCGGATGATATCAATGGCGAGGGTGTTAAAGATCCTGTGGTATTTATCATCGGTGGCATGTACTACATGATCCTAAGCTATGCCACTAAACCAGTAGTGCGTGATGAAGATAAGCTAGAAACAATGCACGACACTGCTGATGTTTATAATACTGGCGTATGCAAGTCCAGTACAGGCTTAGCGATCAGCCATGATGGCGTCAATTTCCAGTGGCATGGGGACGTATTTGCACCTACTGAGTCCGGGTGGGACTCCTATGCCGCTCGCATAGGGGGAGTTGTCTACACGCCGCCGGTCTTTACTGCTTTCTATGATGGCAGTGCCGATGTGAGCGAAAACTATGAGGAAAGAACCGGTATTGCCACTAGCTATAACATGCGAGATTTCGAGCGACTCACCTATGATGGCCCCATCTTGGTATCACCCTATGGTTCGGGTTCTTTGCGGTATATCGATGTTGTAGCCTTTGAAGACGAGCTCTTCTACTACTACGAGATGGTTCGGGCCGATGGCTCCCACGAGCTTCGACTAAACAGAGTCAAGAGGTGATAGGTATGCGACTGGGCCTTTTGACCAATAGCCTGAGTCAAGTGGGCTGGGATCTGGATAGGATCGCCGCTTGGGCCAGCGAGAATGGGATAAAGCATCTCGAGGTTGGGCCAGCTGTTCCCCTGGACATAAAGCTCTTTTGGGATATACAGAGCAAGTACGATGTGAGTATCTGTGGCTTGATCTACTGCCGTAACTTTCTTTCTGATGATCCCGAAGAAGCCGAACTCCATCGCAAAAACCTCCGGGAACGGATCAAGGTCGCCGGCCAGTTAGGTAAGGATACGGTGGTAATTACGTCTACCGGTAGGCCCCAGGATGTAGATGTAACAACGGGTCTGACGAAAGGTCTTGAACCTGTAGTCACGTTCCTAGAGGAAATGCTGGAGCTGGCAGAACAACATGATGTAAGAATAGCTATTGAAAACTGTCCGGTAATGGGGAACATTGCGGTATCTCCATATATGTATGAACTTCTATTTGAGCGGATTCAGGACCACCGTCTGGGCTGGGCTTATGATCCATCCCATCTGTTTTTCCAGTTTTGCGACGTATACGAGCCTATAGCGGCATTTGGAGATAGGATCTATCATTTCCATGCCAAGGACACTTTTGTCGATGAGAAGCTCTTGGCCAAAACAGGGACTATGGCGGAACAGTCCTGGTGGCGTTACACCTTGCCAGGCAAAGGCCAGATCCAGTGGGATAGAATTCTGAGCGAGCTTCAGAAATCAGGATACAGCGGGATAATCAGTATTGAGCATGAAGATCCATATTGGTCCGAAACGCCAGAAAAGGTTACGGAGGGGATTTTGGAGGCTAAAAAGCACTTGGAGGAGTTTAAGAATTTTACCTGCTGATAGCCACTTACATCGTAGAGCATGCTGGGCTCAGTGGATGCAGTAACTCTCAATAGAACAGGAGGTGATACATAAGCACGCATACAAGATACTCTAGCTGAGGAAGAAGCGCGGCAGAAACGGCGTTGGATGATGACTGACCCCGAGACTCACAAGGAGGAATATAAGTGCAGCTAGAAAAGGCTAGATTGATTCAGGTAACGATGATCATCGCTTTGGTGCTGCTATTCGGTAGTTTGGGTGTTGCCGCGTCCTACAACGAAGCTCCTATTCTGGCAGAACGCGTGGAGGCAGGCAAACTACCCCCAGTGAAGGAGCGGTTGCCAGAAGAACCGTTAGTCATTACACCAGTGGAGAGAGTGGGGAAGTACGGAGGGACAGCTCGTGTAGTAACAGTAAGGCCACAGATAATGGAAGACGGTGGTCTGCTCAATAACCATGAACCGATACTGCGCTTAGGATTGGATGGTAAGAGTACTGTACCGAATCTTGCGACCGATTGGGAGTTCAGTGAAGATGGAAAGACTCTTGTTCTGCATCTGCGCAAAGGGATAAAATGGTCAGACGGGTATCCTTTTACTGCTGACGATATCCTGTTCTGGTATGAGGATGTAGTGCTGAATGATGAGTTGACCCCCGTGAAACCCATTATCTGGTCGCCAGGCGGTTCTCTTATGAAGCTAGAAAAAATCGATGACTATACTATAAAGATGGAATTCGCCCAATCATATCCTCTAGTGTTACTCCATTTGATCCACAATGCCGGTACCGAAGGGAACTGCTT
>JAAYRF010000056.1 GCA_012518905.1 Bacillota bacterium | reverse complement strand
CCGAAGATATATACCTAAAGGAAGAAGCATCTCACCTTGATCCCCAGAACTCCGTAACCACTCAGATTCGCGTGGTAGAATACCTGGGGGCGCAGAAAATGGTCTATTTTGACATTCAGGGGAGAATCTGTACTGCACAAGCACCAACTAGTTTATCTACGCCAGAGGGTGCAAGTCAAACCTTTATTTTCGATATGAGCAAAGCCCATCTATTTGATCCAGAAACAGGAAAGGCCATCAGATAGGCTTATACCATCATAAGGAGGAATTCAATGTGCAGACGCGAGCCATGTGGGTTGGTAGTATCGGTAGTCGATGGGACTTAGCAGACGAGGCAAAGGGGCGCAAACAGATCCGGGAGTTCATGAAGGTCCTAGCAGAAGCCGGCACCAACATGCTGTATCCGCAGTTCCGGGATCACGATAATCGGGTTGGTTGGCTTAGCGACCTCGAGGAGAACTGGGTTGGTTGGGATGTGTTCGGTGCATTTCTAGAAGAGGGTGAACGGTACAACATCAAGGTAGAACCGTGGTTCTGCCTGTGGGGTGATGGCCAAGAGCTGCATCCCGAATGGCATGCCCGAACAAGGGATAGCCGAACTCGCTCCAAAACAACCTCTTGGATGTGCCCTGCTCGGCCTGAGTCGCACGAATACTTCTTGAAGTTATGTACCGAGGTGCTGGACAGATATGATGTTCACGGGATCCACTTGGACTATATTCGGTATATGCATGAACCATGCTATTGCGATTTCCATGTCCAGGATTTTCATGCCAAAACCGGTTTGGATATCTACGACATCTTGCGACCTGAGAACAAAACAATCTGGGACCAATACAACTGTGATACCATAACTAGGTTTGTGGAAGAAGTCTCCAAAGAAGTAAGGAAGCGTGGCAAACAGCTATCAGCTGCCGTCTTCCCTCCCCTTTTCCCCCCGGAAAAGAACAACTACGTTGATCCAGAGAATGGCTGGCCCGAGTATATCAGTCGGTCTAGCACATGGAACAGCTGGTGTGGTCACTGTCGGTTGGGAGAAAGCTCCCACTGTCATACCTGTACTCTAGAAATCGCTATCTTCCAAGATTGGCCGGATTGGTGCCGTCGTGAACTACTTGACACGGTAGCTATTATGAACTACCAAGCTGATTTGACCAAGTTCAAGAAGACCACAGATCAAAGCATAGAGTGGGCTGGCAAGATACCGATGCTTCAAGGCATGGGCATTTATCCAACCCTTGGCCCCGATATCGACGGACTAGAGGAGGAGATCCGGTACTGCCTCGATAGCGGAAAATCCGGCATCTGCTTCTTCGATGCCAACAAGTTTGTCAGCATGGAACCTGAGATTCGCCAAAGGCTCGTCCAAGCTTGGTCGAGATGACTTCGTGACTACTGAACTGAGCAACGGTAAATGGAAAGGGGGCTTTGCCCCCTTTCCTCGTACGAATCTGGTACACACGCGAGCAGTTCGGTACCGAAAGTCTCAGCTTCTGTCCTATCACATGTAGTGGATTTGGTCTTTATACCTGCGGACTAGTTCTAGATTTCTTTCCATACCGCCTGGTACATTGCCGCTGCTGAAAACAGGGGGTTCTATCCCTTTGGCAGCCAAAGCAGCTGCAGCAGCCATCATCATTCCGTTGATTAGAGCTGAACCCACAAAGGTAGAGACTGGACCCATTTGCAGGCCCGGATAATCACTCAGCTCCATACTAGCGTCTCCCACCGGAACATGATTATCGATGACCATATCGGCAATCTCGCTCAAATGAGGGCCTTGCTTACTCGATCGCAGATCCAAATAGCCCATTGAGGTTATTGCTATGACGCAGGCCCCCCGCTCTTCTTTGGCCAATTGGGCAAACTCCACCGGTACTGCATTCCAACCCGAGGTAGATATCACGACAACGATGTCACCCGCGGAGATCTTGGTATCGGCCAAAAGGACCTCTGCATACCCCGACAGCTTCTCTATCCTGGAGGTGCGAGTTACCGGCCGTTCTCCCGGCCAAAGGCCCGGGGCGAAAATCGGGTTGGCCAAAATCAGTCCACCCGCCCTATATACCGTCTCACCCACCAGAAGGGCCGAATGGGTACAGCCAAAGCACCAAAGGGAGTTCCCTTCCCCGATCGCCTCGGCTATCCTTCTTCCAGCAGAAGCTACTGCGCTTTTCTCACTGGCTTGGACTTCCCGAAAAACCTTTTGAAGATAGTCCCAGTAGTTCTGAAGCAAATCCTCACTGGTAGTCTTTCTGGTTTCTGGCATGGCTCCATGCAGTCTCCTTTCCCCTTTTTGCTGCAATATCGATCTACCTCTTCTATGGCATCTTCATCTGCTCTGCCGATACATGAACAATGGCTGGGCGTTGCTCGCTGCACTTCTCATTAGTTCTTCTCCGTTATCTCAGTATTTCTTCCTTTACCCATTCCCTTTTTGGTGAAATCGCGCCATGTCGAGCTGGTCAAAACTGTACGAACTGCCGCCAGTGACCGTTCTCAGCCCTTTGCTTTCATCGATTGTTCCTCATGACAGAGGAGATCCTGGCGATTGGGCGTATGAACTGACTAAAGGTGTTCTGTAATAGCCCATAGAGGGGCCTCTGACTCTTAATCAAGGAGTCACGGGACCACGCATCAAATATAATGGAGGTAGAAAAATGAAAGGTTTCGACGGTCTAGCCATGGGACTTGGGGGACTGGCACGGCTATCTAGGGCGAAGACTCGCTCCATTAGTGCCGAAAACTTCACTGGGGAGAAAGGCAAAGGTGGAATGGCAACAGAAGGGACAGGAGCAGCCTGTGCCCGGGATCTTGGACAAGGGTGGAAGGTGTCGCCCTCCATCAAGATTCCCGGAAAGAGCACCTTTACCCTAGCTGAGATTGAAGGGCCTGGGGTAATCCAGCATATGTGGATGACTTGTTTCCCCGGAAATTGGCGAAGCTTGGTTCTCCGCATGTACTGGGATGGAGAAGAAGAGCCATCAGTGGAAACCCCATATGGTGATTTCTTCTGTAACGGCTGGTGCCAAAGAGCCAATGTCAACTCCCTACCAATAGTGGTCAATCCTGCCGGCGGCATGAACTCCTACTGGGAGATGCCCTTTAGAAAATCTGCCCGGGTAACAATTGAGAATCTGGCCGATGAAGATACTGTACTATACTACCAAATCACATATGCCCTAACTGAAATCCCCGATGACACAGCATATTTCCATGCACAATGGCGACGCAATAACCCACTTCCTTACAAAGAGGTCCACACCATAGTAGATGGAATCAAGGGCTGGGGGCATTACGTAGGAACGTATCTAGCTTGGGGAGTCAATAACACCGGCTGGTGGGGCGAAGGGGAAATCAAGTTCTATATGGACGGTGATAGAGAGTTCCCCACTATCTGCGGCACCGGCACTGAAGACTACTTTGGCGGTGCGTGGAATTGGGAGCACCCCAAAGGAGAATACGGAGTCTACTCTACCCCATTTCTGGGACTGCCCCAGGTGATCAAACCGGATGGGCTGTACCAGAGCCAGCAGCGCTTTGGTATGTACCGCTGGCATATCATGGATCCCATCCGTTTCGAAGAAGATTTGCGGGTCACAATTCAAGCCCTCGGATGGCGCTCCGGAGGGCGTTACCTGCCTCTGCAAGATGATATTGCATCGGTGGCTTACTGGTACCAAAAGGAGCCCCACGCATCCTTCCCGGCTTTACCTGATAAGGATAGCTTAGAAGTGGTCTAGATTACGTGAACCGCTTACGGCGCATACGCAAGAAAGGCCCTGGGCGCAATCCAGCAAAGCCTAGGGCCTTTGCGTAAAGCGAAAAGAAACCCAAGCTAGTCCTTCTTTAGCTTCTCCAATTCGGATTTCAGCTGCTCTACTTCTTTCTTCAAAGACCCCACCTGAGATAAGGCTGCTATGGCAAACACGAAGGCTACCGGTGCTAAAAACCCAATGAATTCCACCTAAAATCACCCCTTTTCATGTCTGCTGATCCTCTCCACCCAAACGCAGAGTGAGGCTCCTAGTTCTCGAAGACACTGTAAACCAGCTTTGACTAGACTACTCCCAATGCCCCGGCGACCTTTGACTACTTCTCAGCGACAATGAAAACCCTGCCCTCGGCTTCTGGATCGTCAATAGGCACAGCCAGCTCCCCGTTACGTGCAAAGTGAACCTTGCGCCATCCGATCTCCAGCAGCATCTTCCGAACCTGTGCCATCTCAAACGCGGTGTTGAACGCGGTCTGGACGAAGCGCTCAAAAAACCCATCAGAGGTGTGCGAAAAACCCGTGATCCTTGTCCAGGCTTTATTACTCTCCCCATCATAGATGCCTCGGATGATTAGCAGTGTGTCGTCATCACTGTCATCAATGCTGACTCCATTCCAACGCTCAAGACCCCGCCGAGTGTTCAAGTCGAAGATAAAGACACCATCACAAACATTGAAAACACATTGAAAACACTGCCTAAGTGCCTGCTCATCGGCTAAGTGGTTCAGCGCATCGAAGGTGGAGACCACGAGACCGAAGCGCTCACCTAGGCTGAAGTTTGTGGCATCAGCCTGTATGAATGCCGCACGATGCGTGTCGATGTACTCGCGGGCATTATCCTCGGCATAGCGAAGCATCGGCTGCGAAAGATCAATGCCGACGACCCTATACCCTTGCTCCAAAAAATGGACAGCAAGCTGACCTGTACCACAGCATACATCGAGCAGAGTCCTGTTGGTCAGCCCTATCGCTGTTCTCTCATAGAACTCCTGAATCTGTGGTGCCACTTGACGGGCGAAGCCAGACCACCTGCTGTTGTATACCCTTGCGAAACCAGGACCATATGCCTGCATCTTGGTCGTCTCCCCCCTCTGCCAGATATTTGCATCCGCCTTGTCTTCTGTCTTTTCTGCCAAAGGGTGTTTATTCCTCCCCAAAGAACAAACTCAGCATACCCTTTGTTGTCACTCCGTTGGTGGTTTTCATCTATCTAGAGCTTACTGCGCTCGAGGCATGTCTAGATATGCCTCTTGAGCGCCGGCCCCCGCCCTAGGACAGCCAAGACTTACCCGACGATCCGTCGAACTGTAAAAACCCGCCAGGGATTGCCCCGGACTTGTCGATCGCAGCGCAATACTATTTCTAGATTAGTGTCTGTCCTGATACGGAAGGAGTGTGACTTGACATAGGTCTCCCGGCTATCATGTGCCCGAAGCTGCTTACCTGTTTCTAAAACGGCAATGACATTATGCTCCTGACCACGCCAAGTGAACCGCCGGGGACAGGCCGGGCCTCCCTGGGCTAACGGCGCAAGAAACACAGAGCTGGGATCGATAATAATCGGCTCACATACAAACTCTTCCTGTGTTATTTCCATCCCCTCGCTTGCAGGCGTGCTCTAGACGCTCATGTGATCTAGAGCGCATCCACCGATACGATGATGGGGTGGCACTGCCACCCCACCTTGCTCGATATGATTCTATCTTGAGCTCAGTCATATGCATACTCGCAGCAAAAAGATCTCAGGGGAAACTCCAGTGAGATCCGCCCCCACGCGCTACTCTTTTAGATACACTCCATAGTCTAGGATGACGTTGCCCTTCGCATCAGGGGCCGTAAAACGAGGGCAGTCGTATAGCTCAAAGAACCATGGCTCGTCAGCAATCTGCCAACCTGCCTCTTTGATCCTCGCCATACACATATCATGTGCTTCCTGCCCATAGAGTTCTCCAGTATCAGGGCGACCGTAGATCCAGCAAATTCCCACATCCCCCGGAGTAATATCAACACATCTATAACCATCAGGAACAGGAGTATTCTCGGGGAAGAACATACCGATCCAGTACTCAAATTCCCCCGCACACCGCATGCAACCGATATAGGCGTCTCCGATGACCAATGCAGGCCCCAATTTCTCAAGTGCGGTGAAGTAACCTTTCTCGAACCATTCGCCCCACTTCTGGCTATACCCCCCGTCTGGACCCCTATCGGTGTCAGTATACCTTTTGCCGATTAGGCGAAGCGACGGAAAGCTCTTCCTAAGTACGTCAATAACTTCCGCCATCTCTTTTTCCTCCCCATAATCCATCTTGATGTAACCGCCATTGCCAACAACCAGATTTCGCGTAGACTCTATACCATGTTCACTTAATCAAACCGCCCTAGTACGACTGCATAACTGCATACCTTCCGTCTTCGCCACCTAGACCTTTATAGCGAGCAATCCTACATCCGGCTCGGGTTATCTGCCGTATACCATTCAGAGCCCAGTCAGGACGACTAACACGATATCTCAGATGGCCTGACATCCAGCGCAATAATAGATACTGCCGCCTAGATAAGCTTCCTTGCGAATCACAGTGCCACAGGCGGGGCAAGGTTGACCGGCCGTCTTCCTGCTTAAGACCTTCACATAACCACCAGGCTGCCAGAACAGGTCCCTTTCGGTATCCCGGCCTCCCTTTTGCGCCATGTCCGTCAACACCTGCTTCACGGCATTGTACATCCCACGGACTTGTGAACTAGTGAATCGAAGTAGCTGCGATCGAAGGCATCGGTCAACGGAGAAGGAAGTGACCTGGCCACTTCCCTACTTATCGTTAGCTCACCGCTGTTCTCTGGGTTCCTGTTGGTAAAGCCCAGCGACAAAAGGGGAGCGAGTTGCTGGGCGTGATCCGCAGCATTACGCGTGACAATCGACAATGCTCCACGCATATCAAAGCAATGCTGAATAAGGGTGCGGAGAGCTTCCTTGTCGTGGTCGTTGTCTTGATACGTTGAT
>JAAYRF010000055.1 GCA_012518905.1 Bacillota bacterium | reverse complement strand
TCTTGAGCGTATCCTCTATGCAATCCCGACCCTAATCCTCATCTCCATAGTCTCGTTTACCATCATTCAGCTCCCACCCGGTGATTTTCTGACATCCTATATTGCACAGCTAAGCCAAGCTGGACAAACAGTAGATGAAGCCACCATAGCGACACTGACTAAACGATATGGACTGGACCAACCTATCTATGTTCAGTACTTCAAATGGGTATGGGGAATGCTCCACGGCGACTTCGGCCAGTCCTTCGAGTGGAATAGGCCAGTTAATACTCTGATCTGGGAGAGGCTATCCCTTACAGTGGCTATATCCTTGTGTACCTTGATATTCACATGGATTGTTGCCTTTCCAATCGGATTGTACTCAGCAACCCGTCAGTATTCAGCGGGGGATTATTTCGTGTCATTCTTGGGGTTCATCGGCATCGCTATTCCTCAGTTCATGCTAGCTTTGATCCTTATGTGGATTGCCTACTCATATTTCGGCCAAAGCGTTGGTGGTCTTTTTTCACCCAAGTATGTCGAAGCTGCCTGGAGTGGAGCGAAAATCGTGGACCTACTCAAGCATCTTTGGATCCCTGTCATCATCATCGGTATGAGCGGCACTGCGGGGCTCATCCGTACATTCAGGGCAAACCTACTTGATGAGTTAAATAAACCATATGTAACGACAGCCCGAGCCAAAGGAGTTCCCGAAAGGAAGCTACTTTATAAGTATCCGGTTAGGATCGCAATGATCCCGTTTATCAGTACAGTTGGATGGTCTTTACCCAATCTTATCTCGGGCGAGACTATTACCTCAGTGGTTCTGAGCTTACCTACTACAGGACCTTTGCTCTTAAGAGCACTTCAAAGTCAAGATATGTATCTAGCAGGCAGCTTTGTCACGCTGTTGAGCGTTCTGACGGTCATAGGCACCTTGATATCTGACATACTCCTTGCCTGGATAGACCCCAGAATAAGATATGAGTAGGAGGAGTTTTATGCCACGTAATGAGGATTATGGGAAGAACTCCCTGAAGGGCAGATCAAAGGCGGAAGAAAGCCAGACACCAGATGCAGATACTCCTAACCTAATTACTGACGATGAAGATCTTGAGGCTGATGAGGACATATATGTGGCATCACAATGGCAGCTGATGCGGTGGAAATTTCGCAAGCATCGTCTGGCAAATGTGAGCTTAGTAATACTTATAGCCACTTACTTCTTCGCCACATTTTGTGAGTTCTTTGCCCCCTACGACCCCAATCAGTATGATATTCGCTTCACCTATGCTCCACCTCAAAGAATTCGTTTTGTAGGTAAGAATGGCTTTAGTCTAAGGCCCTTTGTCCATGGATACAAACGTGAGATAGACCCTAAAACACTAAGAAAAAAATACACTCCTGATCCGGATATTGAGCACCCCATTTATTTCTTCGTGAAAGGCCACCCTTACAAACTATGGGGAATGTGGCCCACGGATTTACACCTTATTGGCGCAAAGGAAGGCACCCTATGCCTTTGGGGTACAGATCGCATGGGGCGAGATACATTCTCCCGGGTGCTATATGGTTCGAGAATATCATTGTCCATAGGACTTATTGGTGTCCTTATTAGCTTTTTGCTCGGGATCCTCATTGGGGGCTTCTCTGGTTACTACGGCGGAGCCTTTGACGTTATTGTTCAGCGCCTGATTGAGTTTATCCGCAGTATACCCACCATTCCCCTTTGGATGGCCTTAAGTGCTGCACTACCACCACATTGGCCGCCCCTTAGAGTCTATTTTGGTATCACCATAATCCTGTCACTAATCGGATGGACTGGATTGGCCAGGGTTGTGCGAAGTAAATTTCTGTCCCTACGGGAGGAGGATTTTGTGACTGCCGCAAGGATTTGTGGGGCAGGCGAGTTTCGAATCGTGTTTAGACACATGGTCCCATCCTTCTTGAGCCACATTATCGCGTCTTTGACCCTTTCCATTCCGGGGATGATTCTCGGCGAGACCAGCCTGAGCTTCTTGGGCCTGGGCCTACGGCCTCCGGTGATTAGCTGGGGAGTGTTACTGCAAGAAGCACAAAACGTAAGGTCGGTGGCTTTAGCACCATGGCTCCTGCTTCCAGGTTTCATGGTAATCATTACCGTGTTATCCTTCAACTTTTTAGGTGATGGTCTGCGAGATGCGGCAGACCCCTATTCCCGCTAGAAACTACTAGGCAAGGTGGAGACATATGGATAGCAAGCTGCTGGAAGTAGCAAATCTAAAGACTTACTTCTTCCTTGATGAAGGTACCGTCAAAGCTATTGACGGTGTCAGCCTGTCTATGGGTAGGAAGGAGACTTTGGGCGTAGTCGGTGAAAGCGGTTGTGGGAAAAGTGTTACGGCCCTTTCCATTCTAAGGGTCCTAGCAGCCAGGGGCAAGATCGTAGAGGGCACCATCAAGTTCTATGGAGATGAGTACAACCCACAGGGATACGTAGATTTAGCTCAGCTTGACCCTAATGGACCCGAGATTAGGAAAATCCGGGGCAAGGAAATCGCCATGATCTTCCAAGAGCCCATGACCTCCTTTAGCCCCGTATATACAGTTGGCAATCAGATCATAGAAGCAATCTTGTTGCATCAAGATGTTGACCATGCCCAGGCCCGGGACCTTGCCATCGATATGTTGCGAAAAGTTGGAATCCCCAGCCCCGAAGAGAGAATCGATGAGTATCCTTACCAGCTTAGTGGTGGAATGAGGCAAAGAGCGATGATCGCCATGGCACTTTGCTGTAATCCCAAACTTCTAATCGCCGACGAACCTACTACTGCTCTTGATGTCACCATCCAAGCTCAAATCCTTGACCTAATGAGGCAGCTCCAAGACGAACTGGGAATGTCGATCATGCTGATCACCCATAACCTCGGAGTAGTAGCAGAGATGTCTCAACATGTAGCGG
>JAAYRF010000296.1 GCA_012518905.1 Bacillota bacterium | reverse complement strand
TATTTTCCATGTCTTCTCTTAAAGCCATACCGAATTCTCCCATTAGCTCTTCTAGCTGCGCCTTTTCCTCGGGGTGGCACTTGCGCTCTGTCTCATTGAGAGCTACGGTAACACCTTGCCAAAAACTTCTCGCCAACATCAGCTTCTTGCGCAGCTGTTCCAAGATATCGTTAAAATCTGCGTGGGGATCTAGCCACAGGACAAGTCCGTGTTTAGTCCCCTTGAAGGTCACATATTCACGGGCCACGAACCGCTCACCACCAATTGCCCACCATACTCTGTAAGATTCGGCATATCAATTTTGATTCCTTCTGAAAACTGCAAAGATAGGCCCTCTAGCCCTATCATACTGTTTCCCTTAAGACTCCCCTTCACCTTCCGGTTCGTATTGCCTACGAAAATAACCTTCCAAAAATTGACGGACTATGGGAGCCGCTGCTGTAGCCCCGCCCCCACCATGTTCTACAAAGGCTACTATGACAATTTCCGGGTTCTCCACCGGTGCAAAACCTCCAAACCAGCCATGGGCATCCCCTTGGCCGGGACCCAACTGCACGGAACCGGTCTTGCCTGCTATCTTCACTGGATAGGGAAAGCGACGAAAAGCTGTCGCGCCGGTGCCGTTACCTTCCACAACCTCGATCATACCCTTTATTACCGTATCCCAAGTTACCGATGTCGCACTGATCACCCGCGCTACCTCAGGTTCTGCCGTCTCGATAGCTTCCCCGGTGGGATACTGAATCCTCTCTACCAGGTAAGGAGTATAGATTGTGCCTCTATTGGCTATACCCATATAAAACGCGGCCATCTGCATCGGCGTAACCAGCAAGAATCCTTGACCTATGGCCACGTCCATGGTTTCCATTGGATACCATATTTGCTCGGATCTGGGACGTCGACTAAAACGCTGCCTTTTCCATTCAGGATCCGGTACTATTCCTGTTTCTTCTGATGGATACATAGATAGTCCAACCGGAGATCCGAACCCTGCATCCCGAGAATACTGGGCAATGGCTTCAATACCTAGCCTTAGCCCCAACTCCCAGAAAAAATCATTGCAGGAGACTTTTATTGCATCGGCTACAGTAATATTCCCGTGGGGCGGCAACGGTGGAGCGTTATTTAAGGTCCAACATCGCTTAATACCGTAAGGCCCTATGTCATCTGCATAGAAAACCTCCTTCGGCGTCGTCTTGCCTTCCTCCAAGGCGGCAATAGCAATCAGAGGTTTGAATGCAGAGCCAGGGGAGTACAACCCTCGTACAGCCCGGTTGAACAAAGGGCGCTGCGGATCCCGGGATAGTTCAAGGTAGTAGCTGCTCCGCTCGGCCGGATCAGACAAACGGTTGGGATCATATCCAGGCACACTCGCTAGGGCCAGAATGGCGCCGGTCTTAGGATCAAGTGCGATCACAACTCCGCTATAAGCATTGGTAAATTTGCCTGCATCCCGTACCCGTGCTAGTTGCTCAGCCAAGGATTGCTCTGCCAGTTCTTGCAGCTCCCAATCCAGGGTCAGGATCAAATCGGCACCCGGAATCGGAGAAATCCTCTCCAACACCCGCACCGGTCGGTTAAGGGCACTGACTTCCACCTGGCTGCCGCCATCCTCGCCCCGCAGAATAGACTCATAGAGGCGCTCTAACCCTGTGAATCCAACATAATCGGACCCATAGTACCCCTCTTCGGACCAAGCATCAAGCAGTTCCGGGCTAATGGGAGCCATATATCCCAGGACGTGACTCCCCAAAGAGCCTGAGGGGTATTCCCGGACCTCCTCCATCTCCACCATTACACCGGGGAGCTCAAACCGCAATTCCTCCAAAGCTACCACCGTTTGTGGAGAAACATCCTGCATCACTCGGATAGGCTCGTAGGAGTACCGACTCCCTTTGGCAATAGCTTCATCCAATTCCGGCCTCGTCAGGCCCAAGAGTTCGCTCAACCGAGTTAATACCTGTTCTCTGGTCGCCGCATCTAATCCCCAGGGCATGAACGAGACTGTAAAAGAAGCTCGGTTAGTGGCCAACGCCACTCCTTGTCCATCGAAAATGCGCCCTCGCGGTGCTACTGTACGCAACCACCTTATTCGATTCCCGTCCGCCATAGCAGCGTATTTTTGTCCCTGGGCGATTTGCAGATGCCAGAGTCTTGCCGCAAGGAGCAGAAACGCTATGAGAATAAACCACGCAAAAACTCTAGTCCTCTCCAACCGGGTCTTGGTATCCACTAGCCCTCCAAGCCCCCTTGACGAGGTATCTGCCCCAAGGCAACCAATGCATAGTAGATTGGAAAGGCGAAAACCACATTGACCAACCCAACGGGCAACACCACGGTCCAAAAACCTTTGCTTAGGGGCAAATTGCTTCCAAATGCCTTGGCTAATAGCAGATAAACGAACTGCTCTAACCACGTACCCACCAAGACAACCAAGGGAGGCACAGCCAGATGATCACCGAAGATACGGGGAGCCAACCAACCACTTAAGCCTCCCACCAGCATCTTGCTAACGGCACCAGCTCCTATGAGTCTGCCCACTGCATAATCCAAAACAAGGCCACTAAGAAACCCAACAAGGCTACCAGGCGCCAGACCATGAAGCAGGCCAGTGAGAATCACGATCACAGTAACTAAGTCAGGTTTAACCCCCGTCCAAGCCCACAGGGAGAAAAACGTAGATTGCAGCACTAGCGCTGCAGCCAAACCCAATACTATACCTAGTTTCTTCATGGTAGTATCTCCCTATGAACACTCTTTTCATCTACTTGAGGACAAAGACCTGTCCGATTCTCGCCAGATCCACATGGGGCACCACAATGGCGGAAATGGAAATGCCGTACTGCCCTTTATCAACTGCCGTCACTACACCCACCGGCAACCCCTGGGGGTATATGCCGCTCATGGCGGAGGTAACAATCTGATCTCCCGTCTGAACATCAATCTCTTTAACCAGAGGCTTGAGGCGTAGTTCGCTCAAGCTGCCACTACCTTCAATTACAACCGGATCCCCTGTCCTCACCACAGTTGCTCCAAAGGCGCTGCGATCATCATTGATCAGCATCACCTCAGCAGTCGTGTTAGACGTTGCATATATCCGCCCCACTACCCCCGCCGGGGTGACAACGGCATCACCCGCCTTTAGTCCATCCCCTTCCCCCCGATTGATCACTACCTTATCAAACCAATTAGAGGGTGATCTAGCTACTATCTCAGCAGCCACAGGCTGGTGATCTCTGGTAAAATGGAACCCTAAAGCAGCTCGGAGATCAGCGTTTTCCTGCTCTAGCTGATCGACCCTATCGAGTCTACGTTTCATCCACTCTATCTCTTGCAGCAAAACCTCGTTTTCTTTCTGCAAACGACTATAGTTACGGATAACTCCCACCCAGTGGTTAGTGAAGTCTGTTAAGCCACTAAACACCCTATACACAGGAGCTATGCTGTCTTTGATCTTGCGTTCCCAAGGCGAAAGCTGGGGACGTCCATCTGCGGTTAGATAGATGAGGCCGATCAAGACAAAGGCAGCAAGTATAGTAACAAGCGTTGGCCACCGTCCCATTATCCACCGCATCCAGTTTCATCCTCATCAAGCGGCTACCCGGGCCTTGATTCGGGCTAGCTAAGCTTTCTAGTGTTAACCATCACCCGCTGCAACAGATCGAAATGCTCCAAAGCCGTGCCGGTCCCTTTTACTACAGCTGTTAGCGGATCCTCAGACAGATGAACAGGCATGCCTGTCTCATTGCTGAGCAAGCGAGTCATGCCGCATAACAAAGATCCGCCCCCCGCCAAGATAATCCCCTTGTCCATAATATCGGCGGAAAGCTCTGGCGGTGTGCGCTCCAAAGTCACTTTTACAGCCTCAACGATCGCCTGGACCGGCTCAGCCAAAGCAACATGGATCTCTTCATCGGAGACTGTCACCGTCTTCGGCAAACCAGTGACCAAGTCGCGCCCTCGTATCTCCGCTATCTTGGGCTCCCGGTCTTTCTCGATATAGGCATTGCCTACTTCGTGCTTAACGCGCTCTGCGGTTCTCTCCCCGATCAAGAGATTGTACGTACGGCGGACATGTTGGACTATGGACTCATCGAGCTCATCGCCACCTACTCGAATAGAACGATGGGAGACTATCCCTCCTAGGGAAATAATGGCAACCTCGGTAGTTCCGCCGCCTATGTCCACAATCATGCTGCCGGTGGGCTCCTGAACTGGTAAACCGGATCCGATCGCGGCAGCCATGGGCTCCTCTATGAGTCTGGCATCCTTAGCACCTGCCGACAAGGTAGCATCGATAACAGCCCGCTTCTCAACCTCCGTAACCCCGGAAGGAACCGCCACTACCACCCTGGGCCGAAAAATCCCTCGACGTCGATTGGCTTTACTGATAAAATGTCGCAACATTCGCTCTGTAACATCAAAATCAGCGATAACACCATCTTTCATCGGCCTTACAGCTAGTATGTTCCCCGGGGTGCGACCAACCATTTCCCTAGCCTCAGAACCAACGGCCAAAACTCGGTTGCTGTCCCGTTCGATGGCAACCACCGATGGTTCCTGCAAGACAATACCCTTGCCTTGTACATATACAAGGGTGTTGGCGGTGCCCAAGTCAATACCCATATCCTTCGATAAAGCAATCATCTGCCCTCTACCTCCTGCCCAAAGCGGCCCTGTGGCCTATGGGGCGGGGGATTGCCCCGCCTTTCTATGTCAAAAAACCAGCTTCCTTCATCGACACAAACCGATTATCTCCGATGATTATGTGATCTAGCAAATCTATCCCCAGTATCTCCCCAGCCTGGAAAAGTCGCTTAGTAACCTGAATATCCTCGGAACTGGGAGAAGGGTCGCCACTGGGATGATTGTGTACAGCGATCACTGCCGCAGCACTGCGGCGAATACACTCCTTAAATATCTCCCGGGGATGTACCATCGAGGCGTTCAATGTACCTACTGATACCACCGGGGTGGCAATGACTTGATGCTTACTATCCAAAAGCAAGAGCCGCATAACTTCCCGATCCAAATAGCGCAAGTGCTCCATTACAAGATCCGAAGCATCTTGGGGAGTTCTTACCACAGTAGGCATTCTTACCGAAGCTTGTACCCTCCTGCCCAGCTCCAAAGCGGCTAGTATCTGAGCCGCTTTGGCCAAACCAATACCTTCTATGGCCTGTAGTTCCTCACAGCGGGCCTCTCTAAGTTCCCGGAGTGAGCCAAAATGGGCCAATACTTGATCCGCCAAAGAGAGGGCTGATTGCCGACGAGTGCCTACCCTCAAGATAATTGCCAAAAGCTCCCGGTTTGACAGCGATTCACAACCATGTTCCAAGAGCTTCTCCCGGGGACGCTCATCCATCGGCAAATCTCTAATCACAACACCCAAAGCTTATGCCTCCTAAAGCTCATACAAGGCATGGCTGGCGTTAGGCATGTGCTATAGGAGACTGACCCCAAATTCCAGTAAGACTTCTCCTAACTTGGGTACAGGCAAACCTACTACATTAAAAAAACATCCCTCGATTTTGTCCACTAGCAAAGCGCCTTTACCCTGTATACCATAGGCTCCGGCTTTGTCCAAAGGTTCACCGGTAGCCACGTATTTCCTTATCTCTTCCAACGACAGACTTCGGAAGAACACCCGAGTCACTTCGTGAAAGACTCTTTCCTTATTGGCTTCGGGGTCCACTACGGCTACACCTGTAATTACGCGATGTCCCCGCCCAGACAAGCACGATAGCATTCGGTAAGCTTCTTCAGCTCCTTGGGGCTTGCCTAAAATTTCCCCTGAATCCAGCAATACTATGGTATCAGCAGCGACTATGATCCCCTTGCTAACTCGCTCCGTCACCCAACGAGCTTTGGCATAAGCCGCAGCTTCCGCCATTTTGGCCGGTGTCTTGGCCTCAATGGAGCTTTCATCGATGTCTGCTGGCATCAATTCCAGCTCTACACCTAGTGTACTCAAGAGCTCCTGCCGACGTGGTGAGGCGGAAGCCAAAATCAACTTGGCCATCTAGCCTACTCCTTCGCAAAATCCATGCTTACCGATGCTTGGAAATATCTGAAGAGCTGTATTGCTAATAAAGCTCAAGCTCCTACAGTATACCTAATAATAGCATACCACAAGCTGGCAATCACTCAAAAAACGCGTAATAACCAAAGAGCGATGATGAGCCCTATAGCTGTGGCCAGGTTCAAACGCAAGGTGAACCCAAATTGGAAAGTGATAATCCTACCAATGTGGATATCCGTAGGCGAAATTCCCATAGTGGCAGAGCGGTTAAAAATGGGCATATAAGGCCCCAAAGCTTCACCTATAACTGTTCCTATTATGGCCCCCACCAATATGGTTAATAACAGAATAACAATGCGCGATTCCCGCTGGCGGGATAACAAGGACATCCCCCCCTTTGCTTCCAATCTACCAAGCATCCTATGTAACTAGTATTCAACCAGCTTAAGATCAACTCCTGCGCATAGGCCCAACTTACTAGAACAGAGGGTGCTTACCAAATGGTCATGCACCCTCCTAGAATTACTACTATATCCAGCGATCTTCATATGCAAGGGGGCTACCAGTTTATATGGACGCGTTTAGGCTACCAGTCCGGTACCCCTCCAGATCAGCAGTAACATACAAAAAACCCAATTTCTTTAAACTCGCCACAACCTGAGGAGCCGATTCCACGAGCCGACCCAGATCCTCTCGGGCCACTTCAATCCGAGCAATCTCCCCGTGATAGCGAACTCGTGCCTGCCGAAAACCAAGTTCAAACAAACATGCCTCTGCCCGCTCCACTGTCCGAAGTCGGTCGGGTGTGATGCCCATGCCATAGGGAATGCGAGAGGCTAGACAGGCGTAAGATGGCTTGTCCCAGGTTGGTAGTCCTAAGTCCCGTGAGGACTGTCTAATCTCTTCCTTAGTTATACTGGCTTCCAGTAATGGGCTGCGAATACCTAGCTCCCGAACAGCCCGCATGCCAGGTCGGTAGTCCTTTTCATCATCCTTGTTGGTCCCATCTGCGACGCAACTGAGACCCTCCCGCTCGGCAACGGCAAGCAATTGCTCAAACAGCGCCCTCTTGCAGTGATAGCATCTTTGGGGAGAGTTGTCCGTAAACCCCGGGTTGTCCATAGCATCGATGTCAAGCAAGAGATGTCTCACACCCAACTCCCCAGCATAAGCTACTGCCTCATCTACCTCCCAGGCGGGATACATGACTGCCCTAGCGGTAACGGCCAATACATTGTCAGCTAGTACGTTGTGGGCCACATTGAGCAAGAACGTACTATCTACCCCTCCGGAAAAAGCCACCAATACGCTCTGCATGTCCCGGAGGATATCTTCAAGAACCACGATTTTCTGCGTCAGCATTCCCTACCACCCTATCGCTTTAGTCAAATAGGTCCGGAGTACTTAGGTATCTAGTGCCAGTATCGGGGAGAAGGACTACTACC
>JAAYRF010000295.1 GCA_012518905.1 Bacillota bacterium | reverse complement strand
GGTGAGGGACAGTATCTAGATGGTCCCATATGTATTTGGCGACTTTGCGCTCAGATGGGGTCAGGCCATCGTAGGCGTTAAGGAGTATGTAACTGATATCGCTTGGAGCCATGGTTAATCCACCTCCTTTGAACACTGTTCAATATAATCAAGGAAATATGTGTTATGTTCATTGTAACAATAGAGTAAAGTCGTGTCAAGGGTGGAATGGATTATCTCTAATCCCATTTCAGGCTACTGGTACTTCTCTTGTCTCTTTCTGCAGGGAAAGCCTAAGGAAGCCAAGCGTGTGTAGAGGCATGGGTTTTGTGAGTAGGTTGGTTACTCGTGGCTAGCGATACTGCATAGCATTAGGATGGTATATACGGGTGTTCTGGCCCTTCGAGCCAAGCTGGCCAAAGGGATGTGGGATAGTGATAGGAATAGCATGGGCAAGTCCATCAAAGCATGCTATCTTTGGCATGGAAGTGGTATATTCGTCCTGGAGCAGAGAGCCATGAAGGAGTCCCCAATGGGGTACCTACATAGGGGACTCCAGCCTACGAAACAGATGGAAGGAGCTATACCCTTTTAACTTTCCGGGTCTTAGGGACTAATCGTTTCTGGACTGGTGATCTCACTCCCCTCTGCTATGACCGCTTCGCGGTAGCGGTAGCTAGTACCGGTAAAGCCCGAGATGCAGGCATTATGAAGCAGCGGTCGATCAGTGCCGTCGTAAGCCGATCACCTCGATGTATCTCATTCCATCGACCGAACTTCAGATTCGATGTAACGATATGCTTTGTTGTCAATCAGCTACTCCAAAGCCAAGTGTCGTAGCTGAAAGTGCTCCCTCGATCCCCGGTATCGAATTGCCATGGATCGCATCATTCTGGGGAAATGATCCTAAGCATAACTTGGGCGGCTTGCTTGGGGGAGATCCCTGTAGTATCGATCTTCTCTGTATCCATCTCCAGGTAGTTTCCAAGTCTTGGCAGGCTGCGGGCGATGGCATCGGAATCTCGAACACCGTTTACCACATCGTTGTGCAGCCTTTGCTTTAAAGCTTCTTCGGAGCAGATCAGGGAGAATCTATAGACCTTGCTGCCGCAGGTATCTAGTCTGGATAGTAGGCTATCCATAATGGCCTGTTGATGCATGACCCAGCAGAAGATGATATTATCGAACTCTGAGCACTTCAGGAAGTTGCTGAGCACATGACAGATGTTATCCTCGACCATGGCCTTAGTCTCATCAGTGACGGTGAAGGGAGACATGTCCCAGCACCAGTCACCATCGAGGAAAGCACAGCGAGGAAGCAACTTCTGAAGCTCTCGGCTTGTCTTTGTCTTGCCAACACCCATGGTTCCGTTGATGAAGATCAGATTCTTCATAGAGATCACCCTGTCCTTGATACTATCTCCTAGTCCCTATTCCACTCCCACAAACCGGAGGAGATTCTTTGAGTAGATCTTCTCGATGGCTTCCAGTGAGAGCCCTAAAACTTCGAATATCTCAGTATCCCGGGTTACGCGCTGCTGAGTCTGAAGGGCATTGTAATCCTCAGCGCGGCAATCTGTGCCGAAAAGGACATTATCTTTCACATCATAACCCACTGTCAGCAGCTTCCTTAGAGCTTCCTCTCGGTAAATTGGCGGTGTACCCGGTGTCACATCCACAAAGAGCTCAGTGGAGAAGCCCTTGCGCCTAGAGCGAGTGCTTTGGTATTTGCCATACACAGCGATCAATTCATCACACCAGGGCCAAGAGATGTGAGCAAGGGCAAAACGCAATCCATTGACCTCCAGTAGCGCCTCAAAACCTACCGGTCGGTTATACTGTGATGAGTTTGTACCGTCCCATAGGATTCCCGAATGGAATAGTATCGGTTTTCCGGCTTCTGCAATCACCTTAAAGACTTCCAACGCTCGTTCATTTCCCGGATAGAAGTGATTACATATCACCTTAAAGCCGGATACCCCTTCTTCCACGGCTTTCTCCACTTGTTCTACAGCAGAATCTTCCAGGGGATCAATCCAGTAGAAGGGAAATAAATACTCGGAAGGCTCCGTCCAGTACATCACAGATGCCAGCCGTTCTTCCGGGGTGGATGATTGTCCAAGATGCGGAAAGGATGCCGGTGGAAGCGAGCATAGAATACCTCCATCAACACCGGCCTCCTGCAGCCGATGTAAGAATGCATCACGGTTCCCCTTGCCGCTCATCATATGGATATGACAATCTAGTATCATTTTCATGCCTCCTGTGGTTTTCCAAATTTGGCTGTTGTTACTCTTATGTACTTTAGAGAGATTTGTGATGACTCCTTCTAGAAGAATGGATGCACTTTGGCAAGCGAGGCAGGAACCCCGAAACCCCCGCCGAATTTATGTGTTGAGGTCTTTATAGGGTATTAGCAAAAGGCGGTGCGAAAGGAAGATGAAAATGAAACTGAGAAACATGGTGCTACCGGTAATTTGTTTTATTGTCCTGGCCATGGTGCAGGGCGTCGCGGTAGCTAGTGAGCACCCACTGCTCGCAGAAGCCGAAAAAGAAGGCAAGGCCCTATTTTATGCAAATATTACCGGAGTAGAGCCGATCATGGAAGCCTTCCAATCCCAGTACGGCATACCCGCGGAGTACACCCGTATCTCCACGGCAGTTTACGTTCCTACAGTGCAAACGGAGTTTCAAGCCG
>JAAYRF010000294.1 GCA_012518905.1 Bacillota bacterium | reverse complement strand
CGGCTTGAAACTCCGTTTGCACTGTAGGAACGTAAACTGCCGTGGAGATACGGGTGTACTCCGCGGGTATGCCGTACTGGGATTGGAAGGCTTCCATGATCGGCTCTACTCCGGTAATATTTGCATAGAATAGGGCCTTACCTTCCTTTTCGGCTTCTGCGAGCAGTGGATGCTCACTGGCTACCACGACGCCCTGTACCATGGCCAGGACAATAAGGCAAATTACCGGCAGCATCAGGTTTCTCAACTTCATTTTCATCTTCCTTTCGCACCGCTTTTTATAATGCTTATAAAGACCTCAACACATAAATTCGGCGGGGGTTTCAGGGTTCCTGCCTTTCTTGCCAAAGTGCGTCCATTCCTCCAGAAGGAGTCATCGGAATTATCTCTAAAGTACATAGAGGTAACAAAAACCAAGCTTGGAAAACCGCAGGAGGAATGGAAAATGATACTGGATTGTCATATCCATATGATGAGCGGCAAGGGGAACCGTGATACATTCTTAGATCGGCTGCGGGAGGCCGGTGTTGATGGAGGTATTCTATGCTCGCTTCCACCGGCATCCTTTCCCCATCTTGGGGAATCACCTACCGGAGAGGAACGGCTGGCATCTGTGATGTACTGGACGGAGCCTTCCGAGTATTTATTTCCCTTCTACTGGATTGATCCCCTGGAAGATTCTGCCGTAGAGCAAGTGGAGAGAGCCGTGGAAAGGGGAGTATCCGGCTTTAAGGTGATCTGCAATCACTTCTATCCGGGAAATGAGCGAGCCCTCGAGGTATTCAAGGTAATTGCAGAAGCCGGAAAACCGATACTATTTCATTCGGGGATCCTCTGGGACGGTACAGACTCATCCAAGTACAATCGTCCGGTAGGTTTTGAGGCACTGTTGGAAGTTCATGGACTGCGTTTTGCCCTTGCCCACATCTCTTGGCCCTGGTGTGATGAATTAATCGCTGTATATGGCAAATACCAAAGCACTGGCTTTAGGCGCAAGGGCTTCTCTACCGAGCTCTTTGTGGATGTGACACCGGGCACGCCGCCAATCTACCGGGAGGAAGCTCTCAGGAAGCTGCTGACAGTAGGGTACGATGTGGAAGATAATGTCCTTTTCGGAACAGATAGCCGCGCTGAGGACTACAATGCCCTTCAGACTCAGCAGCGCGTGACCCGCGATACTGAAATATACGAGGTTTTAGGGCTCTCACAGGTAGCCATCGAGAAGATCTACTCGAAGAATCTCCTCCGGTTCGTGGGGGTGGAATAGGATACAACAGGAGCAGCGATTCGAGGCTGAGATGCCTCATCGCAGATACAGCCCTTTGCTACCCGCCTTCTTAAGCCAGCTTAAGAAGGCGGGTAGTCCGCTCCAGCTAAGATAAGGTGATCTCTATGAAGAACCTGATTTTCATCAACGGAACCATGGGTGTCGGCAAAACAGCGACAAGTCGAGAGCTTCAGAAGCTGCTCCCTCGCTGTGCTTTCCTAGATGGCGACTGGTGCTGGGACATGTCTCCCTTCACCGTCACCGATGAGACTAAGGCCATGGTCGAAGACAACATCTGTCATGTGCTGAACAACTTCCTAAAGTGCACAGGATTCGATAACATCATCTTCTGCTGGGTCATGCATCAAGAGGCCATTATGGACCGCTTACTATCCAGATTAGATACCTGCGGCAGCACGATCTATAAATTCTCCCTGGTCTGCTCCGAAGAGGCTTTAAGGCAAAGACTGCACATCGATGTGGTAAACGGTGTGCGAGAATCAGATGTTATCGCCCGCAGCTTGTCAAGGCTGAGAAACTACCGGAAGATGGACACAAGCAAGGTCGATACTACTGAGATCACCGCCGAAGAGGCTGCAGAGGCGATATATGAGAGTATCTACCCAAAATGATAGAATGCGGCAGACTGGTCTCTATGCCTCCAGTGGCTCTGTATAGAGGCAGCTGTTGACGGCAGTACCAGCGCCGCTTCCTAAGGTCGAGAATAGGCGTTCATCGCCTTCGATTGAAAACCAGAACCTTTAGACAAACGTTGGCGGAGTTGGAAGCAACCAATGAAGCGTAAGCCTCAGTTGATGACAAGGGAGTGTGGAAAACCTGAGAGATAAGCACCTATTCAATGAAGTGGCGGTGAAATACGACAAGCGGCGTCCCAAGTACGTGCCGGTCTTGTTTGATGATATCAAAGAGTATGCCAACATTACGGAAGCAAAGTCGGTGCTGGAAGTAGGCTGCGGTACAGGTTTGGCGACAGAACCGTTCTTGAAGACAGGATGCCGATTGATAGCAATTGAATTGGGTGATAATCTAGCAGCCTATACCCGAGAGAAGTTTAAGGATTATGCAAACCTAGAAGTCGTCCACTGTGCCTTTGAGGATTACGCAGGCGAAACTGACTTTGACATGGTGTATTCGGCTACCGCCTTCCATTGGATACCACCCGAGGTTGGATACCAGAAGGCATATGATCTGCTCAAGCCGGGCGGAACACTCGGCCTTTTTTGGAACAGGCCTGCAGTAAACAGTGAGGATCCTTTGCACCAAAGAATTCAGCTAGTTTACAGGGAGTTCCTGCCGGAATGGACTCAGCGTAAAGCCAGGAACGACTACAACTCCAAATACGAGACAGTCAAAAAACAGATAGCGCAGACGGGATTCATTGACTTGAAGTTCAAACTGTATCACGATACTCGAACAATGACGGGCATCGAATATGTTGAGCTTCTGGATACATACTCTGACCACAGGGCCCTGCCTGACTCGATAAGGACGCCATTCTATCGTTCTATACAGAAAGCCATCGAAGAGTTCGGGAACCAGCTGACTATCCTAGATACCATTGATCTGTATCTGGCACGAAGGCCTTGAAGAGGCCTAGGTCTAGCAGCCCAATGGACCCCAGACGGGATTGCCGGATGCATCTGAAATATGGACGTAGATGCTGAAGCAGCGGATGCTGCCCGCCTCGTTGGCTAATTTGCGAGGCGGGCAGTGTTGCTCTACGCCAATCTTCACCTAGTATCACTTGCCTAAGTTGAGATTAGAAACAATCCAT
>JAAYRF010000293.1 GCA_012518905.1 Bacillota bacterium | reverse complement strand
TACCCTAGCCAACCATCGGTTATGCAAGAGTAGAGGACCAATTTGACAGTGGGAATCTCTGTATAGTATACTTGGTCCAAATAAATGGCGTAACCATGGGAAAGAAGGCTTAATGGCAATGCTGTCCCGGTTGAAGACTACATCTTTGCAGCTTCCGGTATCATATAGACCCCAGTTATCTCCGGCCCGTTTTTTGGTGTTAGGATACTTGGGGGTTATTTTTTTGGGAGGCTTATTGCTCAGTTTGCCTGCCGCGACGGTGCAAGGTAAGAGTATGGGTACCCTAGATGCAGTATTCATGGCGACCTCGGCTGTCTGTGTAACAGGGCTCAGTGTGGTGGATACAGCCCGGGACTTGTCGACGATGGGCCAGGTCGTCGTTTTGTTTTTGGTGCAAATAGGTGCTTTGGGTGTAATGACCATGTCTACCCTGTTTGCTTTGATCATGGGCAGACGGATTACCTTACGGGACCGACTTTTTCTGCAGGAGGATCTAAATCAAGGATATCTTGCAGGACTGGTGCGCTTGGTTCGTTATTGCATCGCTTTCACCTCGGTGATTCAGGGTATTGGGATCCTTTCCCTGTGGTTTTGGTTTACTCGAGAAATGCCGTGGCAAAAAGCCTTGTATTTCGCTGTTTTCCATTCGGTATCTGCTTTTGGCAATGCCGGATTTGATATTACCGGCAACAGTCTTGAAGGCTACTTATTATCACATCCGGTGGTTCTTACCATTGCATTGCTGATCATTTGCGGTGGCCTTGGGTTTAGTGTCATGGCTGAACTGTATCAAGAGAGGTCTTGGAGGCGACTTAGCCTACAGAGCATGATTATAATACGAGCTACCGTCTTGCTCATAGCTATTGGTTGGGCAGCCATTGGGATTCTGGAGTGGAGCAACCCTGCCACCCTAGGGGGTTTATCAGCGCACGACAAGATTTGGGCGAGTTTCTTCACCGCGGTCACGCCTCGGACTGCGGGGTTTAGTGTACTTTCCACTGCCGCTCTCTCCAAAGCCACGCTGTTTCTCCTGATGGGCCTGATGTTCATCGGGGCTGCTCCAGGATCTACTGGAGGCGGTGTTAAGGTAACCACGGTGGTGGTTATTCTCGCTGGCCTTCGAGGAGTGATCAAGGGAGAAGAAGATGTCAATGTGGGCGAACGACGTCTCCCTCGGGGCGATTTTGCCAAAGCTGTGACTATAGTTGCTTTGTCTTTGCTTCTGATCTTTGCCATAACCGGTATATTGTTGGTGACTGAAGACAACAGCCTGATGGTGACCATGTTTGAAGTGGTGTCGGCTTTCGGGACAGTGGGCCTGTCCACAGGGATAACGCCAAGCTTGAGCCCCCTTGGCAAGCTTTTGCTCATGACCACCATGTTTGCTGGTCGTATTGGACCCATGACGCTGGCTTTGGCCTTTAGCCAAAACAAAACGGGAACAGGACGATATCGTTATCCAGAGGAGAAAATCAGCCTTGGTTAGGAGGAATATTTTGACTAAAGAGAGATTGCAGAAGGTCTTGGCCCAAAGTGGGGTGGCCTCTCGTCGAGCCAGTGAAAGGCTGATCCTGGCTGGTCAAGTTGAGGTCAACGGTGAGATCGTTCGCACTCTGGGGGTCAAGGTCGATCCTGCCAAAGACGTAATCAAAGTCAAAGGTGAGCTGGTACGCCCATCGGAGAGAAAAGTCTATTACCTTTTACACAAACCGAAGGGAGTAGTATCAACTTGCCACGATCCTCGAGGACGTCCTACTGTGCTAGATTTCCTCCCTCGCATCCGGGAAAGAGTATATCCTGTGGGGCGTTTAGATTTTGATAGCGAAGGACTAGTATTTTTGACTAACGATGGCGATGTAGCCCTAGTTTTTACGCATCCACGATATCAGGTGGAAAAGCGCTATTTGGTAGAAGTGCAGGGCCTACCTAATCTCAGGACCATAGGGCGTCTGCAAAGTGGTGTACGACTGGCTGATGGTCTGACAGCCCCGGCCAGGGTAAGGCTGCTAAAAGAGCTGCCCAATAGCAGTATACTAGAGTTTGGGATCCACGAAGGGAAGAATCGACAGATCCGCCGCATGTGTGAAGCTGTCGGGCATCCCGTAGTCTACCTGAAACGTTTTCAGATGGGTCCGTTGGACCTAGAAGGGGTGCCCCTCGGTGAATACCGCCGATTGCGGTCAGCGGAAGTCAGGGAACTCAGGGCCTTCGCGGCCCAAGCTAGGGTGGCAGTCAAGACTAGATAGAGGTGAACAATGAACACATGGGGCAAATTGTGGTTATCGGTGGCGGAGCGGCTGGGATGATGGCAGCGGGCGCAGCTGGGCAAATGGGTGCTCGAGTACTGCTTCTGGAGAAGAATGCAAGCTTAGGAAAGAAGCTATTGATCACAGGGAAGGGACGTTGTAACCTGACAAATGCCTGCTCCATCCAGGAAGTGGTGGCCCGTTTTGGTACCGGAGGTCGGTTCTTGTATAGTGCCTTACATAGCTTCCCTCCTGCGGTGACCCAGAGGTTTTTTGCCGAGCGGGGACTAGATCTGGTTGTAGAACGGGGTCAACGGGTGTTTCCCGCTTCCGGCGAGGCAAGGGATGTCATAAGGATCTTAAGAACATATCTAGAGACAGCGGGAGTCCTCATTAAGTATAATGCCACTGTAGAGGAGATTCTAGTTCATTACGACGGGAATGGAGATAGGTCCTTGGCGAAGGTGACAGGTGTAAGGCTGGAAAATGGCGAGGAAATACCAGCTGATAGGGTAATACTGGCCACTGGCGGTGCTTCCTATCCTAAGACAGGCTCCACTGGTGACGGCTATCGGATGGCGGAGCGCCTAGGGCACGGCATCGAACCTATCTTCCCGGCTCTGGTTCCTCTCAAAGTCAGAGAACAATGGGTAAAGGATGCATCCGGATTGAATCTGCGCAATGTGCGTGCCAGCATCTATGGTGGAGAGAGACTATTAGGGTCAGAGTTTGGCGAAATGCTGATTACCCATTTCGGAGTAAGTGGCCCGATTATCCTGACTCTCAGTCGCCTAGTTTCACCTTGTCTGCGGTCCGGAGAGGAACTGCGATTGCTCATAGATCTCAAGCCTGCCCTAGATGAAAAACGCCTTGATGATCG
>JAAYRF010000292.1 GCA_012518905.1 Bacillota bacterium | reverse complement strand
GTGGTTGAGTGGGCGTACTCGCTCATGATCCGGGCTATAAGGACTAGACCCATCCTATGAAACTCATGGGCCAACCGGTGAACGGTAATAGCGTATACGCCTGGATACGAGAGTATGATCTCTTCAAGATTGGTCGCGGCAGGATCACCGTCATAGGCAGCCTGTACATCTTTCTGCAGTTTTGATTGGATATCAGGCAATCGCTGAAGGTACTCCATAGATAGCTGACAACTCTTTTCCATCACCGGACAGGCAATGGCTGTGGAATCGCATATGTGTGAGCACGTACTGTGCAGGGTATTGTGGATCTGACCAGCTAAGCGCCAGTAGACTACACCCATGTGCTCCAGCATGCAAACTACATCATGGCCATTGTGTGATGGCCGAAAGTAGCCGGGAAATAGGATACTCCGCAAATCCTTCAGAAGATCTATGATATTTTCCGGGCGGGGAACAATCTTGTCCCCACTATCTATAGTATAACCTAAAGCTCCAGCGATAGCAGCCAGTTGCTTGACTATGGGAGCTGAGTTGGTTGGGATTAGGTTGTCCTGACTCATGTACTGCACTCCCCCTGTAGAACTTATTGTGATCTCTATAGTACTCCAAAATAGCCATAATGGCCACACTGGCAACTTGAATAGTATGCAACTAGATTTGGCGTACCCTAAGAAACTTCTTGGCAAATGACTAAATGCGCATAGATACAGATGCGATGTGAGCGAAGATACTCTGTGAGGTTAAGAGGAAGGCGACCACAAGCCGCCCCCCTCGAAGTCATACAATAATTGAAGTGCTATTCCAAGGCGAAAACCATCTCTACGCTTGCCTTAATCTCCAGTTTCCCAGGCTGGATTGGAGTAGGTGCCAGCCCTTCCGATGTGGCCATCCTGGCATACATCTGGTTGCCTGCATAGTAGGGTGTAAACTGAGTGCCAGGATCCCGGACCATCATCACAAGACCCAGCTTTTCCCCAGCTGCAAGGGCCATGACCGTTGCCTTACGGCGTCCGTCTTCTACTGCGGCAGCCAGCGCCTTATCGCGCCAAGGTTGCTCATCGGCCAAGGTAAAGCGCACATCGTTAACATTGGTGGCTCCAGCAGCAATGGCGCTATCGATTACCTCACCGACCAAAGACAGATCTTCCAGCGAAACAGTAATGCTGTTGCTGACCCGATATCCTGTCAACTGATCGCCTTTTTCTTGATCGTATCTATAGATAGGATAGACATTGAAGTAGCTAGTCTCGATGGCGTCACCTTTAATGCCCAGCTCCTCTAGAGCAACAAAGATGTTGCGCATATTAAGGGCATTCTTCGCTTGGGCTTCTTCTGCCACCGGCGCTTGAGTAACCACACCAAGGCTTACATAGGCGAGGTCGGGATCCACACTGATACTGCCTTCTCCCCGGACATGGATCTGACGAATTTCCTGGCCAAAACTGATCTGACCAAAGGGCACCAGCACGAGGATCAGAGCAATACACGCGATCTTGGCAAATGCTTCATAATGTCTCATGAAATTCCTCCCTTGTACTTGGGGCATCCTTCAAAAGTTCTGGCCCTTCGCAAGAAACCTTATCTCCCTATCGTGAACTTCCACAAGAGGGCACCATTCCCTGCCGAGCAAGGACATTCGTTCTCTAGGGCAAGAAACTTATGGCAATGGGCCTTCTAAGGTGGCAACTAACAGTTGGATGCAGTTTTCAACATCGCGTAGATCCACCATTTCCGAAGGCGTATGGATATACCGACAAGGAATAGAAACCGCCCCTGTGGGCACCCCGCTTCGGGTAAGATGGATTGGTCCTGCGTCGGTGCCGCCCCGTTCTAAAACCTCCATCTGGTAAGGGATACCTTTAGTTTTGGCTGTATTCACCAAGAGGTCTTTAATCAGCGGATGACTTATAATTGTCGAATCCTTAACCTTGATAGCAGCTCCTTTGCCCAAAGACACTGCCATACGCCGTGCCTCAGGAGTATCACCTGTATCTGTGACATCCACAGCGATACCGTAATCAGGATCTAAACTGTAGGCTGCGGTTCGCGCTCCCCTAAGCCCTACCTCCTCTTGGGCAGTAAAGACGAAATATACTTCATGGGGAGAGTTCTCAAGTCGCCGGGCCGCCTCTATAAGAACAGCGCACCCAATGCGATTATCTAAAGACTTAGCTATTACTCGCTGACCTTGCCCGATAAACTCCCGGTGATACACTCCTTTGTCGCCGATGCCCACCTTGGCCTCTGCCTCTTCGCGGGAGGTGGCACCGATATCAACATACATTTTGTTTAGCTTGAGGTCTTTCATCCCATCTAGTTTTTCGTAACCGAATACGCCTACGGTGCCATCAGCGAATCTTACCCTTTGACCGATAAGGGTAAAGGGAGAGACGCCACCGATGTTAGCAAACCGCAGAAATCCGGCATCATCGATATCGGTGACAATTACCCCGATTTCATCCATATGAGCCGCCAGCATGATCTTCTTGGCGCCGGCGGGGCCTTCTTTGATAGCTATGACGTTACCGAGCTCGTCTACGGAGACTCTATCTACCAAAGGCTCGATTACATCCTTGATATGGCTGGCTACTTGCTGCTCCTCACCAGCTGGACCATAAGCTTCCACTAACTGCTTAACCATCTTTTCCATTGATATTCCTCCCGCTAATATCTTTGCAAGAATCCCTTAACTAGGCGGATAGTAGCTTCTATATCCCGTAGGCTAGCCACAGAAGCCGGAGAGTGGATATAACGGCATGGTACAGAGACCCCTGCTACGGGAATGCCACCTTTGGTAAGCCGAATTACACCGGCATCTGTGCCACCGGTTGTGGCTCGCCGAAATTGGGTAGGTATACTCTCTTGGGCAGCTACATCCTTGAGCATTTCCACAAGTGCCGGTGCAGGGATTGTGGCTCTATCCATTACGGTCAAGGCTGGCCCTTTGCCCACTGTAGTGGCATGGGCATGACTTGGGACTCCCGGCACATCAGAGGCAGTAGTGCCTTCGATTACTAATGCCAAATCAGGGTTTACTCCGTAGGCAGCTACGCTGGCGCCCCTTAACCCCACTTCCTCCTGGACGGTAAAAGCGCACACTAAGTTACAATCGTACTCTTCGTCTAGAAGCTCAAGCAATACATAACAGCCAACCCGATCATCAAAGGCCTTTCCCATGATGATCTCATCCGACAGACTCTCGAAAGTAGTAGCGAAAATGGCGGTAGTGCCTATGGGAACCAGTTTTTCTGCCTCATCTTTGTTCCTGGCTCCAATGTCAATATAAAGCTCATTCCACTCAAGGGGAGTGTTGCGTTCATTGCGCTTTTGCAGATGGATGGGCTTAGAGCCGATGACTCCTGGTATTCGATCCGGTCCCACCAATACTTCTTTAGCCACCAGGACTCTGCGGTCAATACCTCCAACTGGCTTGAATCGCAAAAGACCAGAATTCTCCACCCCTACGACCATGAGACCAACTTCGTCCATATGGGCAGCGACCATTATGGTAGGACCATTTTTGCGGCCACGCTTGTAGGCCATGACATTGCCCAAAGCATCGGTTTGTATCTCTACGCCCGGTTTAGCTGCCTCAGTCTTAACTAGACCCCTTATCTCTGTCTCTTGGCTAGAGACCCCAGCAGCCTCGCTTAGCCTAGCTAGAAGCATTGTAATCCCTCCACATAGTCCGAATCTATGGCACAAATAAACATAGCTAATAGCCTTCCGGCTGCCTCCAGATCCTTCCACTCCAGGGTCTCCACCGGTGTATGCATATACCGAAGAGGTAAAGAGATCAACGCAGTAGGAATACCTGCTTGAGTCACTTGGATAGCAAAGGCATCGGTTCCCCGGGGAGTAGTACACGGTTCAATGGAGTACGGTATGTTCCATTCCTTGGCAACCTCAACCAATCGGTCATAGATCCTAGGGTGTACTTGCGGTCCAATGGCAATGCCAGGTCCCTTGCCCAAGGGCAGTGTATCGGATTCAGGTACCCCTGGTATGTCCCCATGGCCAACATCCAAAGCTATACCGATATCAGGCACGATATCATAGGTGCTCACTGTAGCCCCCCGAATTCCCACCTCTTCCTGGACAGTTGCCACAGCATATACGTCGGCGGAATGGGACAATTTTGCTAAGACCTCTAAGCAAAGATACATTACGACAACTCCCGCCCGATCATCCATGGCTTTGCCGGCATAGCGGTCATTTTGCAGGTTTACAGGCTGTTGAGCCAACGTGACCATATCCCCGATGGCTATCAGTTCCTCGAGCACTTCATCCTCTAGACCTACATCTATGAAGAGGTCCTCCATCTTGACGGTCTTTTCTTGTTCCCCCGGCTCTTGAATGTGGGGTGGTTTAGCACCGATTACTCCGGGAAGATCCTTTCGTCCATGGACCACGACTCGCTGAGCCAAAAGGACTCGGTCGTCTATACCACCGATATTTGCGAACCGTAAGAAACCCCCGGGCTCATAGCCGGTAACCACAAGGCCGATTTCATCCATATGGGCAGCCAGCATGATCTTCTTACGGGGTTCGGGCCCATTGCCTTCCTTGAGCATGATCAGGTTGCCGAGTTTGTCTTCTCTTGCCTGATCAATAAGGGGCATAAAGGCCTCAGTGAGAAGGGGTATTAGGTCCGATTCATAACCAGATACACCCTTGGCGCCGGAAAGCGCCTTTAAAAGGTCTCTGCCAGTCATTGTTATCCTCCTCGTACCGGTATCAAGTAGCGGATTTCTGTTACCACAGATCATTCTATCATTACTTGTACACCCGAGGCCTTTTTTCCTCTCCCGTTTGCCGATCATTACATCGTTGACGAGGATGCTCCTCTGCAATCTAACGGTGCATATGTCATTGTGGTCTTAACGCAGTGTACCTAGGCATATAGATAATGTGGGTTATGGGGTTCGCCAATCATAATGACGCGGCAAATGGGGTGATTCACTTGGCTTTTAGAAGGAGACCCCATCCGGTTTTCGCTCTCCTAGGCTTTCTTCTGGGCGCAACTACTGCCCTGTTGGGCCATGCCGAGCTGCAAAATGCTCCTGGCCTGATTGGGTTTTCCTGGAGTTCAGTGCCACCTGTCTCAGCTACCAAGGGACGAGGACCTAACTCTCACAGTGCAACCATAGTAAGTGACAAAGAGCGCACAATCCAGAACTTGTCCACAAGCAGATATCAGCGAGCGCTATCACTTAATTGTCGGGGTCTTGATGTCTTACTAGTTCAAAAAAGACTCGCTAAGCTAGGCTATTTCCACGGCGTTACCAATGGATACTTCGATGAAGCTACCCATAGGGCCATAGCAGCTTTCCAAGAGACAATGGGCCTTATGGTTGACGGTAGAGTCGGCCCCGAGACATATGTCGCATTGGGTATATAAACAGCCGGGCAAGCAAACGCTCCCCGGCAAATATAGGCATCTATTCTTGTATTATCCTCGTTCTCTCGCCGTTTTTACTGCGTAACCGCTCTCTCTGTGGGCAACTAACGGATTGGGGGGTACTCCCATTTCCTGCCTAACTTGTACCAGTAAAGGAGTCACATCGAGGTCAAAAGCAGACCTTAATATGGTCTCAGCCCCGATAATATCACCTTCCTGCTGTGCTTGCCAAAGAGCTCTGCGATCTACCAAGAGCGCCTTAGCATAGGCCATCTGTATCTGCTCTACAGACTGGATCATGGCAGCCACTTTGGGCTTGACGTTGTGACTTTGATCTATCATGTAAGCTACATCCAATTCTACTGCAGGATCATCCTCGCCAGCCACCAGTTCATTGTATATCAGAAACAGCTCATAAGGATTGGTCGAGCCAGTTGTCAGATCGTCATCGGCATACTTCTTTGAATTGAAGTGAAAGCCGCCGAGCTTGCCCTCATCAATGAGATACGCCACTATCTGCTCGATATTGGTACCCAAGGGGTGATGTCCAAGGTCCACCAAAGTCTGGGCTTTGGGGCCAAGCTTCATAGCTAGCAAAGTAGCCATGCCCCAATCAGCTATGTCAGTATGGTAAAAGGCAGGCTCAAAGAACTTATACTCAATTAACAGACGTTGGCCGTCGGCCAAAGCCCGATACACTTCCTTTAGGGCCTCTTCTAATCGCTTTTTCCTCTTGCGAAAATCGTCCTGACCCGGGTAGTTGGTTCCATCAGCCAGCCAAAGACTCAATACCTTAGACCCTGTTGTGTTCATTATCTCTATGCATTCCAGCACATGCTCTATTGCCTGCCCGCGCACAGCCGGATCCGGGTGACAGAGGCTTCCCAATTTGTACTCCGGTTCTTGAAACAAGTTGGGATTGATGGCTCCAATGGTCAATCCTAAT